>CAZDKX010000409.1:0-3810 GCA_964505935.1 uncultured Syntrophobacteraceae bacterium
ATTCACCCATTCACCCATTCACCCATTCACCCATTCACCCATTCACCCATTCACCTTCTTTTCTTTTGTTTTCACCCATTCACCCATTCGATGATGGAAATGACCGGCGTTGAGGATGATAACCGGGCGTTTTTTCCGGATCTCATCCCCGATGGTTGGCTCCAGATTTACCCAATACGGGTCACCGATCTTCAAAGTCATCGCCCTCAGTCGATAATTAGAGCCTTCGGTTGACCCTGCTCGAAAATCACCGGGAAATTACCTCCCGAGAGCGGATTGGCAACTTCTTTCTTCCGTGGTGACGGCATTGGAATAGCTCCGTTCGGGACGCTTCGCGGGTGATAGGTCGTCGGCTTGATACCGGATGTCATACTGCCAATTCAGTCGGGGTGAAGCCGATCAGCTCTTTTCGTGCCATAAAGACCCCGTGAACTTCCTCAAGGCCTGCGTCGCGCAACAGATCAGGCAAGGTGCCAAGTTTACCGGCTTCTTCCAGATTGATCAGAATAACCTCTGTGAGGTTCTTTTTTGCCTGGGCTACCGTCTCACCGCAAGACGCTATACTGCGCACGGGTAAGATCTGGACTATTGTCATCTCGAACGAATGTGAGAGATCTTAAGATTTCTCCCTACGGTCGAAATGACAGAAATCCCGGATTCCAGCCGTTCGTGGTATAATTCTTCTTGAGCTGCCAGTAGCTTTCCACCCATTCACGAAAATCCGCAGCCTCGGAAGTCGTTCGTAGCAGGAAGTCGAGGTATAAGCCCTGGTCTTTGACCACCAGCGGAATCCCCTGCAGCGCGCTGAGAGCGACCGATGGCGCAGCGTCATTCAGCACCACGAGGTCGACTTCCCGGCCGATGATTCTTTCCAAGTTTCCCCAAATGTCTTGAGCCGTTTGGGATAGGGGGCCCGCTTCAACTTCTTCCGAGGCCGTTTCCTCCGACCTCAAATAAACCGCGACATCCACGTCTGAATCAAGGCCCGCATGTCCCTTTGCCCACGACCCAAACAGAAACGCCATGATCACCAGCTCGTGTCGGCCTAAATACTCCCTCAGCGCGTCTGTTTGAGCTGTTTGGTTAGAGCTTGCGGTTCTCATAAGCGTTTAACCCGGTGAATGGAAAAAAACTAAGACCTCGTTTGCCAAAGCCTTGAGGAGATCAAGTCTCCTTTAGGTTTGAATCTCTCATTCCCAATAGAGCGAGCTGAACTGTAGGTTGGGTTGAGTGGCAACGAAACCCAACAAAAAGGGCTCCCGCATGCCGCTCGTTGGAAAGCATCGGATAGGCGGCGTCGCCTTCTTTTCTGGGCGACTCCGAAAGGGGGATCAGAGCCAGGATGCCACCTCGCGCGAGAAGGCTTCGAGGTCATCAAGATCGGTCTGGATGGTATCGTAGACTTGTCCGTAGTCAATGTCCCAGTAAAGATGGACGAGGCGATTCCGAAAACGTGCCATGGAGGCCAGGCGGTTGCCAAGATCATGGGGAATCATTGCCGCCTCGGCCAGGAGCACGAAGCACTGAGCGTAGTCGTCCGGAACGCGCTGGAGGGCTTTTGCCGTTGCATGATAGCAGATGTTGAGCGCTGCCTCGATGGCCGTGAGCAGTCGCGAGCGTGCAATGTCCTGACTGTCCTCATCGGCAAGAAACGCTTCTCGGCTCATCGAGAGCAATTTTTGCAGACGTTGCAAAGAACGGGAGATGTCGTTCAGCTTGGACCGAAGGCGATCATGGTCAAGCTTCAAGACCATACGCTTCCTTCAGAAAATGGTGAAGCAACGGTTTCATATCAAGATAGCGGGCAACGGCTCGGGAGATCATCTCAACCCGGTAATTCGGGTCACGGTCGAGCAGCAGCCGGCCCTGGGAAACCCGGTATTGGAAGCTGACGGGTGCCTCATTCATGATCCGAAGATCGAGCGGGAAGGACAGCTTGAGCTGCCGGGCAAGCTCAATGGTAAGAGTGTCTTCATAATGAAAGGTGATGCCTTGGAGCTTCTCCCGCTGAACCCAAACGGCCGCGTCCAGATCCCTGAACCGCTGGTCTTCGAGGAATGAACCGTAGGCATAGGCAAAAAGGATTTCTTCGTACATCGCAAGCTGGGCGGCAAGATCTTCAAGCACGCGATGTCGCTCTGCCTGAGGGAGATAAAAGGTTTTCAGGCGCAGGCTTTGCCCTTCACCTTTCACGTTTAACGTCTCTATGATGGCGCGGAGAATCGACAATCTTCATTTCAGAAAGCTCCGCCAACTCGGTTACATCCTCTGCCCAGGGTTCAAGGGCGGCGGGGGCATGCTCCTCAGAAAAAAAGAAGCTGCCTCAGTCCTCCCAAGCAGCCCTGCGGTGTTAATTCACTATGGGTCGAACGTCCCTAAAACTTAAACCGGAGGTTACCTGGAGTCAAACCCTAAAACATTCTCGATAAGGTTGAAGATTTTCGTTTCGCTCGTGCCCGGTTTGTTGGGTTTCGTTGTCACTCAACCCAACCTACAGTTCGTGCCCTTCTTGTTGGGTTTCGTTGTCACTCAACCCAACCTACGGTTCACCCGGTTTATTGGGCATGGAAGATTCAAACCTAAAGGAGGATAGCACGAGATATCGGGGTAAAATGCTAGGCCCCGTTGCTCAAACCGCGGCGAATGGCTTCAGCCACCTGGACCTGCTGAGCCTCCGTCAAACCGGGGTACATGGGGAGCGAGAGGAGCTCCTGGGCGAGGCGCTCGGCTACCGGATAGTCACCTTGCCGGTAGCCCCGGTCGCGATAGGCTTCCTGCAGGTGCAGGGGGACGGGGTAGTGGAGTCCCGTGCCGATGTGGTGTTGCGTCAGGTATTGTTGAAGCCTGTCCCGACGGCAGGTGCGAATGACGTAAAGGTGATAGACCGAATGGGCGTCGGGGGCCTCAAAGGGGATGGTGACCCCGTCGAGGTCGGCCAGCAGGGCGGCGTAGCGGGCGGCACATTCCCGGCGGCGGGCGTTCCATTGGTCGAGGTGGGCGAGCTTCACCTGGAGGATGCCGGCCATGATGGCGTCCAGGCGCCCGTTGTAGCCTTCCATGTCGTGATAGTACTTCTTCGCCTGGCCGTGATCACGCAGCTTGCGGATGTGGGCCGCGATTTGCGGATCATTGGTGGTGACGGCGCCGGCTTCGCCACAGGCTCCCAGGTTCTTGCCGGGATAAAAGCTGAAGGCCGCGGCCAGGCCGAGGGAGCCGGCCTTCTGCCAGGTGAGGGGTGAGGCGTTAGGCGTGAGGCGGTTGTTATCAGGTGGGGGCGGGGATGAGAGGTATTCGGCACCGTGGGCCTGGCAGGCGTCTTCGATGACCAGCAGGCCATGCTTTTTCGCCAGTTCCAGGATCGGTCCCATGGGGGCCGGCTGGCCGTAGAGATGCACGGGAATGACCGCCGTGACCGGGCTCCCGGTTTTGCGATGGATCGGCCGGCCGCTTTTCGCGCCCGGGCTGCAGCGCTCTTCGAGATACTCGGCGAGTTTCTCGGGATCCAGGTTGGAAGTGCGCCCGTCCACGTCCACGAAATCCGGTACGGCGCCTGCCTGGGAGATGGCTTCCGTGGTGGCGATGAAGGTGTTCGGGACGGTGATGACGGTGTCGCCCTTCTTCACGCCGCCGGCCATGAGGGCAAACCGCAGAGCGTCGGTGCCGCTGCCCACCCCAATGCCGTATTCGGTGCCGCAGTAGCGCGCAAAATCGGCTTCAAAGGCCTCGACCACGGGTCCCCCAATGAAGGCGGCGGACTTGAGGGCGCTGCGGAAGACCGCCGTGAGCTCCTCCTCCAGTTCCTGGTGAGGG
>CAZDKX010000410.1:0-3768 GCA_964505935.1 uncultured Syntrophobacteraceae bacterium
GCGGTAGGGTATAACCGGTGGGGCAATATTTCCTCAATGAGAAGCGGCAACGATCCTGAACGACGGGTGATCGATATTCATGGGTGATGTGCTTCAATACACCGTCAGCGGGCTGACCATCGGGGTCATCTATGCCCTCGTGGCAATCGGCTATAACGTGATCTACAACGTCACGGAAATCATCAATTTTGCCCAGGGCGAATTCGTCATGCTCGGCGGCCTTTGCGCCGTCTTCTTTGTGGGGACCCTCCGTTTGCCCATCTCCATGGCGTTTTTTGCGTCCATTCTGGTGGTTGGCGCCATGGGGTTCATCATGGAGCGGTTTGTCATTCGACGCGCCCGGGATGTGACCGTGCTCTCGCTGATCATCATCACCATCGCCATCTCGATCATACTCAAAGGCATTGCCATGTTCTGGTGGGGGAAGGACCCTTACAGCCTGTCGCCCTTCAGTGCGGGCGGTCCGATCCTGATCGGCGGAGCGGCGGTTCAGCGGCAGGCTTTCTGGATAGTAGGGATAAGCACCCTGGTGGTCATTGGCCTGACGGCTTTCTTTCAGCGGTCCGTCTACGGCAAAGCCATGCTGGCTTGCGCCGACAACCCCAATGCCGCCCGCATGGTCGGCATTCCGGTGAGGCAGATGGTGCTCCTGTCCTTTGTCCTGAGCGGCGCCGTCGGGGCGGCGGCCGGGGTGATCATCACCCCCATTTCCCTCATGGAATATGACCGGGGGGCGCTGCTGGGGCTGAAAGGCTTCGGTGCGGCGGTGCTGGGCGGCCTGGGACAATTCCATGGGGCGCTGGCGGCGGGGGCCCTGCTGGGATTGGCCGAGTCTTTCTGCGCCGGCTATCTATCCTCGGGCTATAAGGATGCGGTGGCCCTCGTCCTGCTGCTCCTGGCCCTCTTTTTCAAGCCGGAAGGATTGTTCGGCAGTAAAGAGGCGGCGAGTCTTAAAAAGTTTTGAGTGAGGGGTGAGGCGTGAGGCGTAAGGAGTGCCGAGTAGCGAGTGACAAGTGGAGAGTAATGAGAGGTAGGGGAATGACGGGTTCGGGACGGCTTGAGAGGCCGGTGAGATGAGCAGGAAAGACTGGGGGATCTTCCTGGGGACGCTGCTGGTGATCGCTGCATTCCCGTGGCTGGTGAAACCGGTGAAGGCGATTTCTCATTACCTCGATGTGATGGTTTTTGCCGGCATCTTCAGCCTGGTCAGTATCGGTTTGAGCATGCTGATGGGGTACGCCGGGCAAATTTCCATGGCTCAGGCGGCCTTTTTCGGGATCGGCGCCTACACCTCGGGCATTCTCACCTCCCATTTCGGCGTGAACCCCTGGGCGGCCATGCCGGTCGGCATTCTGGCCTCATCCCTGGTCGCCTGGCTTATCGGTATTCCCGCCCTGCGCCTGAAAGGCCATTACCTGGCCATGGCCACCCTGGGATTCGGGGTTATCGTAACCATCATTCTCAACGAAGAAGTCGAATGGACGGGGGGCCCATCCGGCATGGGCGATATCCCCAGCCTCTCTCTGGCCGGCGTCAAGATCACCAGCGAAATGGGTTACTACTACCTGGTCTGGTCGATGGTCTTTCTGGCGCTGATCTTCTGTTTCCACATCCTGCATTCGAGGGTGGGCCGGGCGCTGAGGGCCATTCACGAAGAGGAGATGGCCGCGGAGGCCATGGGAGTCCCCACCGCCCGCTTCAAACTCCAGGTATTCGTGTTGGGCGCCGCCTTTGCCGCTCTGGCCGGCAGCCTCTACACCCACTATGTTACTTTTCTCAATCCGGCCTCTTTCAACCTCATGTGGTCCATAAGGTTTCTCCTGATGGTCATGGTCGGGGGCATGCAAAGCCTGTGGGGAGCCCTGCTGGGCACCGTGCTGATGACGTTCGTCGGCAATGAATGGCTCCACGTCTTTGCGGACTTTGAAATTTTGGCATACGGTGCTATTCTGCTCATCGTTGCCCTGTTCTTGCCCAAGGGACTGGTTTCCCTCAAGTCGCTGAGGGGCGGTTCCCGCAAAGTCCAAGCACCTCTGACTGATGGAAGTTCATGACCGAAACGAAAAGCGGGCCGGCATCGCCGATCCTCGAACTTCACCAGGTTTGCATGCAGTTTGGCGGCCTTACCGCCCTCAAAGAGCTGAGCTATGTCGTCCCCGGCGGCATCGTGCAAGCGGTGATCGGCCCTAACGGAGCCGGCAAAACGACGCTGTTCCATTGCATCACCGGCATCCACCAGCCCACCTCGGGCCGGGTCCTCTTCGAAGGCCGGCAGATCAGCGGCAAGTTCCCCCATCAGATCGCCGAAGCAGGCGTTTCAAGGACCTTTCAGCATGTGGCGGTGTTCCGGTCCATGAGCGTGCTCGAAAACATCATGGTCGGCCGACACTGCCGAACCCACAGCGGCTTCTGGGCCACCGGCCTGCGCTTTCCCGGCATGCGCGCGGAAGAGAAGGGGATAAGGGAAAGCGCACTGATTCAGCTCGAATTCGTGGGCCTGGATGACGTCGCTGAACAGCAGGCCGGGACGTTGCCGCTGGGCAAGCAGAAGATTCTGGAAATCGCCAGGGCCCTCGCCACCAACCCGCGCCTCATCCTCCTTGATGAACCCGCAGGCGGCCTCAATATGCGGGAGACGGAGGAACTCGGCGCGCTGATCCAGCGCATCTGTCAGCGCGGTACTACGGTGATGCTGGTGGAACACGATATGAACCTGGTGATGGATATTTCCGACCTGGTGTTGGTGCTGCACTACGGCGAATTCCTGGCGGCGGGCACCCCGAGCGAAATCAAGGACCGGCCGGAGGTGATCGAGGCGTATTTGGGGGAGGGGTGATAGGTGATGGGTGATGGGTGATAGGTGATGGGTGATGGGTGATGGGTGATGGGTGATGGGTGGTGGGTGATGGGTGGTAGATGTTAACGGTTAAGACCGTGCACACATATTACGGCGGCATCCATGCCCTGAAAGGGGTTTCCCTGCATGTGCGGACGGGCGAGATGGTGGCGCTGATCGGCGCCAATGGGGCGGGGAAGAGTACGCTGGTCAACACCATCTGCGGCCTTGTCAAACACCAGAAAGGGAAAATCGAATTCCAGGGCAAGGCGATAGACGGGCTTTCGGCGGAAGCCATTGTGCACCTGGGCATCGCCTTGGTCCCGGAGGGGCGCCAGGTATTCTCCACCCTGTCGGTGGAGGCGAACCTCGAAATGGGGGCCTTCATCCACCGGCACAACGGAGGACAGGTGCAGGAGGATATGGCATGCATGTTCGAGCGCTTCCCGATTCTAATGGAACGGCGTCATCAGCTGGCCGGAACGCTCAGCGGCGGCGAACAGCAGATGCTTGCCATCAGCCGCGCGCTCATGGCCCGGCCACAGCTGCTGGTCCTGGATGAGCCTTCCATGGGGCTGGCACCGCTGGTGGTCAAAGAGATCTTCAAGATCGTCCAGGAACTGAAACAGGAAGGCAAGACCATCCTGCTGATCGAACAAAATGCCAGGGCCGCTCTGCAGATTGCCGATCGCGGCTACGTCCTGGAAACGGGCAAGGTGGTGCTGCAGGGGGAAGGAACCATGCTGCTGGAACACCGGGAGGTTCAGCGAGCCTACCTGGGCAAGGGCGCCAAGCCGATCTGGGATGCCTGAGGGCCGGCCGACCGGTTCCTGAGCCGGAGCTTGGGGACCAGTGAAATGCTATCCACGAAGTCACACGAAGGACACGAAGAGATTTCCTGGCTTTTTGGTGCGCTTCACGAAGAAGAGAGC
>CAZDKX010000411.1:0-3766 GCA_964505935.1 uncultured Syntrophobacteraceae bacterium
CCAATATCGGCCTGACTTGAAAACTTTTCCCGCAAATCTCATGACTGACCTCCTCGAACGCACAAACGACAAACGGGGTCGACAAACGGGGTCGGGCCAAGTCAAGTTGCTGAAATAGAAGCACAAGCGCCTGGAAAACCAGCGTTTATCAGCCTTAAACAGGCCATTTGAGGCCGAAATACGCGATTTAAGATCATGCACGGAGCAGTGGGAGACCGGAGGAGAGGAATCAAGGCTGACCGAGGGAAAAGACCAAAATGGCATGTATGCAGCACAGCGTGCTACCTGCTGAGGACGGTTTTGAGGGCCTGTTGAGACCCCGCCCTGAGCCTTTTACCGAGGCGGCCGGGCAGGGATGACAAGCGGGGAATTCGGCTTTGACTTGCCGTTGAGATGTGGCTATCCTTCTTCTGAAAGGGGAGGCCATGGCAACTCTTACCTTTGACACCCTCGATTACGTCAAGAAGCTCAAGGCCGTTGGTGTGCCGGAAGAACAAGCCGAAGTTCAAGCGCAGGCCCTCGCCGGTCTCCTGGCTTCCGACCAGTTGGTTACGAAGCAATACCTTGACATGCGGTTGGCGGAACTGAAAACCGATCTTCTGAAATGGTTCTTCGGTATCGCCGCCGGTCAGGCAGCCCTCATTGTGGCCCTGCTCAGACTCATTCGATAACTGCCCCAGATTGCCGAGCCAGACCACGCCTACGCCAGGCCTATTCCAGCGGATCGTTCTCCACCAGGTCCCAGATGCCGCACGGACACACGCCGGCGCAGAAGCCGCAGCCGATGCAGCGCTCGGGATCGACGACCAGCTCGAAGTCCTGACCGTTTTCCTTTTTCGAAATGGCCGCCTGGGGGCACATGGTGAGGCAGATCCCGCAGTCCCGGCACGACCCGCAGGAGGAGCACTGGGAGGCACAGGCTTCGACACCGTCAAATTTGACCAGGCGCGGATCGAAGTACTCCACCTTGACTCGGGTGGTATCGAGCATCTGGCGGGCATCACTCCGGGGGCGCTTCCCTTCGAGCATGTCGGCAATCGCCTGGGCGGCTTTGCGGCCGGCGCCGATGGCATCGGTAAGGAGCCCGAGCTTCACGGCATCGCCGATGGCGAAAACCTTGGGGTCGCTGGTCTGAAAGGATTCATTGACCTTGATGAAGCCCCGCTCCGTGGCAATGTTCTCGGGCAGGAACCCGAGGTCCGGCATATCGCCCACCGAGATGATGATGGTGTCCGCCGGGATGACCTCGCCGGTGGTCAGTTCGAGACCCTTTTTGGTAATGGCCTTGCTGAAGCACGGCCAGCGGAAGCTGGCGCCGACGGCCTCGGCCGCCTCGCGTTCCTTGCCGAAGGAGAGCGGCTCCTGGATATCCACCAGGGTGATTTCTTTCGCTCCCAGGCGGTGCGCTTCGGTGGCCGCATCACAACCCACGTTCCCCGCACCGATGATCAGGACCTTCTTCCCCACCTTGATCTGATCGAGCTTGCTCCGACGGAGAAAATCCAGGGCCGGGACCAGCTTTTCCTTGCCCGGGATGGGAAGAATGCGGGGCTTTTGGGCACCCACGGCGATCACCACAAAATCGAAATCGGCCTTGAGCTGTTCCAGTTCGCCCCTTGTCAATTGCTGCTGGAGGTGGACGTGGGGCAGCACCTCTTTTACCCGTGCCAGTTCCGCGTCTACCACCTCATCGGGGATGCGGGTCCTGGGAATCTGGGCTGAGATTTTGCCGCCCAGGGCTTCGCGCATGTCATAGACGACTGCTTCATGGCCGCGCTGGCGCAGCTGCCAGGCCATTGAAAGGCCGGCCGGACCGGCCCCGATAACCGCCACCCGTTTTCCGGAGAGCGGCGGCAGGGCCGGGGTCTTGGCCCTGATGCTGGCCTTGCCCAACTGCATGACGTCCACGGGCAGAACGTTGACGGTATGCCGGGTGCACCCCCTCATGCAGAGATTGGGGCAGAGATAGCCGCAGATCGAGGCAGGGAATGGGGTGTAAGCCAGGGCAAGATCCACCGCCTCATCCACCCGCCCTTCCCGGATCAGGCGCCACCGTTCATGGACCGGGATGCCGGTCGGACAACTGGCCTCACAGGGCGGCACGTACTGGCGGTTTTCCCAGACCGGGACGTAACGGCGAAGCTTCCCGTTGACAAGCACCGGAATGGGGCTGCGATCGAACTCCACCAGATCGCCGATCAGGCCGCCTCGTCCCAACTCCCGATCCCACACCTGCTGGTGGAAGGCTTTGATGGGAAGCCGCGGTCTTAAACCTTTTTCGTGGGGCAGTCGCGCTTCCAGCAGCTGCCACTGGCTGCGGTCCCCCAGCTGTTTGATGAGTTGCGGATGGTTGATCGCGTCAAGATAGGCTTTGAGGTTGCTGACCAGCCACTCCCAGTCTTCGTTGGAAATGGGGATGAGCTTGGCATCGATCTGGCTGTAACCCTGGTGAGGCCCACGGAAGTAGATCCGGCCTCCCACCATCCCCACGCAAGGGCGGTGTCCCAAGACATTTTCAGGATTCTGCGGCCGGTGGCCGCACACGACCGCAATGCCGCCGGCCATGAATTCGGCGAAATAGTCGCCCACCGAACCTAAAACCCACAGTTCCGGAGGTTCGAAACGAGGATTGCGCTTGGTCATGGTCATGCCGCGGGCGCCGATATTACCGGCGATGTAAATTTTCCCCTGAGCCATGGCATTGGCGGTGCCATTGCCGGCATGGCCATGGACGATGATTTCGGCGCCGGCATTCAACCAGCCCACATCATCAGAGGCCGGCCCCTTGACCTCGATACGGGTGTTGGGAAAGCCCATGGACCCCACCCGTTGCCCCGGAGATCCCAGAATCCGGACATGGACCGGTTCTTCACCGGCCTTCCACAACCTTCCCCCCAGCCCGTGCTGGCCAAAGGCCTCGATTTCGAGATGGCGGTTGCCGCTCTCCACCGCCTTCTGAATGCGCTCTTCCACCAGTCGCGATTCGAGCCGCAACCCGTTTTCCATTCCGGAAATGCGAAAATAGTGCTGACTTTCCATTGCTGACTCCCGGAGCTCACGCCTGCGGCATGAAGCCCCCTGTTTCCACCCTAGACTACATATTTTATGCTGAGACGCTCGGCGGCGTGGTGGTCATTGACGGCCAGAGCGTCGGACATGCCAATGGGAAGGGACGTTGAACGCCCGAGCGGCGCCACGATCTTCTTTAGCTCGATATCGAAGCTGAGAAAGACATCCACCACCCGTTCGGCCACTTTCTCGGGGTCGAGCCGGCGGTAGAGGCGGGGGTCCTGAGAGGTGATCCCTTTCGGACAAAGGCCGATATTGCAGATGTTGCACCGATCAAATTCCGACCCGAGACAGCCGGCGCCCGCCTGCATCATGTACTTGCCGACCTGGACGCCGCTCGCTCCCAGCATGATGAGGGCCGCCGCATTGGAAGCCAGGTTCCCGTGCTTGCCGATGCCTCCACCGGCGAATAAGGGCACTTCATTCTGTTTTCCCAGTTTGACCAGATTGAGGTAGCAGTCGCGGATATTGCTCGCGATGGGGTGCCCCATATGGTCCATGGAGACGGCGTAAGCCGCCCCGGTGCCGCCGTCTTCCCCGTCAATGGCGAGCCCACCGGCGTATGGGTTGCGGGTCAGGTTGTTGAGCACCGCGAGGGCCGTGGACGTTCCGGAAATTTTCGGATAGACGGGAACACGGAAGCCCCAGGCCATGTACATGGACTGGATCATCTTGGCCACGGCTTCCTCGATGGAAT
>CAZDKX010000412.1:0-3761 GCA_964505935.1 uncultured Syntrophobacteraceae bacterium
GTGATTTGCCATCGCTCACCCCCCATGAAGAGGAGCCACCTCATGCGGATGAGGAAATCACGACCGCTGCTGCTGTTCCTGGCCTTGTTTTTGTTCTGGGTGGGAACCGCGTTCTCCCTGGGACCCCTGTTCCCTTTCGAAGACCCGGCCACCCATCTCTGGGGCTACCGGAATGCCCGGGGCAAAGTTGTCATCCATCCCCAGTTCAGTGTTGCTCAGCCCTTTTCACAGGGAGGCATCGCCGCCGTCGCCGATGATTCCGGTTGGAAGTACATCAACCGCCAGGGAAGGACCCTGATTCGCCCCTTCCTGCTGGATAACGGTCCCGATCCCTTTCGGCAAGGCCTGGCCCGGTTCAGGGAGGCAGGCAAGATCGGGTTCTTCAATGAGCACGGCAAGGCGGTCATTCCCCCGCGCTTTGATTTCGCCGGTCCCTTTGCGGACGGCCGCGCGGCCTTCTGTGAGGGCTGCCGGGAACGGCCAACTGGCGAATACCACTCCATAGAGGGAGGCTTGTGGGGCTTTATCGACAGGAAGGGGACGATCGTCATTACCCCCATGTATGAAAAAGCGGAAACCTTCCACCAGGGAAGAGCCAGAGTCATGCGCAACGGCCGGTGGACCTCGATCGACCGACAGGGCCGTCGCACCGGCTGGTGAAGCGGTCAAGCGTGAATGGGTGAAAAGAAAGGCGCCGTCGGTGGCAAGGAGCAAGGGGTGATTGATCGTGGCAGCCTAAAGGAAACGATCAATGAAGCACCCGGGCGAAACGATCCCGCCGCCTGGATCACGGCCAGGGTATCGAGGATACCCGCCGGACGCCTCATGGTCCTCATCAAGTCGGTGCAGGCGGTGATGCTGCTTGCCGGTCTGGCCGCCTTTCTCTACGGGGCCTATGAGCTGGGGCAGGACTGCTGGTTCCTGATCAAGGGCGTGCCGGTCGCGGGCCATGTGGTCGGGGAAGAAGCGGCCCACGAAACCCGCGAGACCTTTACCGGCAGCTCAACCGGCCCATCTGACACCGCCTATTCCAGCGTTTCCGTGCACCGGCCGACCATCCGCTACCGCTGGCCGCCCGAGGGCGGAGAGGTCTTTATCCACCGCTCGACCATCGAGTTCGAGGGTGATGAGATGGGTCCCTACAGCGTCGGCAGCCGTGTTCAGATCCGGGTGCTGCCGGAGGCCCCGGACTGGGCCCGCCTGCCGGGTGGCTTCACTCATTACCTCTGGGCCGGCCTTGGCTTCGTGGCGGGTCTGTTTGCCCTGGCACTCGTGAGCTCGCTCTTCTTTCTCCATGAAGGGCTCTTTGGTCGAGAGGTATCCAGGGGACTCTCGCTTTTCCGTTCCGTGAACTGGACGGTCACGGTGCTCGTGCTGCTGGCCCTGAGCGTCGGTTTGCAGCAGTTCCATCAACGGGTGGTACCGTGGCTCGGCCCTGCGGAACTGACAGCCGTGGCCACAGGCGACATCATGCTCTTGCCGCCGCTCCTGGCCGCCCGGGGAGAACCGGGACCCGGCCGGTTCCTGAATGAGGCCGAACGCTCTGTCGCCCGTGTGCCGTGGCTGGGTGAAGCCTTTGCCAGCGTGGCACTGGACCGGGCTCTTCGGGTGGGCAACGATGCCGCCGCCCAGCGCTATTTGGCCGCCATGGCTGATCCCGCTGAATTGTTTCCGGTCCGCTCCGACCGGGCGCTCTCCCTCGCCGCCGAAGGCGGCAAGACGGAGTTTGTCAAGGCCCTGCTGGCTTACGGCATTGCGCCCGACACGGCCCCTTGTGCCGGCAGTGAGCCGCTGCGTGAAGCGGCCCGGCACAACCAGGTCGCAGTCATGGAGCTGCTGCTGGCAGCGGGCGCCCGGACCGACTATCCGGGCGATCCGTTGCTTCGCAGCGCCATCGAGGGGCATGCCGAAGACGCCGCCCGGCTGCTGTTTGCCCGCACCACCGTGGATGTCGCCTGGCGCGAGCCTCGGAGCGAGTACACGCTGGCCGATCTGGCACTCATCCAGGGTATGGCGGCTACCGCCGATCTGCTCAAGGAACGCGGCGTGCCGGTCAGCCTGCCGGGGTTTTACCGCTATGCCGTGACCGGCGATCTCAAAGGCCTGGTCCGAGAGCTTCCCGCCGCCCAGTGGAAGTCGGCGAGCTACGGGGAGGCAACCCTCCTGCACCTGGCCGCCCGCCACCATCAGCCAAGCCTCGTGCGTGCCCTGATCGCCCTCGGCGCCGACCCCAACGCCCAAATCCGCACCGGCGACAGTCAAGCCCTGACGCCGCTGATCGAGGCGGTCCTCGCCGGAGATGCCGAAGTCATCATGATCCTGCTCAGAGCGCCCCGCATCAAACTGGATCGAGGGGACTACCGCCACCTCACCCCCCTGGCTTATGCCGTCCGGCAGCATCGCTGGGACCTGGCGGAACTGCTGGCGGCCGCCGGCGCGAATGTCAACGTGCAGGTCGGCGACTACGACGGCAACACGCCCCTTCACCTTGTCGCTGAAGCAGGCGATGCGACACGCGTTCAATGGCTGCTGGAGCGGGGTGCCGACCCGCAGATGAAAAACCTCAGGCAGTTGACGCCGGCGGACGTGGCTTGGTCCTCCGACCTCGCCAATCGGCTTAAACGAAGCCGCTGATTTCCACCCCGTTCGCATGCCGTGCCGTACCCCTCATCAGGTCCCGTCGGAGTATGACAAGGCCACGCCGCCGGGTTGTTTCACGGTCCGTTTCCCCCATCTTACGAATTTGTGCTATAAGGGCGTGGGGTGGGGCATGAAGCCACTGCCCCTCGAAATCCATCCGGTGAGGTGCAAGGTGACGTTTGAGACCTGGTTTGCCTTTTTGATGGCCGTAACAGCCCTTCTGATTACACCCGGAAGGACCATCCTGTCCGGTGATCAGCCATTCCCTGTGTGACCGGCACCTCTCATAAGGAGCACCGCCCATGAGCACCCGGTGGCGAGAGTTCCTGCGCCGATGGCACCCGGAAGGCATTCCGTGGCCGGCAACGGTTTTCTACAATCTCGTCAGCAGAAGTGAGGTGTTTCGCCGTCATTATGAGCTGGTCGCCGATCATGTCGCGCAGCATTGCCATGAGGGGCGGCTGCTCGATATCGGGACCGGCCCGGGATGGCTCCTTGCTGCCCTGCACCGGCGCCTGCCCCGGGTTGCCCTCGTGGGGGTGGATATCTCCGAGGCCATGGTGGTGCTGGCGCAAGAAAACATGGCTCAGCAGGGTTTAGTTGGGTGTATCGAGTTCAAGGTAGCCGCCGCCGAGGTGCTGCCTTTTCCTCCCAACACTTTCGAGGCCGTAGTCTCGACCGGTTCTCTCCATCACTGGAAAGGTCCCGAAGCCGCCCTGAACGAAGTCCATCGGGTACTTCGAGAGGGCGGCATCGCCCTCATCTATGATCTGGTCCTCAGCCTGCCGCCTGCGGTGGCAACCGCCGCCAGGCGCCGCTTTGGTGCCTTGCGGGCCTCCCTGCTCTGGCTGCACTCCTTCGAGGAACCTTTCTACAGCCCCCGGGAGATGGAGGCTCTGGCACAAGCGACACCCTTCCAAAGAGCTGAAATCGCCTTCATCGGGGCCTTGTGCTGTCTCGTGCTTCGAAAAACCCTCGCTCCTGCCGCAGACGTACCTGCGGAGATTTGGTCGCGGAGGGAGATTGCTTGAGGTCTGACGAACAGGACCATCAGACCGGCAGTGACGGCAGTTGGCTGGCGCTTTTCTGCCTCACCCGCATTTTCTACAGCTTCATTTTTG
>CAZDKX010000413.1:0-3755 GCA_964505935.1 uncultured Syntrophobacteraceae bacterium
CGCGGTGTATTCCTTGAGCCCGGTCAGCAGGGCCGGGAGGCCGGTGCCGCCGCCACGATAGCACGGCAATCACCGGCGGCCTTGCCGGGACGCCCGGCCAAGACGGAAGTGAAAAACCACTGGAAGGTAGTCCTGGAATATACCGAGGAAGGGACGGGACCCTGGGTGGTGGACCTCAGCCATTGCCGGCGGCTGGATGTTCAGGGCCGGGACCTCCAGGGGTTGCTCCCGGGAGCCTTGCCGGTACCCGCCACCCCGGGGGACGTCAGCCTCGGCCAGGAGATGCTCATCACGCGAATGAATGCCGTCCAGGCCTGCCTTTGGCTCTTTGACGCAGATGTCGCTCTGCCCGACCGCTTCGAAGTCACCGAGGTAACCGAAGCATCGGTGGGCCTGGCCCTGCTGGGAGAGGAGGTCTTCCGCATTGCGGAGAAACTCACCGACCTCGATCTCCAGGACCCAAAACGCGAGCCACCGTTTCTGCTTCAAGGCCCCTTTGCGCACGTCCCCTGCCAGGTGATCGTCCTCGGCACCGACCCCGGCAAACGAGCGGTGATGATCACCTGTTCGCGGGGGTATGCCCACGACATGGTGCACGCCATGGTGGCGGCCGGCGAGGAATACGGTCTGCGCGCGGGAGGGGAAGACCGTTTTCTCGGAATGTTCAAGGCGATTGCCGGGAGCGCATAAGCTACCGGCAGGATTTGCAGACGGCGGTGCGGCGAATTCCAGGTTTTTCGACCCGTTCTGAGTACAGCGCCACAGAATAAAGTGACCATCAGCATAGAACGTCATTCCGGCATGCTTTTGGCCGGAATCCAGAAGAAATCCTGGATACCGGCTTTCACCGGCATGACGAACCGAAGGCGGTCACCCATTTCTGTTGAGCCTTACTAAGACGTAGCTTGAAGCAGGAGGGATACTTTGATCATTATCGGCGAGTTGCTCAACGCCAGCCGGAAGAAGATCGGCGAGGCCATTGAGGAACGGGATGCGGCCACGATCCAGCAGGTAGCGAGAGATCAGGCTGCGGCTGGAGCAGACTACCTTGACGTCAACGCGGGGATTTTCGTGGGCCGGGAACCTGAATATGTGCAATGGCTGGTTGAGACCGTTCAGGAGGTGACGGACAAACCCTGCGCCCTGGACAGTCCGGACCCTGCGGCGATTGAAGCGGGGCTCGCCGTTCATAAGGGGACCCCCATGATCAACTCCATTTCTCTCGAGCGCGAACGCTACGAGAGGCTCCTGCCCCTCGTCGCCGGCACGGACTTCAAGGTCATCGCCCTCTGCATGAGTGACGAGGGGATGCCCAAGACCGTGGACGAACGCTTGAGGACTGCCGATCAACTGGTCAACGGCCTGATCCGAAATAACGTCAAGGTTGAAAATATCCTGGTCGATCCGCTGGTTCAGCCCGTGAGCGTCAACCAGACCTTCGGCATGGAATTTCTGAGCGCGGTTGAGCAGCTCATGAAGCGTTTTCCGGGCATTCACACCGCCTGCGGGCTGTCCAACATCTCCTTCGGGCTTCCGGCCCGGAGATTCCTGAACCAGGCCTTCATGGTCATGGCCATCGCCAAGGGTTTGGATGGCGCCATCGTGAACCCGCTCGACCAGCGCATGATGGCGACCATCGTCGCCGCCGAAGCGCTGGCGGGCCGGGACCATTTCTGTGTGAAGTATTTGAAAGCCTATCGAGCCGGCCGGTTCGAGTTGCAGGCCTGATGAACCTCGTCCTCGCGCGCGGCGACCTCGGCTGCGGCTGATCAAAAGGAGCGAACCATGACCCTGAAAGGCCTTCCCGGCGGGCTCTACAAACCCCTTGGGGAAAAGGACCTCGCGGCCATTCACGAGGCTTCCCTGTCGATTCTGGAGAAGACCGGCATGACGTATGAGGCGGGGCTTGATGACACCCTCGACATGCTCGAAAAGGCGGGCGCAACCGTCAACCGGGAGCGGGCCAGGATCACCTTTCCACGGAGTCTGATCATGGAGCAGGCTGCGATAGCTCCGGAACGCGTGATCTTATACGGCCGCAGCGAAGGAACCGATTTGGACCTCACACGGGATCTCGTTTACATGGGGACCGGAGGCGCCGCCATCAAAATCCTGGATCTCGAAACCGGCGTCTGCCGGGCCACCACCCTGCAGGACATCTATCAGCTCGGACGTCTGGTGGACCGGCTGGCGCATGTTCATTTCTTCCTGCGGCCCTGCATTCCCACCGATATTTCCCAGACGGCCTACGACGTCAACATGTACTATGCCTGCCTCAAGGCCACGGGCAAACACGTCATGTCCGGCGTCAACGATGAAGCGGGGCTCCAGCAGGTCATCACGCTGGCTGCTTTGCTTGCAGGAGGTCGAGAGGCCCTTCGACGTCGCCCCTTCATTTCCGTCATCACCTCGTTTGCCATCAGCCCTTTGAAGCTCTGCACCCAGTCCACCCGCATCATGCGGGAGGCCATTCGCGAACGCATACCCGTGGTCCTCTCCGCCGCCCCCATGTCGGGGTCAACCTCTCCCATGACCATGGCCGGGACCCTGGCGCAGCTTCACGCCGAACAGATGGCCGGCATCTGCCTCTGTCAGCTGACCAATCCTGGTGCCCCCCTGCTCTACGGCGGCATTCCCGGCATGGCCAACCTGCGCACTATGGGATATCTGGGAGGGGCCGTGGAGTGCGGCATGATGAACGCCGCCATTCACCAGCTGTCCGATTACCTTAGAGTCCCCAACTACAACTCCTCCGGCCTCTCCGATGCCAAGCTCCCCGATGCTCAGGCCGGCTGGGAAAAGGCGCTCACCTCCGTCCTCGCTGCCATGGGAGGCTCCAACTTCATCCATCACGCCGCCGGCATGCTCGAATCGATGCTGGCCGTTGCCTACGAGCAGTTCGTGATCGACGACGAAATCAGCGGCATGTGCTGCAAGGTGCTCAAGGGCATCGAAGTGGACGTCGAGCACCTGGCGCTGGAGGTAATCGACAGCGTGGGTCCGGGCGGCAACTTCATGAGCTCCCCGCACACCATGGCCCACATGCGCAAAGAATATTTTCAGGGGAACGGCGTTACCGACCAGCGAAGCCGCGACAAGTGGGAAAAGGACGGCAGCCGTGATGCCCGCGAGCGGGCTCGAGCCATCGCCCGCCGCATTCTGGCGGAAGCGGAGAGACCCCATATCCCCGAGGAAATCGACCGCAAGATTCGGGAGCAGTTCGAGATTTTGCTCTGAGACGTTGCGGGTTGCGCGTTGCGGGTTGCGGGTTGCCTGTCGACGGTGGTCCTTTTTGTGTGTCTTTGGGTGTCCCGGGGGGACATGAGCCATTGCTTTAAGGAGAGAGCCTCATGAGTCAATTCCAGCCCATCATCGAAGCGCTTTTGGCCTGCGACCAGGCCCAGGTTACCGCCCACGTGCAGCAATTCCTCGCCGGGGGAGCCGCCGCCGACGATATTCTCAGAGATGGACTCATCGCCGGTATGGACATCATTGGCGAACGGATGGAAAATGAAGAGATGTTCATCCCGGAGGTCTTGATGGCGGCGCAGGCGATGAGCGCAGCCGTAGAGGTCCTCAAACCTCTGCTGGCGGACGATGATTCCCGTGCCAGGGGCAGTGTGGTAATCGGCACCGTCAAGGGCGACCTGCACGACATCGGCAAGAACCTGGTCGCCATGATGATGGAAAGCGGCGGGATCGAGGTCTTCAATCTCGGGGTGGACATCGGCCCCGAGAAGTTCGTCGAGGAGGTT
>CAZDKX010000414.1:0-3718 GCA_964505935.1 uncultured Syntrophobacteraceae bacterium
AATTTTTTCCGCAAGTACGGAGGACAGTACGATCTGGACTATCTCCTGATGATGGCCCAAGGCTATCAGGAGTCACAGCTCAACCAGCAGGCGAAGAGCCCCGTGGGAGCGATCGGCATCATGCAGGTGATGCCTGCCACCGGCAACGAGTTGAAGGTGGGTGACATCCGGCAGATCGAGCCCAACATTCATGCCGGGGTGAAGTACATCCGGTTCATGATGGACCAGTTCTACGCCAATGAACCAATGAACAAGCTCGACAAGGGACTCTTCACGTTCGCCTCATACAACGCGGGGCCAGGGCAGATCACGTACCTGCGCGGATTGGCTGCCAAGCGAGGGTTGGACCCCAATGTCTGGTTCAACAATGTCGAGGTCATTGCGTCTGAGAAGATCGGGCGCGAGACGGTCCAGTACGTCAGCAACATCTACAAATACTATTTAGCCTACCAGATGATCGAGGAACAGCACGCCGAGCGCGAAAAGAACAAAGAGTCGGTCAAGCGTGAAGCGGGCTCCTGACGGGTTCGCCAAGTCGAGCGCTATCTACCCTCATAAAGGTTGAGAGGTTTCCTGCCTTCATCAGGAGAGCTGTCTGACTTTCTGACTCCCATCTGAACTCCACGCGCTCCAGCGGTCTAACCGAACATTCTTCCCGTTCATCGAGGAGGTCATCGCCGTCAGCTTTCAGCACCGCAGCCCCATTGGGATCCCGCCTGTCAGCGGAGGACACGCCGTGGAAATCATTGCTCGTCTTTGGATTTCGAGGTCTCTTGGCAGTCCTTTGCGGGGGTCCCTGAGGCCGAAGCGGGGGCTTTCCGGTCCGATGGAGCTCGGCTTCCACTCTGTTGCCGGGCCTTTTCCCTAAGCACTTCCTGAAGCTCCGGGACGACACCGCGCACATGAAGGTCGCGCTGGGGAAATGGAATCTCGATCCCTCTTTCAGCCAGGGTCTTGTTGATGGCCACGGAAAGATCGCTTTGGAGGGCTGCCTGCCAGCCCCGGAGGGTGTTCTGGGTCCAAACCCTCAGCTCGAAATCAAGGGAGGAATCCCCAAAACCTCTGAACAGGGCGCAAGGTGAAGGAGTATGCAGCACATCGGGATGGGCCTGGGCCACCTTTAACAGGATATCGAGCACCTCCTCGGGATCGGTGCCGTATGCCACACCCACCTTCATGTGGACCCGGTGCCTGCGGTCGGTCAGGGTCCAGTTGGTGACCCGCGCCGAGATCAGATCGCCGTTCGGCATGATCACCTCCACTTCGGCTCCCTCGCGCGTGAAAAGTTCTGCGACCAGGCTGCTGCGCGCTTCTTCGGTGCGCCCCAGAGCGCCCTGTACCGTTCGCTGATAAGAAACGATCTTGTCACGACCCGCTTTATGTGGCGCTGTACTCAAAACTTGTAGATCACGTTCAGGTTTACCACATTGATCATGTTAGGGTTGTAGTCTCCCGCCAGCGTTCCGATGACGGGATCACCCTGTTTGTTGATCTCTGCCGAGCCGAGATTTATATACTCGTAGGCCAGTCCCAGCGTCAGATTTTGGCTCCAAGCGTATTGAACCCCAGCAGCGCAACGCCAGGTGCGATCCATAGGAAGGGCGGGCGAACGGTTGGCCGTGTCCACAGGGGAACTGTCATAGGCAAACCCCAAGGACAAGAGCCACGGTTGCGCGATGCGATACTGCACGCCAAGGGCACCGTGCCAGGTGTCACGGTAATGCATGTTGGTGGCGAGATTGGCTTCCCATCCGGGGCGAACCTGCAGCGAAAGGTCCACATTCCCGAACTGACTCCAGTCCTGCCAGCCGAAATTAGCCATGAGAGCGAACTGCTCCGTGACCTGATAGTAGCCACTCACCATAACCCACTGGGGCACGGTGTACTTCATCTCCATTTGGCGCCCAATCAGCAACCGGTCAAATACGGGCCCTAAGTTGCTGAAGGACGGGGTGTCCTTGAAACGGAGGGAAACCGGGGAGTAATAGGTGATCCCGATACGGGTACGGTCGTTCGGTTCGATCAAGAACCCCAGCCCACCGCCGATGCCCGGGTAGGTGTCCTTGAAGGTGACCTGACCGTCCGGCCCGCCCAGGTTGTTGATGGCCGTCTGCATCTTCATATAGCTGGGCATGATGTTGAGCATGGCCCCTACGGACAGCCAGTCGCTGATGCGATAGGCCGCTGCAGGCACCAGCGATGCCGATAGGAAGGTTCCCTGCTCCACCCGGTAGCGGCCAACCCAGCTTTCGCCGTAATTGATCCCCAGACCAAAATAGGAGACGGCGCTGAGACCCAGTTTGAAGCAGTCGGAAACGCTGTAGACATAGTAACCACCCAGGGAAGGCATAACGCTGCCGGCGTTTCCGCCGTCATCTCCGCCGCGCTCCACGGAGGTATTCGGGCTGCTGGCAAATCGGGAGGTGATGATGAGCGGTTGGACGCCAACCAGAAGCTGGGAGCGATCCAACCGGGTCATCCCGGCAGGATTCTGAAATGCGGTGGAGGCATCCGCGGCAAGGGCCGCCCACCCTGCAGAAGCTGTCCCGGTAGAGGGAGAATTGACTTCATACAGGATCAACCCCCCGCCCCAGGCCATGCCTGAAAGCAACCACAAGAACATCCCCAGGCCACCAACCCACACTTTTTTCAGACTCATGACTCTTTCCTCCCTTGCAGTCAAGCATTACCCGTCCGCTTTCCCCCCTCGAGGAGATGGCATATGAGAGCATCAACTAAGTCGCTCAATACCTCACCCCGCCAAGTCTTAGGCCAAGGTCCAGGGTAGTCGTAAGAGCCTTAGCTTTCGGCCGGAAGCACGCCGGAATGACGCTTCGGGGTTCATGCGGGATTCTCTGCATGGACCCTCAACTTGGGTTTTTTGTCACCCTCTCAGAGATCTGCTTCAGAAGCATTTCGGCATCCCTGTACCCCGGATGCTTCTCCAGGATGGCCTTGAGCAGACTGAGCGCCTCGTCCCGGTCTCCCTTCTGGTTCAGGTAGAAGGCGAGGGTGAAGGCATATTTGGGGTCCTGGGGCCTGAGGTCTGCTGCCTTACGGCACCATGAGACCGCCTCGTCGATGCGGTCCCTGGACGTGATGACGCAGAGGTTGTAGGCAGCCTGGGCCATCTGGGGATCGGCTTCCATCGCCTTCCTGAGATGTTTCTCCGCCCCTTTCGGATCATTCAGCTCGGCTTTGAGGAGTCCCATGTTGAAATGGGCTGCAGCACTGTCTGGGGCCACCTTTAGAGCCTTCTGCAAAGACCCTTCGGCCCTTTGGTTCTCCCCGAGGCGGGCATACGCCATGGCTTCGTTGACCATCGCCAGCACGGCTCGCGGCTCCAGCTTCAGCGCCGTGTCATAGGAAGCGACGGCCTCCTTGAACTCCCCACGATCCAGATGATAGTTGCCCAAGTTGTAATGGGACGACCACTGGTCCGGGCGTGAAAGGATCGAGGCGAGCATTTCCTCGTTGGCCGCGGCGACGGTCTTCTTCCGGGCTTCGTCCAGGGGGAGGTCCCGATAGGCCGCAAGCGACGCGGCAGCACGCACGCGAACCAGGCGATAGTCATCCCCGGTCGCCTCCACCAGCGCCTGGACAGCTTCCCTGGTGGGCACGTCCCGCAGGGCTGATGCCGCCGCCGAGCGCACCAGGGGGGACGGATCCCGGACGGCCGCGATCAGCACGGGCACGATTCGCGGGTCCCCGGAAGCCG
>CAZDKX010000415.1:0-3710 GCA_964505935.1 uncultured Syntrophobacteraceae bacterium
TGGCCTATCCGGCAGCCATCCTTTTCAACGGCGGGGTCATGAAATCCGATCTGCTTCGCCAGCGGGTCCTTGCGGTGCTCCGCGAGTGGCATGCCGCGGGAGAAATTCGGGAACTGACTTCGGTCGACCTTGATCTGGCGGTCGCCCGCGGAGCTGCCTACTACGGCTTGGCGCGTCACGGGCGCGGCATTCGCATCCGGGGCGGTACCGCCCGCTCCTATTACATCGGCGTTGAGACCTCCATGCCCGCCGTCCCCGGGGTGCCGACCCCCATCAAAGCCCTGTGCGTGGTGCCGTTCGGCATGGAAGAGGGCAGTGACGCCGAAATCCGCCAGCGGGAATTCGGCCTGGTCGTCGGGGAGCCGGCAGTCTTTCACCTGCTCGATTCCAATATTCGCAAGCAGGATGAGGCCGGCGAAATCGTGGAAGACTGGCAGGGTGATATCGAGGAAGTCACCACCATGGAAACTGCTCTGCCGGCCACCACCGAGGAAGAGGGGGGAAACATCATTCCGGTCTGGCTGCAAAGCAGTGTCACCGAAGTCGGTACGCTCGAGCTCTGGTGTGTGGCCCGCAATGAAGAACGGCGCTGGAAACTGGAATTCAACCTCCGGGAGCGTGAAAACGGATGAACCCGACAACGGCAGTCCATGGGTTGCCGCCTCAATTCCTCCTTTCCACTCCTTGGTGAATATACTTTGGATGATATGGAAGCCCTATTTGAACCAGCAGAGATCTCTTATCGCTATATTATCGGGATCGATCTGGGCACCACCAATTCAGCCCTGGCTTACGTTGATCTGGCCGCCGAGGGCGCTGGCCCCCGCCTGATCCGCTTTCTCGAGGTCCCCCAGCTGACGGCGCCGGGAGAACTGAGGCACCGTCCCATCCTGCCTTCCTTTCTCTATCTTCCCGGTCCTTATGAGCTTCCTGCCGGCAGTACCAGTCTCCCGTGGGCCCCGGAACGGGCCTACACCGTTGGCGAATTCGCCCGTGAACAGGGGGCCCTGGTTCCCGGGCGCCTGGTAGCCTCAGCCAAGTCATGGCTCTGCCACGGCGGCGTGGACCGCACCGCCGCCATCCTGCCCTGGGCGGTGGGGCCGGAGGTCGACAAGATTTCCCCGGTCGAGGCCAGCACCCGCTACCTGCAGCACCTGCGGGAAGCCTGGAATGAAACCGTTGCCAAAGGCCGCGCCGGCTATCGTCTCGAAGAACAACTGATCATTCTCACCGTCCCCGCCTCCTTCGATGAAGTCGCCCGCGAGCTCACCGTGACCGCGGCCCAGGACGCCGGCCTGCCTCGCGTGATTCTCGTCGAGGAGCCTCTAGCGGCCTTTTATGCCTGGCTGTCCAGGCACGAAGCCGACTGGGAAAGCTGGATGCAGGAAGGCCAGGTGATCCTGGTCTGCGACGTGGGCGGAGGCACCACCGATTTCACGATTATTGCCGTCCGCCGGGGGGACAAGGGCCTGCGCTTCGACCGCCTTGCCGTTGGCGAGCACCTGATGCTCGGCGGCGACAATATGGACCTCGCCCTCGCCCGCCACCTGGAAGCCCGGGTAGTTGGCAAACCGGGCCAGCTCGACTCGCGCCGCTGGCATCAACTGTGGCACCAGTGTCGCAAGGCCAAGGAAATGCTGCTGGAACAGGCTGAAGGAGGTATCTCCCAAGAGCAAGACCGGCCGGAGGCGGTCACGGTCACGGTCATGGGCTCAGGGAGCAAACTCATTGGCGACACGCTCAAGGGGACGCTTACCTTGAATCTCGTCGAGGAGCTGATTCTCGATGGGTTCTTTCCGCCCGTAGCGCTGACCGACGCTCCGACCAGCGGCAGGCGCACGGGGCTCACCGAGTGGGGCCTCCCCTACGTTCAGGACCCGGCGGTAACCCGCCATCTGGCGGCCTTCTGGCAACGCTACCGGACCCTTCTGGCCAATGAAACCGGCCGCACCTCGCTCCGTCCCGATTTCATCCTGTTCAACGGCGGCGCCCTGACTCCCGAATCCGTCCGGCGGCGCCTGAGCGGTGTCGTAGGCAGCTGGTTTCCACAGGAGGCCGGGGCTGACTGGATTCCCGAAGAGCTGGCAAACCCGCGTCCCGAACTGGCGGTGGCGATCGGTGCCGCCTATTACGGGTTGGTGAGGCTCGGCGAGGGAGTCCGCGTGGGTGCCGGCAGTCCCCGCGCCTATTACGTCGAAGTGGCTTCCGGCGCTCGCGAATCCGCCGCCCCCGAGACCCTCAAGGCCGTCTGCCTGATCCCGCGCGGCACCGAGGAAGGTTTCGACACCCGACTTGACCAACCGGCCTTCGAGGTGCTCGCCAACCAGCCCGCCAACTTCCAGCTGTTCACCTCCTTCACCCGACTGGGCGATCGTCTCGGGGACCTCCTCAACTTGTCGGAAAATGAAGTCACGCGCCTGCCTCCCATCCGCACCGTGCTCCGCTACGGAAGGCGCAGCACGGCCCAAACGCTGCCGGTTCAGCTGGCTATTCGCCTCACTGAAGTGGGTACTCTCGAGCTCTGGTGCCAGTCCCTGCAGAGTCCTCACCGCTGGCAGCTCCAATTCGATGTCCGCGACCAGGGTTCGGCCCTCGAGCCGCCCCCGCCAACGGCTGAGGAGACTTTTGAAGCCGGTGTGATCGAACAGGCCCAGGAAACCATTCGTCGAGCCTTCTGCCCGGCCGGGACCACCGCCCGAAACCTGCCGGAAAAGCTTACCCGTGAGTTGGCCGCCATCTTCGAGATGGGCAAGGACCGATGGCCCACCTCGCTCATCCGCAAATTTGCCGACACCCTCTGTGAGTGCAAACTGGGGCGCACCCTTACCTGGTACCATGAATCCCGCTGGTTGAATCTGCTCGGCTTCTGTCTGCGACCGGGCTTCGGCGCCCCCCTCGATGACTGGCGGATGAAAGAGCTCTGGAAGCTCTATCCCCAGGGGCTCCACTTTCCCCGACAGGCCCAGTGCCGCTCGGAATGGTGGGTCTTCTGGCGGCGGGTGGCAGGGGGCCTGACCGCCGGGCAACAGTGGCATATTTGCCAAAACCTCCTGCCGGCCCTGCAGGCAGCCGACAAGAAAAGAAGGAGACTCGTCCCCAAAAGCGCAGCCGGTTTGAGCAATCAGGAGGAGCTCGAGATCTGGATGGCCCTGGCCAACTTCGAATATCTCCCGGCCGCCAACAAGCTCGAGCTGGGCCGACGGGTCCTCGATAAGATCATCAAAGGCCGGCCCAAAGCGCAGGAACTGTGGTCTCTCGGGAGACTCGGGGCAAGAATTCCCTTTTATGGGCCCCTCGACCAGGTCATCCCTCGGGAAGAAGTCTCCTCGTGGCTCCACTCCCTCCTCAACGCCGGTCTGGAAGCCAGCGATGCCCTCGCCCGGACCCTGGTGCACCTTTCCCGCCGCACCGGCGACCGCGCTCGCGACCTGCCCATCGAAGATACCGACCAGCTGTCTGCATGGCTCCAACCCCTGCCCCAGGCAGGGCGCTATCGGGAGCTCCTGATGCATCCCGACGCAACCCTGTTCTCCCAGGAAAAGGCCTGGATTTTTGGCGAAGCCCTGCCGGCAGGACTCATTGTATCGGGTGATGGGTGATGGGTGATAGGTGATGGGTGATGGGTGATGGGTGATGGGTGATGGGTGATGGGTGATGGGGTGTCCGCTCGTTCCCAAGCTCCGGCTTGGGAACGTAGTCGCGGAAGCTCC
>CAZDKX010000416.1:0-3693 GCA_964505935.1 uncultured Syntrophobacteraceae bacterium
TTTTTGGAAACGGGCTGGTGGTGGGCATTCTGATGGTTTTGCTGCTGGAACATGGGATTCTGAGGAAAACGCAGCACGAAACGCCGACAGGTGCTGAACGGGAGAGTCATCATGAAGGATAAGAACGTGGTTTCCTGCCCCAGTTGCGGGACTGCCGTGCACGTCTATCGCAATCCCTTCCTGACTGTGGATATCATCATCCGGGTGGGGCACCGGACGGTGGTTCTGATCGAACGCAAGAACCCTCCCTACGGCTGGGCCATTCCCGGCGGGTTCGTGGACTATGGCGAAAGTGTCGAAACGGCGGCCCGGCGAGAGGCCAGGGAGGAGACCGGGCTGATTGTGGAAGAGCTCGAACAGTTCCGGGTCTACTCGGAACCCAACCGGGATCCCCGGCACCACACCGTCAGTGTCGTCTTCACCGCCGTTGCCCACGGCACCCCGGTGGCTGCTGATGATGCCAGACGAGTCAGGGTGTTCAAGGCGGAAGAGCTCCCCGAAATCCTGGCATTCGATCATGCCAGGATTCTGGCCGATTACTTTGCTCGGTGAGATCACGTTCGGTGCTGCGAATGCATGACTCGACGGACCGATGAAGAGCATGAAAGAAGGGATGAGCAAGTCAGGAGGCGATCTGCCCGAGGAGAAGGTCAGCTCGGTTTCGGCCTGGCTGTTCGAGCGTGAAGGAGCCTGCCATGAGCGTCCTCAGTGGTTGATCAAGGAACAGCCGATGACCCTCTATTTGAATGGTCGCGAGATGGTCACCCTGCTCTGCGCCGGCCACCATCTCGAGGAGTTGGCGGCAGGCTTCTTCTATGCGGAAGGGTTTCTTGAGCGGCGAGACGATCTCGAGCAGCTGGACGTGAAGGAAAGTGAAGGCCGGGTCTACGCCAGCATCCGCACCGATGTGTCCCTGCCGGAACGGCTGTGGATGAAACGCACCGTTACTTCCGGATGCGGCAAGGGTTCCCTTTTCTACTACTCCCTGGATGCGCTTTTGAGCAGACCCATTACCAGCACGGTTGCTTTCACGGCCGGCCAGGTCCTGGACCGGGTCGAAGATCTCAAACATTTGAGCGAGACTTATCGGCGCACCCATGGGGTGCACAACTGTGCCGCGGCGGACGGCGACGGCATCCTGCTGTTTCGGGATGATATCGGGCGGCACAATGCCGTGGACATGATTGTGGGCCATTTCTTCCTGAAAGGCCTCAGCCTCGAAGACAAGATGCTCATCACCACCGGCCGTCTCACCTCGGAGATGCTGATAAAAGCCGCCAAGGTCAGAATCCCCGTCGTGGTCAGCCGCAATACCGCCACCAGCCTGGCGGTGGAGTTGGCGAGAAACCTGAACATTACCTTGATCGGTTACGCGCGGGCGGGCAAGTTTACGGTTTACAGCGGGCTGGAGAGAATTGAGAGAGCAGCGAGTGCTGAGTAGCGAGTGGTGAGTGCTGGGTTGCGGGTTGCGAATGAGGGCGATGGGCGATGCGTGAGCCTGTAAGCGTTGGCACAGGTTTCAAGGGCGGGTGCTGAGTGATGTTTCTTTATCTGGACAATGCCGCCACGACTTATCCGAAACCGGCTTCAGTTTATGAAGCGGTGCGGAAGGCGATGGAGGAGGTGGGCGCGACGCCCGGTCGTGCTGCTCATCGCCAGGCCCGTGAAGCGCTGAGGATGGTCGCTGAAGCCAGGGTAAAAGTGGCGCGCGTGCTGGGCACGGCCAACGCGGAGCGGATTGTCTTCACCAAGAATGCCACCGAAAGCATCAACCTGGTCCTCAAGGGTTGGCTGCGTCCTGGGGACCAGGTGATCATTTCAGGGATGGAGCATAATGCCGTGGTGCGCCCGCTGAACCGTCTCGAGGGCAGCGGCGTCATCGTGGAAAGGCTCCGGGGCAATGCTGACGGGCGGATCGATTTGGACGACCTTGGCAGCAGGCTGGAGTCATCACCCCGGCTGGTGGTTTTGGTGCATGCTTCGAATGTCAACGGCGGGCTGCAACCCATTGCCGAAGCTGCCCGGAGGTGTTCGGCAAAAGGGGTACCACTTTTACTGGATGCGGCCCAAACCGCCGGGCTCCAGCCCCTCGCCGCCGATGCCTGGCATCTCGGCATGCTGGCCTGTTCAGGGCATAAAGCCCTGCTAGGGCCGCCGGGCGTGGGGGTCCTTTACCTTCACCCCGATCTCGAGGTCTTGCCGTTGCTGGAGGGGGGGACGGGAAGCCTTTCCGAAGAGCTCGTGCAGCCGGCATTCTGTCCGGACCGGTATGAAAGCGGCACTCCCAACCTGCCGGGGATTGCCGGGTTGGCGGCGGGTATCGACTTTATCAACGAGCGTGGGATGGAGGCGATCAGAGCACACGAACTGCATCTGGCCGGCATCCTTGAACAAGAACTGGCGGCGTTGCCGGCTGTGACGGTGTGTTCTCCCGAAGAACGCGGGACAGGGGCGGTCTCCTTTACCGTTGAGGGGCTCACGGCGGAGGACGTCGGCGCGGTCCTGGATGAAGGTTTCGATATTGCCGTGAGGACCGGCCTGCATTGCGCACCCCTGGCCCATCAAACCCTGGGCACCTTCCCGCATGGTACGGTTCGCGTTTCTCCCGGCTATACCACCACCGTCGAAGATATCGATTACTTCCTGCAGGCCGTGCGATCCCTGTCGTCCCGGGGGCGATGAGGGCCGTCAAGATGCTGAGCCCCCAGACCTTCCTTGACCTCCATGACCCACTGAGGCACAAAGATCCATGAGTATGCCACAAGAAGACTGCCACTCCGGGATGCCCTACATGACCAAGGAGAGCGTACCTCTTCCTTCTACTGCTGTTCAGCACCCAACACTTGCCACTCGATACTCGTCACTCTTCACTGTTTCTCGATAAGGAACCACGCCCATGATTCAAAAAGCCAGAATTTCCCATGTCCCTGCCATTCAAAAAATCCTTGGCGACTTTGCCTCCCAGGGAAAGCTGCTGGCGCGACCCTTGAGCGAGCTCTACACCAACCTCAGGGACCTGGTGGTTGCGGTGGACGAAGCCACCGGGGAGGTGATGGGTTGTTGCGGCCTTCACATCATCTGGGAGGACCTGGCCGAAATCCGCTCCCTGGCCGTGGTGAACCGCCATCAGGGGCGGGGTCTTGGACGCCGGATGGTGGACGTCTGCATCACCGAGGCTCGGGAACTGGGGATTGGGCGTTTGTTTACCCTGACTTACGAGGCGGGGTTTTTTGCCCACCTGGGGTTTCGGTTGGTCGATAAGAATGTCTTCCCGCAAAAGATCTGGGTGGATTGCCTGCAATGCCCCAAATTCCCCAATTGCGACGAAATTGCCCTGGTGATGGATCTGAGTGCGTCAGAGGGAGAAGCCGGTGGTTCGATGGCAGACGCCGTCTCACGGTGAACCCGGGGTGGTGGGCTTACTCCAAGGCAGGAAATGGATCTGCCGACTTACCGGGAAGCTGCTCCCTCTCCACATGACCCGGTCTCCGCTTCTTTCCGGCGTCCGGTCAGCACTGGGTGGACGGGGGTATGGTTTGCAAATGCCGGTGGCATGAGTTATATACCAAGCGCCCCGTTGGCGGAGCGGCGTATCGTATGCCGACGGGCTCCAGGGGCGCTTTGGATGGTGAACGCCATTTCGCTGCACGAAGATCACCCAGCACTCTCTTCGTGTTTCTTCGTGTGCCTTCG
>CAZDKX010000417.1:0-3671 GCA_964505935.1 uncultured Syntrophobacteraceae bacterium
TGGTTATGCCCCAGCCATCGATTTGGCCTTGGCAACCGCTTCCTCAATTGCTCCCACCATGTAAAAGGCCTGCTCCGGAATTTCATCGTGCTTGCCTTCGCAAATCTCTTTGAAGCCTCGCACCGTGTCCTCCATCTTCACATATTTCCCTGGCGTACCGGTGAAGGCCTCGGCGACATGGAAGGGCTGCGAAAGGAAGCGCTGGATCCGCCTGGCGCGGGCCACCACGATCTTATCTTCCTCGGAAAGCTCATCCATACCGAGAATGGCGATAATGTCCTGAAGATCCTTATACTTTTGCAGGATTTGCTGGACTTGGCGGGCGGTGAAGTAGTGCTCCTCGCCAAGGACGTTCGGATCAAGAATCCGTGACGTCGAGTCCAGGGGATCCACCGCCGGATAGATGCCAAGCTCGGCGATCTGGCGGGAGAGCACCACCGTGCCGTCCAAGTGGGCAAAGGTCGTGGCCGGGGCCGGGTCGGTCAAGTCGTCGGCAGGTACGTAGACGCACTGGACCGAGGTAATGGAGCCCTTGGTCGTCGAGGTGATGCGTTCCTGCAATTCGCCGAGGTCGGTACCCAGCGTCGGCTGGTAACCGACGGCGGAGGGCATACGGCCGAGAAGGGCGGAAACCTCAGCACCGGCCTGGGTGAATCGGAAGATGTTGTCAACAAAGAGCAGCACGTCCTGGCCCTCGACATCCCGGAAGTATTCGGCAACCGTCAGCGCGGAAATGGCCACGCGGGCCCGGGCTCCGGGCGGTTCCGTCATCTGGCCGTAGACCAGGCCGGCCCGTGGGAGAACCCCGGAATCCTTCATTTCGTGGTAGAGGTCGTTACCCTCACGGGTGCGTTCGCCCACACCGGCAAAAACCGAAATACCACCGTGCTGCATGGCGATGTTGTGGATCATTTCCATCATAACGACCGTCTTTCCCACGCCAGCACCGCCAAACATGCCCATCTTGCCGCCGCGCGGGAAGGGTACCAGAAGGTCGATAACCTTGACGCCGGTTTCCAGGACCTTCACCGACGTATCCTGCTCGGTGAATGCCGGAGCCGGGCGGTGAATAGGCGACCGCTTATCGGATTGAACCGGACCCAACCCGTCAACCGGCCGGCCCACGACGTTCAGGATCCGGCCCAGCACGCCTTTGCCAACCGGCATGGTAATCGGCTGTCCCGTGTCTTTGCAGGGCATCCCCCGCACCAGACCATCGGTCATATCCATCCCGACGGTTCTCACCACATTATCACCCAGATGCTGAGCGACTTCGAGGACCAGGTTGTCCTCCGTATCGTCGATACCCGGATTGGTGACGAGAAGCGCCGTCAAGAGTTCGGGAAGCTTTCCCTCCTCGAACTCCACGTCAACCACGTTGCCAATGACTTGCACGATTTTCCCCATATTCATGGGCTTATTACCTCCTATGTCCAAAAGAACCGCCGCTCGCGGTCTGACCTATGTCCTCAAGGCCTCCGCACCGCCTACGATATCCATGAGCTCCTTGGTAATGCCAGCCTGTCTTGCCTTGTTGTAAGTCAGCGTGAGAGTACGCACCAGTTCCTTGCAGTTGCTGGTGGCATTTTCCATCGCAGCCATGCGCGCTGCATGTTCACCCACGGATGTCTGGTAGAAGTGCTCCAAGAGTTGAATATATAAGAAATTCGGCAGAAGATCCGTCAACAGCGCCTGATGGGAAGGTTCAAAGAGGTATTCGAAGTATCCCTCCTCCTCACCCTTAACCGCACCTTCCGGAGTGATGGGAAGGAGCGGAACCATCGTCGCCACCTGTCTCACCATGCTCATGAAGCGGCTGAAGATGACATGAACCTCATCACACTCACCCGTTTCAAAGAGCTCGATGAGCTCCCGGCCGACACTCAGAGCATCGTCGTAGCTGGGCTTGTTCAGCACGCCGATCATGCGTCGGCGAATTTCAATCTTGCGCCGTCGGAAATAATCGGCCCCTTTTCTGCCTATGGTAATCAGGGAAACTTCCACTCCTGCTGCCTGCTTCTCGCGAATAAACCTCTCAGCAGTGAGGATCAGATTATTGTTGAAACTGCCGCAAAGACCTCTGTCCGCGGTGACCAGAACCAGGACGATTTTCTTGACCTGTTCCCTCGGGTTGAGCAGCTCGTACTCCCCCCCTTCTTCCACTCCCGCGGCAAGTCGTCCAATGACCTCCTTGAACTTCAGCGCATAAGGGTGGAATTTTTCCATGTTCGCCTGTGCGCCGCGAAGTTTGGCAGCCGCCACCATGTTCATGGCCTTGGTGATCTGTGAGGTCTTTTTGACGGCGTCAATTTTCCTCTTTATGTCCCGCAAGGTAGCCATATTCTACGCTCTCTTATGTGGATTACCTGAACTTGACGCCTATGCAGCCTTAAAGGTCTCGGCAAACTCTTGCAGGGCCTTTTTCATTTTCTCGTCCAAGGAGTCGCCGATAATGTTCTTTTCCTTCAGTTCGGACAAGATTTCCGGATACTTGCGCTCGATGAAGGCCAGCATCTGGGCTTCGTATTCGCTCACCTTCTCGACGGGGATCGGATCCAGATACCCTCTCGTTCCGGCATAGAGGCTCATGACCTCCTTTTCCCCCGGCATGGGCTTGTATTGCGGCTGCTTCAGCAGTTCCACCAGGCGCACCCCGCGATTCAACTGATCCTGAGTCGACTTGTCGAGGTCACTACCGAATTTGGCGAACGCCTCCAGTTCACGGTACTGAGCCAAATCCAGACGCATACGGCCGGCCACCTGCTTCATGGCCTTGGTTTGCGCCGCACCACCCACGCGGGACACGGAAAGTCCGACGTTGATAGCGGGCCGCACACCGGAGAAGAAGAGAGAGGGTTCGAGGTAAATCTGCCCGTCAGTGATCGAAATGACGTTGGTCGGGATAAAGGCCGAGACATCGCCCGCCTGCGTTTCAATGATCGGAAGGGCCGTCAATGAACCGGCGCCCAGCTCGCTGTTGAGCTTCGCCGCGCGTTCGAGCAACCGGGAGTGGTTGTAGAAAATGTCGCCGGGATAGGCCTCCCGTGCCGGAGGACGGCGCAGGAGCAGAGAAACCTGGCGGTAGGCCACGGCCTGTTTGGAGAGGTCGTCGTAAATGATCAAGGCATGGCGCCCACGATCGCGATAGTACTCGCCCATGGCGCAACCGGCATAGGGCGCGATGTACTGAAGGGAGGCCGGATCACTCGCGTTGGCCGCAACGACCGTGGTGTATTCCATGGCTCCATGCCGACGGAGCACTTCCACCACCTGGGCCACCGTCGACTTCTTCTGTCCCACCGCCACGTAGATGCAGATGATGCCGGTCTCTTTCTGGTTGATGATGGCGTCGATGGCAATAGCCGTTTTGCCAATCTGCCGGTCGCCGATGATCAGCTCCCGCTGTCCGCGGCCAATCGGCGTCATCGCATCGATGGCTTTGAGTCCGGTGTAGCAGGGTTCGTTCACCGACTGCCTGGCAATAACCCCAGGAGCAATCCGCTCAATACGGGCAAATTCCTTGGCTTCGATCGGTCCCTTGCCATCAATCGGGGCGCCCACCGGGTCGATGACCCGACCCAGAACCGCGTCACCCACCGGAACCTCCGCAATACGGCCGGTGCGTTTGACCTCTCCCCCTTCCTTGATGTGGAAGTCCTCACCCATGATGG
>CAZDKX010000418.1:0-3663 GCA_964505935.1 uncultured Syntrophobacteraceae bacterium
GCATCACCAGTTCGGCCAGCGCTTCCCATTGCGAAGCGTTGTGAAGGGTGATCATCCGCTGAAAATTGTCCATCCAGCTGAAGGCACATTCGATTTCACAGGTGAGGTTGGGTTTCCCGGCCTTGAGGTCGGCCATCATCTGCGTGCGCAGCTCCGGCGTGACCACTGCATGCCTGGGGACGCATCCGGACAGAAGGAGTACGGCGATCACTAAGGCAGGTTTCCATAACATCATGCGAGCTCCTCAACGTTGAAGTTCGAGGGTGAATGGGAGATGGGCACCAGGCCATGGCCGCCTGGACCGGCACGCCAGTTCCTTGAGGTACCCCATGTCTCAACAGCATCGTCATTCTGGAACAAGCAAAAACAGCAAAATGAGCTCACCCAACTCAGGCAACCCGGCTGTCTGGGCAAAAGCAGATCCGTGGCTTTCCGCCGCCACCTCACGGTGGGGTAGGCTTTTTCTGAGTTGTCTATCAGGTCGCATACCAAAGACCAAGGGTCAAGGCGTATTCTAGGGGGCATAAAGTGGGTAGCCATTATCCCTCATCATATATAATATACTAGTAAAGTTAATAAGTTATAACAGTTGATAATAGAAAGATACATTTCCGTGGGAACGCTTTCCAGCCGCGAGCAACGCTCCCTTCGCGGCTGGAAAGCCGCTCTCACATGGTCTCATTACCGAAGGAGAGTGAAGGAGCTTTTCTCAAAGGAGGCAATTCAACCTTCACGAGCAGATCTCCCGTCGTGAGTGATGACGATGGAAGCATGATACAACGACATTGACGACTTCCGGCCAATGGCAGGACCCAACCCTGCCAGCGTTTCACCTAATCCCATGGAACCGGGAACCAAGGAGAGGTCCTGACCCCGCGAACGCGATGCCTGTCGGCAGCCCAGCCTACGGCGCCCTGGGGGTTTCCAGGAGCACAAAGCGTTTCAGCAGGCCGAGCGTCTTGAGCCGCTCCTTGCCGAACTCCACCTCGTAGAGGCTGAAAAAGATGTAGTCATGCCGCACGGTCTGGGTGGCAACGAGGGTGCCGGTAATCGTGCCCAAGAGGGGGCTGAACAGTTGCGCGAGAGGGTCGGGTTTTTCCTTCCGCACGCCCTCGACGACACTCTTCCGGACAAAATCACGGTACTCATCCATGGTCGGATTGGTGTACGTCAACAGCCCGAGAGCAGCGATCATGACCAGCACCTGGGAAAGCAGTTTCATGGCGTCACCTCCGCCTTGATTCTTTGCACCAACGTTTCGCTCTGTTTCGTCCACGGATTGTCCGGGTATCGTTCCTTGGTCTTGGTCAGGTACATGTCCGCCAGGCGCACGACCATACCCTTATTGCCGGCGGGCCCATCACGAAGGAGTGAGTCGAGGCAGAGCAGGTAGTCAAAAATGGCCAGCGCCCCGAGCCCATCCTGGGCGGGGTGGGTGATAAAACCGTCGATGCTCTTCATGGTCTCCCTGGCAGTCGCCTTCCCCGCAGGATTGAAAACGGACGACGCCAGCAGCGTTTGCACATAGCCCCCGTGCTCATTAAGCTGCTTGAGCTCTTCGACACCTTCAACCCTGAGGTAGCATGTCTTATCGGCGGCAGCCGGGTCCTTGATCTGCAGCGCCACAAGACGATGCTTCGCGTCGCGGACGAAACCGGTTATGGCAACAGCGCCCGGTGATCCCTGCTTTGCGGCCTCGACCTGCAGGTTTGGGTCCTGATAAAGGACGGTGCTGGTCTTGAGGGTAGCCGTCGCGCCGGGCTTATCGAAGGCGAACGTTTCCGCAGCCACCACCGGCGCCGGTTTCTGTCGGATCGAGAGAAAGTTGAATCCTGTGGCCAAGAGAGCCGTCAACCCCACGAGAGCGGCCACCACCAGAAGTGCCGCGCGCTTCCCGGTAAAGGCCGCCTTCCTGCTTCCTGCCGGTGCGGGAGGCGCCTCGGTCAGGGTTATGCCGCGAAGGGAAGGCGGTTGCGGAACGTTTGATGCCGGCCCGGCATCCTGATCCAACAATACCGTCCTGACGGTCTGGGGGGAGACGAATGCCGCACCGCCTTCGAGAGGCTGGAGCATGGTGATCAGCTCGCGGGCATTGGGTGGTCGCTGGTCCATATTGAGATGGAGGCTGCTGAGCAGGACTTTGTCCACCTCCGGGGGCAGTTCGGGCACCAGCGCCGTCGGCGGCTGCAGCTCCCGGCCGGCGAGGCGTTCATGTGCGGCCGTGGGGACCCGGCCGGTGAGCAGATAATAGCAGGTGGCCCCCCAGGAGTAGAGATCGGATTTGGTCTCGGTTCCCAGCCCGAGGACCTGTTCGGGCGGGCTGAAGCCGTGACTGCAGGCTCGCCCCAGCACCCGCGTGGCCACGGTGGGATCGGCAACTTTGGCGATGCCGAAGTCGATGAGCATGATATGGTTGTGGTCATCCAGGAGGACATTTTCCGGTTTGAGGTCGCGGTGGATGACCGGCGGCGTCTGGGAGTGAAGATAGGCGAGGATTTCGCAGAGCTGGCGCATCCAGGGCAGAGCTTTCGCCAGGGGGACCCTCCCTCCCAGCTCCTTGCAGCGGCTGGCCAGCGTGGCGCTTCCTCCAAATTGCAGGACCAGGTAGATCATGCCTCCGCTGCGGAACCGGTCCATCACGTCCGGAATGGCGGGATGCTTGAGGAGAGCGAGCAGCTCGACTTCTCCTGCGTCAAAAAACTGCTCCGGGATTTCCTTGACAGCCCTTCGCTTGCCCTCGATGTTCAAATCCTCAACCAGGTAGGTGGCCGCAAATCCCCCTTTCCCAAGGATTCTTACGATGCGGTAGCGATCATTGAGCAGTTCATCCGCGCCTTTCAAATATGCGATAACACCGCGGACCTGGCCGTTGGGGCCGATATCCCGGTGGGCCACCTCGACGCCGCACACCGGACAGCAGTATTCCCTTTGCTTCAAGAGGGGTTCATCCATGGCCTTTCCGCAATGTGGGCAAGTGCGGATGCTCCGGTGTCCCTCGCTTTCGCTCATGCTCATGATCCTCTTTCTGCCCTGAAAAGTTGCGAGTTACGAGTTGCGAGTTACCAGTGGCAGTTGCCTGTCAACCGCAGTCCTTTTCAAAGGTCTTCGGGTGTCCCATGGGGACATGAGCAACTGCTTCAAGAAGTTGCGGTCACTGCGCCCCCAGCTTGACGATCTGCTGTTTGAGGACGTCCTTTTCGGCCTTCAGCCGGTTCAGTTCCGCCTGCACGGCGGCATCATTGGCACTGGTGCTCCGGGTGTGGATCACCTGAGTTCTCCCCTTGAGATTGGCAAGCCTTATTTCGAGCTCTTTCTTCTGAGCTGCTTGGGCCTGATTCCTGGCCTTCGCTTTCTTGAGCCGGGAGTCGAGGGTGGTCAGCTCCCCCTGCAGCTCGGCCAGCTCCGCCCGGTAGGACTTCTCGGTCGCTTTGCTCTCCGCCAGTGCCATCTGCAAATCTCGATTCTGAGCCTCCAGTCTCGCGCTGCTGTCGCGCATCTCCGTAAGGTTCTGTTCTCGCTGGTTCGCCCGGTTCTGGTACGTCCCGTTCGACAATCCGGCGAGGCCATCGATGAACCCTCCCTTGGCAGGGTTCGGATCGGTGGCGCAACCGGCAACCCCGAGGGCCAGCAAAAGCAAAACGGTCGACAGGCAAAGCAATCGTC
>CAZDKX010000419.1:0-3657 GCA_964505935.1 uncultured Syntrophobacteraceae bacterium
CGATTTGCCGGCTATGAAGGCGCAAAGCCCGTCCGGAGTGTGGCCCGGGGTCTCCACGAACCTCATGAGCGCGTTTCCCACTTCCAGGGTGTCTCCCTCCTTGAGGGCCTTGTAGGTGAACTGGGCTCCCCCCGTGGCGATCTTGTATATGGGACAGCCCGTCGCCCTGGCGAGCTCGACATGTCCCGCCACAAAGTCCGCGTGGGAATGGGTGAGAAACACCCCCTTGATGGTCGCACCCTCCTTCCTGGCCATGTCCAGGTAAGCGAAGACGTCCCTCCCGGGGTCCACCACTATGGCCTGGTTTTCACTGATGAGCATGTAAGAGTAGTGAGAGAGCACGGCAAGGTTGAACTGGACGATCCTGAAGCCAGGGAACTTGTAAGTGTCGACCACCTGGTGTGACGCCGCTTCATCCCCGTGCGTCGCCGACTCGGAGTCCTTGATCATGGCTCCCGGGGATTGATTCGAAACGATCGGGAAGGCCAAGACAAGAATTGAAAAGAACACAAACGTCATGAACCGCTGAACCATTGCACTCCCCCCATTGCTGCTTTGAGTTTTCTTAATGAGGCCATTTCATGCCGCTGCCAGATATATTTAAGTCATGAATACTTCCGTTTCAATAGAAAGACACCCCGGAGCATGCCATGGCATGGTCATCGGCTGAGCGCCATTTGCTTCAATGCTCTCCTGTCATTCGGTCTGGCATCTGGCACGCACGTTGCTTACACTCACAAGACTGGTGTGGGGAGAAGAACGGGCATGGGTGTGAACCGGAGAAGCGAAAAGACACACAAAGAAAGAGGATCGCATCCAGATCCGGTACTGAACAACACTTTTCGCGCGGTGAACACGCATTCCCCATCTCCAGAGACATATGGGGAACTTGTCACGGGGATGAAGAACTGCTTGCAGCATCGATGATTGAGGGGGTTTCTGTTCGAGGAGCAAAAAATGAAGATTCGCAGAGTGTCACGAGTGGTCCTCCTGTTGATCGTTTTCATTTCGTGGGTCACTCCGGATGCCACGTCCGGAACGATCACCTACAGCTACGACGCCGCGGGAAGACTCATCGAGGCAAATTACGGCGATAAATCGATCAAGTACACCTACGACAGTGCCGGCAATATCGTGAAACGTGAAGTGAATGCCAACGAAACGCGTGGGGCCGGTGTTACCACTGTGGGGCGGAGCCGTTCGGCGGGCGTCGATGCTTCCGGCTTCACCTCGGATGACAGCGGTCGCCAATGAGCCGCAGCATTGGGCAAAGGCAGAGGCAATCTCCAGAGGGAATCGCAGCACACACCCAGGAGGGCGCCCACCATCGCCCCGACGACTTCTACTGCGCGAATGAAAGCAGAAATCTCACTCTCGAGCGTCACGGAGACCAGACAGATTTCAAGGAGGCACATCATGCGGGATGCCGGGTCGAACCATCCGGACACACGTCGATCATCGCTGGGATTGAAACGCGCGATCTTTCTCTCTTTGGCCTTGCTGCCCATGGCCATCGCGGCCTCGCAGATCTTCCCGGCGGACAGCGATGCCGCCGGCAAATTCGTCATGAGGAAAGCGGAGCTCTACATCAGGCAACCAACCCGTCCCCCGACTTTATTGACGCCGGGAGCCGTCTTTATCCCGACGATAAGTTACGAAATTGACGATAATTACTTTGACCCTGACTCTATATATATAACCATGAATTATCAATGGCTCGGTCTGTATTCATATTTTGCGGAGCTCAATAATTACAGGCTGACCAAGCCCTTTCCCACAGATTTTACCGCGACAGCGAACTGGACCGTGCCACCCTCATTGTTTTACGCATTGGATCCGCCAGTCATCAAGGTTCATATCGATGGCGTCTACGTGAATCTCTATCTTGGTAATTGCTCAACTCCCCCGTGGAATCGAGACGTTTGGGTTGAGGTGACTGGTGAAGGAATAGCGGACGCACCAGAGGGAATCCGCTATTCCTGTGCAGGTTGGGTCGGGAGGAAGGAGCCGAAGTGGGACAGCGCCCTTTTGATGGCCTGATAGGCGTTGAGCCCCTGGCGCTTGCCGGTGTTGATCACTGAGCGAGCTCCGGCGAAAAGCTCCTTGCCCCAGTGAGAGCGAAAGCAGTTGGTCACCTTCATGAAGAGCTTGCTCATTCGGAAGGCCTGTTCGCTGGAGTTGTTCGTTGTAGGAATGCTCGGATCCTCCAGGAACAGAAGCAAGTTCTCCTTGAGATCGAGATAGCGTTTCTTGAGTCGAATTCCGTCAGCCTGGGAAGGCTCGAGGGCCAGGCATTCATGGAGGCGTGACTTCATATTCAAGCGGTAATTGTAGAGAGTGGACTGTGCGAGGGTCCCTCTGCGCCGGTGGATGGCAATAGCCCTCAGCAGAATCCGTTTCATCCGGGGAGCGAAAATGGAATCGCCCGCATCCACGGCATACTCGCAATCACGAAGTTGGTGGGCCAGGCACACCTGCCACAACTCGGCGGGATTGTTTCTCTGAGATTTGAGCAGGTCGGACACCCAGATTTTGGGCCGGTGCCCGGCCATGACTTCCTGAATCACGACAGTGCCGCGGCTCGGAAGGATCACATGGATACACACATCCTCGTTTTGGAAAACCCATTCCCACTCATTGCGGCCGTTGACCCGCACACCGGTCTCGTCGCTGCAGATCAGACGACTGCTCCTGATTCGTTCCAGAATTTCCGCAGTGCGATCATCGATACGGTTCTTTGCGGACAGAAACAGGTTGGCCAGGGCCCCTTCGCTGATGAGGAGGTTGTATAGGTCGGCAAACATTCGGGAGAGGCGCTCATAGCTGATGGCGTGTGTGTATCGGTAGTAGGTTGCCAGCGCCTGGATGGAAGCTCCAAAAGGGGAGCCAGGCTCCATTCCCTGCGGAACGGGGCTCACGTAATCCTCATCGCAGAATGGGCAGTGTCCGCCGTACTGATGCACTCGGGTGACGATGGGCTTGACAGGGGGGATCTCGATTTTGTCATAGACGGCATGAAGATGTTGCTGAGCATCTGAAACTTTGCGACCGCAATGAGGGCAGTTTTTGGCCTTGGCATAGACTTGTTGATCGGGATTGGGATCCAAGGGCCTTCCACCGCCCTTGCGTCCGATGCTGGCCCTTCGAACCCCTTTGCGCGTTGGTCTTGCAGGTTTGTTCTTCTTTCTGTCCTTTGAAGGAGGGATACTGGAGTTGGACGAATCCTTGGGCGGCTGGTTGAGCTTGTTTTCCAGCTCCGACAGGCGGCGTTCAAGAGTAGTATTGAGGTTGTGAAGGTCTTCAACTTCCAGCCGTAAGGCAACCGTTTCGCCCCACAACTTGACGATCAGAGCGTCCTTTTCCTCATGGGACAGGGTCGGCAAATCGGGAGCCAACAGGCAGAACGTTGCGCTGGGCTCGGACATCCTCAGGAACCTTTCGTCGGGGCTCTGTGCCCTCTAATCGCACCATTCCAGCCTCCTATAGCAGAGAAAAACGCGGATGTCCCGCACTTTCTGCGGTTGGGCTACTGAAAATGACCTCGTCTGAATGCGCGGGATGAAGTGGGTGAGGGAGAACGCCTCAAGGATTGAGGAGTGACCTTGACCTCCGTGCTCAGTGGGTGGTTTCAATAGAGGGGGGTTGAGCAATTACAAA
>CAZDKX010000420.1:0-1437 GCA_964505935.1 uncultured Syntrophobacteraceae bacterium
AATCGAGCAGCATCAGATTACCGAGACTGCGCGCGCTCAGGCCGAGGTCGGGCTTCTCTTCGGGCGGGCCTTCCAGCAGGGCGCCCCAAACGCCCGTGCGGCGGACGGCCAGCACCTTGCGCGCCAGGGCGTGCTGGGACTGCACCCAACTGGGCGGCGCGGCCCCGTAAACGATGAGCACGCCGTGGGTGCCCTCGAGCTCCGCTTCCAGGTCCCGCCGGTATTGCGCCGGCAGCTGGGTGGGCAGCGGTTCCGCCGCCAGGGTGGCCTCGACTTCGAGCTCCTCCAGAAGGTCCTGCACCTGCTTCGCCAGGTTGCGGTCGGGCTGATCGGCGTTGACCATCACGCTGAGCGGTCCGGTGATGGGGAGGGGCGGGGAGGGCGAGGCGGCGGGGATCACTGTGGCCGGGGGGACTTCGGGCGGCGGGGCCGGCGGGAGGCTCTGAAGCTGCCTGGCAAGGATGCCGGCCAGGCTGTTGAGCTGGGTCCAGTAAGGCCTGTCCGCCTTGGGATTGGGCACCGGCCAGCCCAGGGTCATGGCTACCGGTTGCTCCAGGCTTTCCTCCCATAACTTCATCACGGAGATGCCGCAAATCCCTGGGTGCCACTGCTCCCGTGAGGTGGGCAGGATTTCCACCAGGAACACCCGGTCCCCGGCGGTGCCGCCGCCGACCAGCTCGACGAAGGCGGCCATTTCCCGGCAGCACCATTCGGATTCCAGGTAGCGTGGCGACAGGAAAGCGACGATGCATTGGCTGTCCCGAATGCGCCCGCGCAGCGTGTCGTCCACCACCCGCTGCGGTTCCAGTCGGTAATCCATCCAAAAATGGACCCCGCCGCCGCCCGGTTTCATGGCAATCGCTTTTTGCAGGTGGTCGACGAAGTTGGTGACCCAGCCTCTCGTCTCTTTATCGAAGGACTGGTCGTCGGCATGGGCGTAACTGATGAAGACCTGAGCAGTCATGACGGCACCATCCCCTGTTGAACCGAAGTCAAGGGGTCAAATCCAGCAATCAAGCCCGCCTGCTTCCCTTATCTGCCCGGCGGCTGGTCGCAATTCACGGGCTGCAGCGGCTTCTTGAGTTGGAACAGCTGCTGCCAGTTCGTTACGCCGGCGTCCTCCTCCCGGTTGAGGTGGCACTTCACGAAATAGCGGTATGCCAGCCAGGTTTTTTCCGCCTGCCCATTGAAGGCGACTTGCTCCTGAGAACGTTGGGGATCGACGAGCTTTTCCCGGGTGATCGCCACCTGCCAGACGCGGAGGGCGGCCAGCTCGGAGATGAGGAGATAGCCCTTCACCGGGTGGTCGGGGGCCACCATGTCCTCCGCTTTCTTTAGAATATCGAGGGCCTTGTCGATCTCGGTCTTCTCCCGTTCGAACTCCTTGTCGCTGGCCGTGCCGTTTCGGGCGAGAGCGTCCGCCTGGTCGATGCGGAT
>CAZDKX010000420.1:1537-3654 GCA_964505935.1 uncultured Syntrophobacteraceae bacterium
GGCGCCGCTGCCCTCGAGGCGCTCGCGATTGTCCATCTCGGCAGCCCGGCTGAAGGTCTGCTCGGCCTCGCGAAGCGTCTGGATGTGCGACACCCCGCATGCCGCCAGGGAAAAAGCCGCCGCCAGGGTGAGCAGAACGGTCGCTGCTGCTCTCTTCCAAGATCTTTCCTGCAACATTTGAGACATCATACCCCTCCGGTATCAGGCCAGCCTTTGTGCAAGCTGGAGAGCGAAACTCTCCAGGGACCACGACCCTCGATCAGCGAGCGTCAGGGCGGCCTCATCAAGGGCCTTTCGTGCCTCGGCCAGCTTGGCCTCGGTCACGCCGTGCTGCACCAACGCTTCCAGGATCAGCGTCACCACCTTCCCGACCACGGCATCACGCGCCAGCACCCAGGCTGCGCGGGGCCCCATGTCCGCGTGAAAGAGGTTGGTCAGCACGGTTTTGAGAGCGACGGCGATGAACAGGCGCTGCTGCTGGTCCTTTTCCAGAAACTCGAGACGTTGCCCGGCGGCGCGCAAGGCCGCCTCGAGGATGATCAGCCCGGTTTGCCCGCTCAATTGCGGGGGGGCGGACGCCCGGAGGGTGGCCATGACGGCCTGCGCCATTTCGCCGAGCAGTGAGTTGGCGGCGTCGGCTTCTTTCCCGAGCAGACCCGGGTTGCTCACCACTTCCCCGGCGACCGCTTTCAGTACCTGGAGGGCCTCCGCAGGGCCGAAGCGGACCTGCCACGCCGCCCCCGTCGGCGGTTCCGCCGCAAGCTGCGCCAGCACCTCGCGGCCCGCCGCCACCAGCAGGTGTTCCTCCGGGCGATTCTTCCCTGCCGGCATCAGAAGCTCCAAATGCTCCGCGGTATGCTCGAGGATGAGCCGAATGGCTTCAGGCAGAAAGGCGTTGGCGAGCGGGGTGGTCGCCTTGGCAAGCTCGGTCGCCGTTGTTCCGATGAGGTTCGTCAGGAAGCGGTTATCGTCGGCCAGCAGCTCAGGGTGGTTGCCAACCACGGTGAGCGCCGCTTTCACGACCCGGTCGAGGCCCTCCCTCGTGAACAGGGCGTGGAGGTTGAGACCATTCCCGGCCAGGACGGAGGTCAACAAAGCCCCCCCCACTTTGCTCACCAGTTCCGCCTGGGAGGCCCCCACAAGGCCGGGGAATTGCTCCGGTTGGGCGAATACCGCGGTCCCCACGGTCTTCACGACGCTGGTGAAGACCATCTGCGCCCAGGCCGCAACGCGTTCTTTCTCGGTAAGGGTCTGTCCCGGCGCGGCCAGGAGCTCCCTGGAACCCTCGAAGAGGCCCTTGGCGACCGTCTGGAACAGCGCACGCGTCCGCTCGTTGTCGGCCAGCAGGTCGGGATGATCACGCATGGTTTCCAGGGCCGCGGTAAAGAGCCCTTCCATGATCTGGGCGCGGCCGTCGGTGGCGAAATCGATGTTCTCGAAACCCTGCAGCAAACCCAGGAGGGTCCTCCCGCGGGCGGTGTTGGTCGAGATGACCCCCGGCATCTCCACCGCATAGTCAACCGCAATGTTGACCAGGGTGCCTGCCATGCGCCGCAGCATGGTGGGGTTGGGGTCCTGGCCCTCGCGCCACTGCCGGATGCTGACGAGGCAGGAAAGGTCCTGGTCGGTGATCCCCGACGGGTTCTCCCCGGTTCCCACCAGCCCCGGTCCGCCGGCGAGGACCATGGCGTTGTGTTCCCGGAACAGCTGGGCAAACTCCAGGTCTTCCTCCGAAGAAAGATCACCGGTTTTCGAAAGCTTGCTGAGCAGTTCCTGCACTCTCAGGTTGGAGCCCGCAACGCCCTGGCCGTCGCCAAACCGGTAGAAGTTCTCGATGGAGCTCCGATCGACGGCGTCGGGGAAGTTGGGGAGCGGCAGGGTGATGGCCTGGGAGCGGGTTGAGTCGGCAAAGGCATGGCGGAACTGCTGGTTGATCCGCACGGCCGCCTGGATTCCAAAGAGGATGAGTTCTGCTTCAGCCGGCATAAAAGCCTCCTGGCATGGGTTTCAGGAGCAGAACAGAAACAAATCTTACGCGAGCGATACTCGATAAGGTTGAAAATCTTCATTCTGTTCCTGCCCTGTTTGTTGGGTTTCGTTGCCACTCAACCCAACCT
>CAZDKX010000421.1:0-3625 GCA_964505935.1 uncultured Syntrophobacteraceae bacterium
CTCCGGTGCATCTCTGGGCCACCTTCCGCCGGGATGTCGATGTGATCAGCGCCAGCTGCAGCTCGAAGGCTACCCTGCGGGCAGCTGCCGATGAATTCACCGCCAGGCATCAAAACGTTACTTATTTCCCCGCATTTGAAATGGCCACCATCTTTCGCCCCATCCTGGGAGAACCCTTTTTTGCTCAGGGACGGGAAAACTTCCATATCAATCAGGAAACCATGGCCTTTGTCATGGAACAATTTTTCAAGCAGTATTGTGACGAGGATTGACCCAGAACCATCTTTCTCAAAACGAGACTGTGAACACCCCTGCAAGCATTGAACTTGACTCTACCGATGCTCACGGATACGTTTGGTGTCATGTGATCGGGAGACCATCTCTCAAGAAAAGGAGCGTTTATGCGTCGTCTTGGCTTGATGTGCCTGGGGTTGTCGATGATGTTGGCGCTTCCCGCCGCCACCTGGGGAGCCAGCGAACAGGCTTTGAAGCTGCGCAACCAAAACGCCCTGACCGAATACTCGCCTTCGGAGACCTTTCTTTCAGGCAATTTCGTTGCCGATGAGATTGAACCGGGATACATCTTCGGGAAGGTGAAGGACTTTGTAAAATCCCGCTCATGCGCCACCGCCTGGCTCATCGAGGAGGGCGAAAAGAAGCGGCTCGACGGACAGCAAAGCCAATCCGGGCACATCGAATACAGCCTTTACCTGGAAGAGGATTGCCCCGGAAAGGTCATCCACTATGTGTTCATTGGCCGGTCTCACGCCGATCTGGAGCAATGGATGCAATGGCGCCAGAAATTCCACGGCAGAAGCAAAGCGGAGCCACAATACGCAGCTGCCAGGACCAATTTGGAACAGGCAGCAAAGAATGGCTTTCCCGTTGATGCCGAATTGCGTTTCATGGAAATCAATGGAGAGCTGTCGTTGAGAAAGCCCGAGGAGATCCTGATGAACGAAGTGAAGTTCCAGCCCCTCTACGATCTCAAGCAGGGCAAGGCCTTCGCCCGGTAGTTGGCATTGGCCCCAAGGTTTATTCTCTTCAGGAGGTGAGGGACATGGCAGCAGGAGAAACTGGCAAAGGTTTGTCACGCCGCAATTTCATCAGGACTCTGGGACTTGGCGGGATGGCGGCAACCGGCTTAGAGGCCGCCACGGTCCTGGCCACCGGCGAAAAGAGTGACGAGAAGGCGCCCTCGGTCCCCAAACGAAAGCTGGGGAAAACAGGAGTCGACGTATCCATTCTTTGCCTGGGCGGCATGTTCGACACGGTCAACAATCAGCTTTTGCTGCGACAGGCGCACAACTGGGGGGTGACCTACTGGGATACCGCCGAGGGGTACGGCAACGGGATGAGCGAAGAAGGGTTCGGCCGCTTTTTCAGCCGCAATCCGGAGGCGCGTAAGAACATTTTTCTGGCGACCAAGACGCGGCCGGGCGCTCCCGAAAAGATGACCGGCAGTCTGGAGACGTCGCTCAAGAAACTGCAGACCGACCATGTGGACTTGTTCTTCTGCCATGCGGTGACGGCGACGAGCGAGCTGCTGGAACCCATCAGGGAATGGTCGGCACAGATGAAGAAGGCCGGCAAAATCAAGTTCTTCGGCTTCAGTACCCATACCAACATGGAGGATTGCCTGCTGGGTGCGGCCAAACTGGACTGGATCGATGTCATCATGTTCTCCTACAACTTCCGGCTCATGCTCAACCCCAAAATGAAAGAGGCTGTTGCCGCCTGCACCGAAGCCGGCATCGGCCTGGTGGCCATGAAGACGCAGGGCAGCGGCCCCGCCAAGACGGAAAGCGAGGCCGAACTGCAGGTGGTGGGCAAGCTCCAGGAGCGCGGTTTCACTGATAAACAAGCCAAGCTCAAGGTGGTGTGGGAAAACCCGAATATTGCCAGCATCTGCTCCCAGATGCCGAGCCTGAGCATTCTGTCGGCCAACGTGGCCGCCTCGCGGGACCTCAAGACGCTGGCCCGGAGCGACCTCGAGCTCTTCGACCGGTTTGCCGCGGAGACCTGCACCGGTTATTGCGCCGGGTGCGGGCGCATCTGCCAGGAGGCCGTGGACGGGGCGGTACCGGTGAACGAGGTCATGCGCTGCCTCATGTATTATCGCGACTACGGCGAGCGCGAGCTCGCCCGGGAAATCTACGCCGGCCTTTCCCGAAAGGTCCGTCAGCAAATGACCGGCGTGGACTACGGCAAGGCGGAGATGGCCTGCCCTCAGCGGCTGGCCATTGCCAAGCTCATGACCGAGGCCTCCCGCCTGCTGGGTTAGGCGCTTTCTGACAAGCAGGCACCTTCTTTCACCAGGAAGCGCGCGGATGACAACATGGATTGCTTCGTGTCTTCTCGGGTAACTTCTTAGGCAGAAGAGGATTCTATGACGAGCGAAAAAGCCGCATCAGAACAGCACCGCGTTTTCTTCACCAGGCAACCGATTCTCGACGCCAAACGCAGCATTTGGGGCTACGAACTGCTGGGCGGCGAAATCAAGGAAGGGATCTACGAGGTTTTCCCCCAGCAGGAGAGCGCGGCGAGCCTCTCGTCGAGCACCTATCTGGGCCTGCAGGAGGCGATGGAGCGCGGCAAGAAGATCATGGTCGGCTTTGACGAGGCGAGTGTGCTGAGCGGGGTGCCCTATGCCCTGCCGCCCGCTTTTGGGGTGATGCGCCTGCTGTCGGACGCTGCCTACGCGCCGGGACTCGACAACGCCTTGCAAAACCTGCGGACAGAAGGCTATCAGATCGTGATCGAAATCCTTCCCGGCAAGCTCCCGCCGGCCGACATCTGCCGTCAGGCCGACCTCTTCGCCTTTGATCTCGGCACCACCCCGCTCGGCCAGATCAACCTGGACCCGTTGCGCCCCTACCAGGCGCTCAAGCTGATGCGGGGACTCAAAACGGGGGAGCAATTCCAAGCCGCCAGAGAGATGGGCTTTACGCTGTTTCAGGGCGCTTTTTTTAAGGAACCTGAGTGCGTGCCCGGCCGCAAGCTAGGCTCCAATGAGGTGGCGCGGTTGAACCTGTTCCGCCTCATCGAGACCGATGATCCGGACCTCAAGGCCATCGCCGCCGCCATTCGCTCCGATGTCTCCATCAGTTTTCGCCTCCTTTCCTACCTGAACAGCGCCTTTTTCGGCTTTCGGCACAATATCCAGTCCATCGACCAGGCCATGATGCTGCTCGGCTGGGTGAAGCTCAAAGGTTGGCTGCGCGCGGTGCTCCTGGTCGATATGGCCGGCAAGGAGGAAGTTCCGCAGGAACTGGCGGCGCTTTCGCTGCAGCGCGGGAAGTTCCTCGAACTGCTGGCCGCGGCTTATGACTACTGGGGATTCAAGCCGGGGACCCTGTTCCTGTTGGGCCTCTTTTCCCTCATGGACGCCGTACTGGGCATGCCCATGGAAAACGTGGTGGAACTGCTGCCGCTGGAGGCCAAGCTCAAGGCCGCCCTCAGGCGCGATCCCAACAGCGAGTACCACCCGCTCTTCGAGCTGCTGGAGTGCCTCGAGGATGCCGACTGGCCCGGCCTCCAAAACCGCACCCAGAAGCTTTGCATCGACCAGGACCTGATCAAGGGCGCCTTTGCCCAGGCCCGCGACTGGGCCGGCGGCTTTTTC
>CAZDKX010000422.1:0-3624 GCA_964505935.1 uncultured Syntrophobacteraceae bacterium
CTTCGTGTCCTTCGTGTTCTTCGTGGTACAAGAAGATCTTATATCTTGAAGGGCCGCTAACCACTGAAAATAGGAAGCCATGGCTTTCAAGGATGTGTTTGGACAGGAACGGGCCAAGCGGTTTTTGAATCGGTTGCTGGCCCTCGACAAGCTCCCCCATGCGATTCTTTTGAGCGGGATGGCCGGGGTGGGCAAGGCAATGCTCGCGCGTGAGTTCGCCAAGCTCTTGAATTGCCTCGATCCCCGGCAGGGCGATGCCTGCGAAGCGTGTTCCTCCTGCCTGAAGATGCGCAACGGCCATCACCCGGACCTGGTCTGGGTTAAAAGCGAGGGCAGCTTCATCAAGCTGGAGCAGATTCGCAGTCTGAGACAGCGGCTGGCTTTCAGGCCGTTTGAAGGGAAATGGCGGGTCATCGTGATCGAAGAGGCCCAGGATTTGCGAGAGGAAGCGGGGAATGCCCTGCTTAAGCTGCTCGAGGAACCTCCCGCCCAGAACCTGTTTCTCCTGACCACCCTCGAACCGCAAATGCTCCTTCCAACGATTGTATCCCGCTGCTGCCATGTGCGTCTCCAGCCCCTCGAGGCGGTCTGGATTGAGCGCTTGCTGACCGAGTCCCAAGGCGTATCCCCGGCACAGGCAAAGCAACTGGCGGCATTCGCCGAAGGCAGCCTGGAACGCGCCCGGGAATTCGCCGAACCGGATCGCCTTGCCCATCTGAACGCCGTCCTGGAGAACGTCGCCAGACTCAAGGGACTACCAATGGTTGATTTTTTTCCCCTGACGACACAGTGGGCCAAAGGCAGTGAGGACTTGGAGCAGGACCTGGGATGTATTAAACTATGGATTCGGGACCTCATCCTGGCACGGCTGCCTGCAGCCCATCGCGGGGTATGGTCGATTGCTCGGGAGGACCCGGATACGGCACCGCCGGTCACGGTGGAGGCATTGCTGTCTCTGTTCGTTGATCTGGAAAAGGCTCATATGCTCATTCGCCAGAATGCGAATAAGCAGCTCACCCTGGAAGGGGTCTGCCTGGCAATAAAGGAAAAGCTTTATGGAGAGAGTGGTTGGGATTCGCTTTCGGCCCGGAGGAAAGGTCTATCAGTTTGACCCGGCAGACCTTCCCCTCAAGCGGGACGACTACGTTATCGTCCATACGGAACAGGGATGGGGTTTCGGCCAGGTGGTTGACCCCCCCTGTCTGAGAGACTCACGCTTTCATCCGGCGGAGATCAAGAAGATCGATCATCCGGCGTCACCCGAGGAGATTCAGAAGCATCGGGAAAATCAAGAATTCGAGCAGGATGCCAGAGGCTATTTCATGGAGCGCATCGCGGCTCACGACCTGGCCATGAACTTGGTGGACGTTGAATACTTTTATGATCGCAGTAAGATCATTTTCTTCTTCACCGCGGATGGCCGGGTGGATTTTCGAGAGCTGCTGAAAGACCTGGTTCGCCGGCTGCGCACGCGCGTGGAACTGCGCCAGATCGGCATCCGCAATCAAGCGAAGATGGTCGGCGGCCTTGGCGGCTGCGGGCGCCCCCTGTGCTGCGCCTCGTTTCTGAACAATTTTCACGCCGTCTCCATCAAGATGGCCAAAGAACAGAACCTGAGCCTCAATCCGACCAAGATCTCGGGTGCCTGCGGGCGGCTGATGTGCTGCCTGCAATACGAATACGACACCTATCGGGAATTGAAGAAGGACATGCCCAAGCTCGGCAAGAAGATTGAAGTTCCGGAAGGGCGCGGCAAGGTTGTTCGTCAGAATGTGATGCAACGGTCCGTTACGATTCAGCTGGAAGACGGCAGGGAAATCGAACGGACGCTCGACCCCCTGCCGTGATGACAAAGGATAGGATCAACGTGAAGCATTTCTACATCACCACTCCCATCTACTATGTGAACGCTGAGCCTCACATCGGCCATGCCTATACCACCATTGTCGCGGACGTTATGAATCGCTTTCACCGCCTGCTCGGCTACCGGACCTTCTTCCTGACCGGCACCGACGAACACGGGGATAAGATCGTTCAGGCGGCCCGGGAAGCGGGCACGGACCCCAAGAGCTATGCCGACCGCATCAGCCGGATGTTTCGAGATATCTGGCCGACCCTGAATGTGAAGAATGATCACTTTATCCGCACCACCGATCCGGAACACATCGAGGTGGTGCAGATGCTCCTCCAGAAGGTTTATGACGCGGGCGACATCTATTTCAGTAACTATAAGGGGCTCTATTGCGTGGGCTGCGAACGATTCTACGCAGAACGGGAGCTCGTCGACGGCAAATGCCCGGACCACGACAAGGAGCCGATCGAGCGCGAGGAGGCCAATTACTTTTTCCGCATGGGAAAATATCAGCAATGGCTCATCGACACCATCGCTTCGCAGCCGGACTTCATCCGTCCCGAGCGTTACCGCAACGAGGTCATGGCCTTTCTTCGGGAACCTCTCGAAGACCTTTGCCTTTCCCGGCCCAAAGAGCGGCTCGCCTGGGGCATCCCCCTGCCCTTCGATGACCATTACGTAACCTATGTGTGGTTCGATGCCCTCATCAACTACGTTTCCGCCCTCGGCTATCCCGATGGGCCGCTCTACCGGGAATTCTGGCCGTCGGTGCAGCATACCATCGCCAAGGATATTCTCAAACCCCACGGCATTTACTGGCCCACCATGATCAAGGCCGCCGGACTTCCGCTCTACCAGCATTTGAATGTGCACGGCTACTGGAAAATTGATGAAGGCAAGATGAGCAAGAGCAAAGGGAAGGTGGTGCGGCCCCTGGAGCTGGTTTCCAAGTACGGCGTGGATGCCTTCCGCTACTTCCTGCTCCGGGAGATGGTCTTTGGCCTGGACGCCAACTTCAGTGAAGAGGCGCTCGTCCAAAGACTCAATGCCGACCTCGCCAATGATCTGGGGAATCTTTTCAGCCGTACCCTGGCCATGACCGACAAGTACTTCGGGGGGAAGGTCCCGCCTTTTACCGCGGACACGGCGGACCTTGACGAGGACCTCCGGCAGCAGCTCGAAAAAGCCACCGCCGAATTCGTCGCCGAAGTGCCGAAGTTTGGCTTCCACAAAGCACTCATGGCGATCTGGGAATGCCTCAATGCCGCCAACCGTTATGTGGATTATGTCGGCCCTTGGACTCTGGCCAAAGACCCGGCTCAGCACGATCGTCTGAAAACCGTGATCCGCACCCTGCTTGAATTGAACAAGGCGGCAGCGGTGCTCGTCGCCCCTTTTATGCCGGAAACTTCAGAAAAGATCCTGGAACGGCTGGGCTGCCCGAAACCGGCCCTGGACCTGAGGCTGGATGAAGACGGGCGCTGGGGAACCCTCGAAGAGGGCAAGGCGGTGAGCAAAGGGGAGGCCCTTTTCCCCCGTATCGAACTCAAGGGGCCCAAGCCGCAGGCGACCGTCACCACTCGGCCTGCTCAGGAAACCAGGGAGCAACCCCTGCTGATTTCGTTCGACCGCTTCAAGGAGCTTGACCTTCGGGTGGGCGTGGTCAAGCACGCCGAGCGGATTCCCAAGTCCAAGAAACTGCTGCTGCTCAAGGTCGATATCGGCGAAGAGCGCCAGGTGGTGGCCGGCATCGGCCAGACCCATGCCCCCGA
>CAZDKX010000423.1:0-3614 GCA_964505935.1 uncultured Syntrophobacteraceae bacterium
TCGAGACGGGCATCGCCGATCGCTCCCTCATCATCGCAGAAAATCTGGGGCTGCCCACTGAGCGCATTCACCACCTCTCCCTGGAGGCAACCAGGAACAGGAGCTTTTCGCCGCTGAACATCGTCGTCGTCGTCCGCCAAAAGCCCGGCAGAAATCAAGCTACAGCCCGCCCCATCCTCCCTCTTTTCGGCCTTCCGGAGTCGGCTTTCGAGCACGAAGCCGGCATGATTACCAAGATGGAAGTTCGGGCCGTGGTGCTGGCTCAATTGCAGCTTGAGCCAGGCCTCATCCTGTGGGACCTTGGTGCAGCCAGCGGCTCCGTCAGCATTGAAGCGGCGCGCCTGGCTGCGCTCAGGGAAGTCATTGCGGTGGAGAAAGACGCCGAACGCTACCAGGCTCTACTCCGGAACATCAAGGCCTTCGGGCTGGCCGAAATTCGCGCGGTGTTCGGTCGAGCCCGCGAGGTGCTCGGCGACCTTCCTGATCCGGATCGCGTTTTCATCGGCGGCAGCGGTGAGGACCTTCGTGACGTGTTGCGCCAGGTAGCGGAGCGACTGCGAGCAGGAGGTCGAGTCGTCCAGACGGCGGTGACCCTGGATACCCTCGAGACCGCCAGAACTTTCTGGAACCGAAGGCCTTTCGCCATGAGTATCACGCAATTGCAGGTCAACCGCTCGGCGCCCATCGCCGAAAGCCTCCGCTTCGAAGCCCTGAATCCGGTGTTCATCCTGACGGTCTGGGCGAGGTGAGGGAGGGTTGCGGGTTGCGAGTTGCGGGTGGAGACGGTGGGATGGGGAGGGTGAGGACTTGATCCTGAGAGGACAGGAATGATGAAATGTCCCGTATGGTTTGTGGGAGCGGGTCCTGGTGATCCGGAGTTGATCACGGTCAAGGGAAAGAGGCTGGTGCAGGAAGCCGACCGCATTGTGTATGCAGGATCACTGGTGCCGGAAGCGCTCATCGAAGATTGCAAAGCGGATGCCCGGATCTTCAACAGCGCGCCGCTGACCCTGGCCGAGACCCACAACCTGCTGTGCGAGGGCTACCAGGCGGGCGAACGCGTGGTCCGCCTGCACACGGGCGATCCGAGCCTTTACGGTGCTATTCAGGAGCAAATGGCGTTGCTCGACCGGGACGACATTCCCTATGCGGTGGTGCCGGGCGTTTCGGCGGCCTTTGCGGCGGCGGCGGCCCTCAACCAGGAGCTGACCCTGCCGGAGGTCTCGCAGACCGTCATTCTCACCCGGCTTGCCGGGCGCACGCCGGTGCCCGAAGGGGAAAACCTCTCCTCCCTTGCCGCCCACCGTGCCACGCTGGTGATCTACCTGAGCGTTCACCAGATGGCAAAGGTAGTTGCCGAAGTGGAGCCGTGTTATGGCCCGGAGACCCCTGTCGTGGTGGCCTATCGGGTGGGCTGGCCGGACCAGGCATTCCTTCACGGCAAGCTGGCGGATATTGTGTCGAAGGTCAAAGCCGCCGATATCGAACGCCAGGCCATCATCATGATCGGAGACGTCTTCGGCGCCCGCGGGAGGCATGATTTGAAGCCATCAAGGCTTTACGATGAGGCTTTCGAGCATGGGTTCCGCAAGACAGGAGCGATACCCTGAGCGCGAGAGGAGATCGAGGGCACTGACAGAGCACTTTGAAAGCGAATATCGAATATCCAACAAGAAACACCCAATGATGAAGTGTTGGTCCAGCTGCGCCAGTTTGCCTCGCGACTGCCAACCACGATCAACATCAGCAGATCACTTGCATCTTCCGGTCGCTTCACCCTTCACCCTTCGACCTTCTGCGGTTTCTTGTTCGATATTGGATGTTCGCTTTTCGTGGTTTCCTGCTCGGTATTGGATGTTCGCTTTTCATTCGGTTTGACGCTTATGAGTCTGACAAGACAGGATCAACACTGCCCCACGGCCCTCATTGCCCTCACCAGAAACGGCGTCAATCTCGCCCTGCAAATCCAGGCAAACCTGCCCGGATGCGCCTGTTATGTCCCCAGCCGGCATCGTTTGGCGCTGGCCATGGGGGCGGTGGGGTTTGAGCGGCTGGGGGCGGTGGTCCCTGCTCTGTGGCGGGAGTTTGGCGGGCTGGTCTTCATCATGGCGACTGGTATCGTCGTGCGTCAGATTGCTCCGCTGCTGAAGAACAAGACGAGCGACCCGGCGGTGGTGGTTTTGGACGAGCGGGGGAACTACGTGATCAGCCTGGTTTCGGGTCATCTGGGCGGGGCGAACCGCCTGGCGCGGACGATTGCGCGCATAATCGGTGGCCAGCCGGTCATCACCACCGCTTCCGATGTGCAACACCGTCCGGCAATCGATCTTCTGGCACAAGACCTGGGTCTTGAAATCGAGAATCTCCCCATGCTGGCTACCGTGACGCGGAGTCTGCTGGAAGATGAGCCCGTGTGGGGGTATGACCCGGAGCACCGGCTCGAGCCGTGGCTGGCGAAAGAGCCGCATATTCTCTGGCTGCGGGAGGCACCCGGCACCGCCTGGGAGCGGAAAGCAGGCATTGGCATTTGGGTTTCCGCGTATCTGGCGCCCACCGACTGGCCCTGTGTGATCCTGCGGCCCCGCAACCTGGTGGTAGGAGTCGGCTGCAACCGGGGGGCGGCGGCTGAGGAGATCCTTGAGCTATTGCACCGCGTCTTCACTCGCGAGCGCCTGTCCGTGAGGGCCATCAGGAATCTTGCCAGCATCGAGGCGAAAGCGGATGAGGAGGGCATTTTGGAGGCGGGCCGGCAACTGGGACGCCCGGTTCATTTCTTTTCTCGCCAGGAACTGGAGAAAGTGGCCGTACCCAACCCATCTCGAGTGGTGTTGGCCCATATGGGAGTGGAAAGCGTATGCGAAGCAACCGCGCTGATGAGTGCTCAGAGCAGCGAACTGATCGTAACGAAAGAGAAAACGGCCAACGTGACGCTGGCCGTGGCCCGGGTCGCCTCGCCATTGTGAGCCTGGGCCCCGGGGGACGCGCATTCATGGTTCCCCAGGCGTTGCAGGCACTCCAGGCGGCGGAAGTCGTCGTCGGCTACAAGACCTACCTTGCCCTGATCTCCGACCTGATCGAGGGAAAGTCCATCTGCGCCAGCGGCATGCGCAAGGAGGTGGAGCGATGCCAGGCCGCCATCGACCATGCCCTGCAAGGACGGCGGGTCGCGATCGTTTCCAGTGGTGATGCCGGCATTTACGGCATGGCGGGCCTCGTCCTCGACCTCTGCCATGAGCGGCATTTGCGGGTTGCACGAATCGCCACTGCAGGCCACGAAGAGGCCGATTTCCTGATCGAGCTGATCCCCGGGGTGGCCGCGTTCAATGCGGCCGCGGCGCTGGCCGGAGCGCCCCTCATGCATGATTTCGCGGCAATCAGCCTCAGCGATCTGCTCACCCCCTGGGAGGTGATCGAAAAACGCCTGGCAGCGGCGGCCGCCGCCGATTTTGTCCTGGCCCTCTACAATCCCCGCAGCAAATCCCGACCCCACCTGCTTGCCAGGGCGCGGGCTATCCTCCTCGAGCACCGCTTGCCCACAACCCCTGTGGCGCTGGTCCGCTCAGCCATGCGCGAGAGCGAATGGACCCGCCTCACCACGCTGGCGGCGCTCCCCC
>CAZDKX010000424.1:0-3600 GCA_964505935.1 uncultured Syntrophobacteraceae bacterium
CGAAGTCACACGAAGGATTGCCCGGACAGGCGATGAAATCATTTCCTGTTCTTTGCGGTGGAGCACATTTCACTATTCTACCACAGTCCCCTGCCGTGCTGCTCCTTCAAAAACTCATCGACTGACTCGATGACCCCGCTACACCCTCCCGCAGGTGGGGTTTTCCTTCAGTCTGAACCTCCCGCTTTCCCCTCACCCACCCCCCCAAGTACAGCGCCACAGAATAAAGTGACCATTATCCCGGAACGTCATTGCCGCATTTCTACGGCAGGCATCCGGGTTCCGAGAGTCCCCCGGACCCCCGCCTAAAGCCTGCGGGGGTGACTCCTGGTCACCGGAAGCTGGAGCTTCCGAGACTACGTTCCCAAGCCGGAGCTTGGGAACGAGCTGAACGAGCTGAAATCATTTCTCACCCTTCACCCTTCACTCTTCACCTTTCCCCCTTCACCCCTCACGCCTCACGCCTCACCCCTCACGAATTTCCTCTTGTACATTGATGATGGATTCTGCTATCAACATAGCCCGAGATCGGGTAGGCAAAGGGGGTGATAAGGGTATGTGAGCAATAGGAAAATGGCGTTTTAGAGGTTTTTCTTGTGGGCAGTTTTCATTCATAAGATCAGGAATGTCGGGAGGAGAGTCATGGCCAACACGCATAAGCTTGTCCTGGTAATGCTGGTATCTTTCGTTTTTGCCCTCGCCCTGGGGGCAACAGTGAAGCCCGTGATGGCTGGAACTGACCCGGAAACCATCGCGGGAACAGTGGTCAAGACGGACAAAGGGCTCATCATCGAAGCCGAAGACGGCGATTATATCGTAAAAGGGGCAGATCTTTCCAAAATGGTCGGCAAGATGGTGGAAGCGACCGGGATCATTACCGAGACCGACAAGGGGGATGTGATCGATGTAAAGTCCTTTGAGGAAATCCAGGAATAGAGAGGCTACCGCAGGATAGGAAAGGGATGATGATTCCACCATCAGTTGCCGGTTTTGCATGACGTAGAAACCTCAACCGCGGACCCCGCTTACCTCACAGGGAGCCAAGAGCATGGAAGACAGCTTCTTCCTTGACAAGGGTATTGAGAATGCAGATGAAGAAAGCGAACCTCCCGGCACACCTTCCCGCCTCGCCAGGATTCCCCTGCTGAGTCTCGTACACCACGCGCCATCCCCAACCATGCCTGCTCCCCTCACTTTCCTGAAGTCCAACCATTCGCAATTAGAATATGCTCACGATTCTGATCACCCTTTGGTGAACCCGCATGCCGAAAGCTTTCGCCGGCGGTTCTATCCCGGCGCCGGCGAAAGCGACTGGCATGACTGGCGGTGGCAGTTGCAGCATCGGATCCGGGAGCTGGATGACCTGGCGCGCATTATCGAGCTTTCGGAAGACGAGCGTTCTGCCATTGCGGGTCACCAGGGGCCGCTTCCTCTTGCCATCACCCCCTATTACGCCAGTTTGCTGGAAGCGAAGAACCCGCTTCAGTCGCTGCGGCGAACGGTTGTTCCGGTAAATGCCGAATACCGCCGCACCAACGGGGAAGCCGAAGACCCCCTGGGCGAGGAAAAGGATACTCCCGTTCCCGGCGTGGTGCATCGCTATCCGGACCGCGCCCTCTTTCTCGTCACCGGCTTTTGTTCTACCTACTGTCGCTACTGCACCCGCTCCCGCATGGTGGGCGACAAGAACGAACACTGTTTCCGTCAGGACGGCCTGGAGCGGGCCATTGCCTATCTCGAAAGAACGCCGGCCGTGCGCGATGTGCTCCTTTCGGGAGGTGATCCCCTGACGCTCCCGGATGCCAAGCTGGAATGGGTCCTGGCGAGGCTGGCCGCCATTCCGCATATCGAATTCGTGCGCCTCGGCACGAAGGTCCCCGCGGTCCTACCCCAGCGTGTCACCCCGGCCCTGACGCAGTTGCTGCGGCGCTATCACCCGGTCTGGCTCAGCGTTCATTTTACTCACCCCGATGAATTGACCCCGGAGGTGGCCCTGGCCTGCAACCGGTTGGCGGACGCCGGCATTCCTCTTGGCAGCCAGACGGTTTTGCTCGCCGGCGTGAACGACCAGGTCGCGACCATGAAGCGACTGATGCACGGCTTGCTGAAAATGCGGGTGCGGCCCTACTACCTCTACCAGTGTGATCCCATTCCAGGCTCAGCTCACTTTCGGACGCCGGTCGCAAAGGGGCTGGAAATCATCCAGGGGCTTCGCGGTCACACCACAGGCTATGCGGTTCCCACTTACGTGATCGATGCTCCCGGCGGCGGCGGCAAAGTCCCGCTGCTCCCTGAACAGGTGGTGGGGAGAGACGGTGATGATCTACTGCTGCGCAATTATCAGGGTGAAATCTACCGCTATCCCGACCCCGGAGGAAGCGTCTGGCCATGAGGGTCGGCATCACCTATGACCTTCGCGAGGACTACCAGGGGTTGGGCCTGGGGGAGGAAGAACTGGCGGAGTTCGATCGCCCCGAGACCATCGATGCCATTGCCAACACCCTTCGCGCCCTCGGCTACACTACTGACCGTATCGGCCACGTGAAAAGCCTGACGCAACGCCTGGCGCGCAGCGAACGCTGGGACCTTGTTTTCAATGTTGCCGAAGGCCGCCACGGGTATGGCCGGGAGGCTCAGGTCCCGGCGCTGCTGGAGGCCTATCGCATCCCCTACACCTTTTCCGATCCCCTCACACTCAGCCTGACCCTTCACAAAGGCATGGCGAAACAGGTGGTCCGAGGGGCCGGCATTCCCACCCCGGATTTCGTGGTGGTCAAGACCGACCAGGATCTCGGAGAGATCACCCTGCCTTTCCCCCTCTTTGCCAAACCTGTCGCGGAAGGCACCGGTAAGGGCGTCACCGCGGCCTCAAAGGTTGGCAGCCGGGCGGAGCTTGCTGCTCAGTGCGCCCGACTTTGGTCGACCTATCAGCAGCCGGTGCTCGTCGAGACCTACCTTCCCGGCCGCGAATTCACCGTCGGCATTATCGGGACCGGTCGCGAGGCTCAGGCTGCGGGGATGATGGAAGTCATTCTGAGGGAGCGCGCCGAACCGCATGCCTATACCTTCCAGAATAAAGAGCGGTGTGAGGAATTGGTGGAATACCGTGTGGTACCAGAGCCCCTGGCGGAAGCGGGCAGGGCCGTGGCCCTCGCCGCCTGGCGTGCCCTCGAGGGGCGGGATGCGGGGCGCATCGATCTGCGGGCCGACGGCAACGGGCGCCTCCATTTTCTCGAAGCCAATCCCTTGCCCGGCCTTCACCCTGAACATTCCGACCTGCCGATTTTGTGCACCATGGCCGGCGTCTCTTATCAGGAACTGCTGGCACGGATTATGGCGTCCGCCTTGCGGAGAGTGAAGGGTGAAAAGTGAAGGGTGAAAGGTGAAGAGTGAAGGGGGATTCGAACTTGCATCCATTTAGAAGGTATCCCAAAAGCCAATAGTTAGATCTTATGTTGTTACGGCTGAATGAGCCCCGATCGTCATTGGGTGCAGATCTTTTGAAACGATGCCCATAGCAACTCTCCAGCATCAAGCGGCCAACACATAGCGACAGGAATGGTTACGTTGGAGCTCCTGGCTCCTATGGAATTCCCAGTA
>CAZDKX010000425.1:0-3600 GCA_964505935.1 uncultured Syntrophobacteraceae bacterium
GGCCTCCGGCCGGCCGGCATTCACAAAGATGGCCTTGTGGGCATAGAGAAAGGCGCCGCTGAATTTCCTCGCAGCGACCTGCTTTCTGGCCTGGGCAAGATAGTCTTCATAGCTGAAGGAGGTGGGCCCGCCTGCAGGCAGCGCCAGCACCCGGCCCACAATCTCCCGCACTTCCAGGGGGTCGAAGGGCTTTTGGAGAAAGTCCACCGCCCCCAGTTTCATGGCTTCAAGCACCGCGTCCACCGTACCATAGGCGGTGATGATGATCACTTTGAGTCCCCCATACCGTGCGGCCACCTGACGCAGGACGGTCAGGCCGTCCATTCCCGGCAGCCGCAAATCCAGAAGCATGGCGGCATAGCCTTTTTCGGCGAGCTTCTCGAGCGCTTCCTCCCCGTCGAAGGCGGTATCCGTTTCCAGGCCGATCGCTTCGAGGGCGCCTCTCAGGGTCAAGCGGATATTCCGCTCATCATCCACGATGAGCACACGTGATGTTGCCATTTTACTCCCGTCTCCTCCCTATCGGCCAGCCAGAGGCAGGGTGAAGGTGAAGGTGCTGCCCTGACCGGGTTCGGAGTCCAGCCAAATGACCCCCCGGTGGGCCCGGATAATCTCTTTGCTGATGGCCAGGCCCAGCCCACTGCCGCCGCTCGCCTCGCCCTGGTCCAGCCGGACAAATTTATCAAAAATGCGGGATTGCATCTCCCGGGGGACGCCGGGTCCGTTGTCTTGAACTTTAAAGTGAACCATCTCTCCCACTTTTTCAGCCTGCAACCGGAGGTGGCCGCCGGATGGCGCATACCGCACCGCATTGGCCAGCAGATTCACCAACACCCAGACGATCTTGTTGGGATCGGCCAGCACTTCCGGCAGGTCCTCGGGCACTTCCACCGCGAGGGCAAGGCCTGCGGCGTCGGCCTGGCTTTTGATGGTCGTGCTTGCCTGCTGGCTCAGAAAGCTGGGCGCCACCGGTTCCGGAACCACCTCCAGCTTGCCGGCCTCAATCTTGGACAGGTCCAGCAGGTCGTTGACCAGCGCCTTGAGGCGGTTCACTTCCTCGTGGCAGACGTCCAGCAGTTCCCGTTCCTGGTCGGTGAGCTTGACGGCAGCCGACTCGATGAGCATGGCCACCGACATGCCGATACTGGTCAGAGGCGTGCGCAATTCGTGGGAAGCGGTCATGACGAATTCACTTTTCAACCGTTCCAGTTCCTTGAGTCGGGTGATATCCCGCAGCACCAAGACCACACCTGGAATCACACCGCCTTTGGAGCGCATCGGCAAAATCGCCATCTGGTAGTGCTGCATCTCATCGTCCTTCGGCACCGTCAGCACATCCTCGCCCTCGGTCAGGCGCGGCGGCTGTGCGGATTCCAGGGCGGTTTTCAGACCCTGAAAGACCCGGTCATCACGCACCACTTCCAGAATGTGTTTGCCCAGGGCCTCTTCCGGGTCGACCGCGAAAATGGCCGCAGCCCTGGGATTCAGATTGGTGATCAGGAGCTTGTCGTCCACCACCACCAGGCCGTCATCCACGCTGCGGATGATGGCCTCGCTTTTGCGCTTTTCGGCCAGGATCTGGTCGATATTCATGTCGTGAAAGTGCTTCAGCTTCTGCGCCATGACATTGAACGCCTCGGCCAGGAGCCCCAGTTCACCGCCTCCCCGCACCGGCACCCGGACGGCATAATCGCCCCGGGCCAGGTGCAGCACGGCATCCTTCAGTTCCGTAACCGGTCGGGAAATGAGACGTGACAACACCAGACTGAAGGTGACTCCGGCAACAATGGCCGCGGCCCCGATGAGGAAAATGAAGAGCACCGCATGCCCCGCCAGCTGCCGGGCTTCCTTGCTGGCGGCATACATCGTCTCGTGATTCAGCCTGCGGAGGGTGACACAGTGGTCCCGAATCGTCCGGAAGTGGGGCAATACCCGGTCGTGATAGAAGGTAACGGCCTGCTCCTGATCCACTTCCTTGCCGAGCCGCAGTTGGGCGAGTTCCAGCAAATACTGGGCGTATCCGTTCTCGATGGCCTCCACTACTTCCTTTTCTCCGGGGACGGTGATGTTGTCCTTGGCCCGGCCCAGCCATTGCAGGAAGCTGACCTCGCCGTCCCGAAGCTCCCTGGAGCCCAATTCGTTGAAATTGAGGAGAATGAGCAGCGCCCCGGAGTCTTGCCGCTCGATATCGTTGATCATATTTTCCGCCGCCAGGGTGCTGAGGTAATTCTCCTGCAGGATGGCGTCGGACGCTCGTCCCAGCCGCAGGAGGAGCACGATGGCCAGAGCGAGGATGATCGCTACGATCAAAAGGCTGGAACCATAGCCCAGCAGGATCCTGGTGCGAAGGGTTTTCAAAATCCGTGACTTTCGCTGTGACGTCCTAGAGCTCCACCTGGCTGCCCAGTTCCACTACGCGCCCCGGAGGAATGCCGAAGAAGTTGGAGACATTCCAGGCATTGCGTGAAAGGAAGGCGAACAATCCCTTACGCCACCGCGCCATCTTGCTGGAACCACTGGTCAGCAGGGATTCCCGACCCAGATAAAAGGAGGTGGCAAAGGTGTCCACCTCTACGCCGTGCTCGTTGAGCAGATCGATGACTTCCGGGATACTGGGAGTTTCCATAAAGCCGTAGGAGGCGATGACGCGATAAAAACCGAGACTCTTATCGGTTATCCGGATGCGCTGCGCTCGCGGAACATAGGGCATGTCGGTGGAAACCATCGAGAGGATGAACACTCTTTCCGGCAGGGCTTCATTGTGCTTCAGCAGGTGCAGCAGCACAATGGGAGTGCCCGATGGCGACACCGACAGGAAGAAGGCGGTGCCGGGAGTGCGCACCAGTTTGTACGTGGTGATGTCGCCTATCAGGACGTCCAGGGGGACCTGGGATTCCTCGAACCGCTTGCGGAGGACCTCCCGCCCGTCGCGCCAGGTAACCATGATGACGAAGAGGAAAACGGCGACGCTCACTGCAAACCAGCCGCCGTCAAAGAATTTGAGCAGATTGGCGCCGAAGTAGGAAACGTCGAAGCAGAGGAACATACCGGCGAGCAGCAGGGCCTTCCACAGCGGCCAACTCCAGACATAGCGGGTGACGTAGAAGTAAATCAGCGTGCTGATACACATGGTGCCGGTCACCGCAATGCCGTAGGCCGCGGCCAGGTTGCTCGATTCCTTGAAGGCCAGGGCGAGGCCGAGGCAGCCGATCATCATCATCGAGTTGACCCAGGGCATGTAGATCTGCCCCTTGGTTTCGCCCGACGTGTGCACGATGCGCAGCCGCGGGCAGTAGCCGATTTGAATGGCCTGCTGCATCAGGGAAAACACGCCGGAAATCATGGCCTGGGAGGCAATGACGGCCGCGGTGGTGGCCAGGGCCACCATGGGATACAGCAACAGCCGCGGTACGAGGCCGTAAAAGGGATGGACGGCTGCTTCGGGGTTTTCCAGCAGGAGAGCGGTTTGCCCGAAATAGTTGAGCAGCAGGGAGGGAAAGACCAGCACGATCCACGAGAGGCGGATGGGGCCGCGTCCGAAATGGCCCATGTCGGCATACAACGCTTCACAGCCCGTGATGCAGAGCACCACGGAACCGA
>CAZDKX010000426.1:0-1072 GCA_964505935.1 uncultured Syntrophobacteraceae bacterium
CTTGGCCAGGATGATGATCCGATCGAGCAACCGCTGGCCATATTGGGCAACGTCTCCCGGAGTTTGAAGCCACAGGCCAAGGCGTTGTTTACGGTTCTCAACGGGGCGGCCATGCTCCGCCGGTATCAGAATGAGGACGTGGCGGAAGGGCGCTTCGATCCGCTCACCATGGTTGAGGCCGGCGCATACCCACCGCGGGAAGGACTGCCTGCCGTGGCGGTTCGCGAGCGGGCGTTCGTTCCCACGGAGCTCATCCTGCTTTTCCGCCTCGCGGGTCTGCGGGTCATGAGCATGTGGGGCGGAACGGCAGGGAACTGGGGCCGAAGACCCCTCGACCTGGACGAGATCGAGATCATGATCGTGGCGTGCAAAACCGGCGAACCCTTGCCTGCAGGCGATGCGGGCAGGCCGCCTGCTTGAGCCCCACGTTGAGCGGCGGAGGGGCATCGATGCGGTTCGGGATCGATTTGGGAGGGACGAAAACCGAGATCATCGCCCTCGATCAAGGTGGGGTCGAAGTCTACCGGAAACGGGTCCATACCGACCCCCGCAGCTACCAGGCGATCGTTGCCACCATTTCCGGTTTGGTCATCGAAGCGGAAGCGGCTCTGGGCCGGCAGGGGACGGTAGGCGTCGGCATCCCCGGCACGATTTCGGCGCGAACCGGGTGCGTGAAGAACGCCAACACCACCACGCTCAACGGTCACCCTCTCGACCGGGACTTGAGCCGCGCCCTCAGCCGCGAGGTGCGGTGCATGAACGACGCAAACTGCCTCGCTCTCTCCGAAGCGGTCGATGGGGCGGGCGCGGGCTACCGTGTGGTGTTCGCCGTGATCCTCGGGACCGGCTGCGGGGCCGGCATCGCCATTGACGGCAGGCCGTGGGTGGGAGCCAACCTGGTGGCCGGCGAATGGGGGCACAACCCCCTCCCGTGGATGAGTGAGGAGGAATACCCAGGCCCTGAGTGCTGGTGCGGGAAGTCGTCCTGCATCGAGAGATGGATCTCGGGCTCAGGGTTTGTGCAGGACTATGCCCGGGCCGCCCCGGCATCGGCGGGCTCCAGGTCCGTCAA
>CAZDKX010000426.1:1172-3570 GCA_964505935.1 uncultured Syntrophobacteraceae bacterium
GGAGGTGGTTCCGCAATGGATATAGCAGTCGAGGATCTTTTCAAAGAGTATTGGTGGTTGTCAGTCTTTACAATATCTGTCCTAGCCTTCGCTTTTTGGGTCTTTCATAATCTGGCCACGGATAATGTCATTAAACTCAAGGCGGTAGTGAAAAGAACAACGTTTTTCAGAGTGACGCTCTTGCTGGTGGTGCTGAATTTTGGAGTATGGGGAGTTGGGACGGTTGCGCTGCACGGCGATGCAGTAAGTGGTAAAAGCGAAAAGAACAGGTATTTTCTCAACTGGAAAGGGCATTATACCGAAGTTTCGAGAGGAATATATATTTATAGCCTGATTCATACTTGGATTACGATAGTATCTTTTCCCACCGTCATTGTTCTCTTGGCAATCACAGATATCCGCAGAAATAAGCTGAGCTCAAGATAACGAGACTTCGGTTTTCTGCCAGCACCGCCGGTTCAGAACAACAACCATTCCTGAGTGGTCGTGACAAATGACGGCTTCGCGTTTCTTCGTCGATGCAGCAACGTTAGCGCGAGTGCAAGCGCCGCTCATGCCTGATAATAGTGACGATACCAAGCCACGAAATTGGCCAGCCCTGTTTCAAGCGGGGTCTTGGGGCTGAAGCCGAAATCGCGAACGAGATCATCGATATCGGCGTACGTTTCGGGTACATCACCCGGCTGCATGGCCTCGAGCTCTTTCCTGGCTTCCATCCCCAGGCAATTCTCCAGGGTTTTGATGAAGTCCAGGAGCTTCACCGGTCGGTTGTTGCCGATGTTGTAAACGCGATAGGGCGCCAGGCTGGTCCCGGGGTCGGGGGTATTGCCGGTCCATTCCCGGTTGGGTTGAGGGGGAACGGCCATTACCCGGACGACGCCCTCGACGATGTCATCAATATAGGTGAAATCGCGCTTCATTTGCCCGTGGTTGAAGACGCGAATGGGTTCTCCCGCAAGGATTGCGCGAGTGAAAAGAAAAGCGGCCATGTCCGGGCGCCCCCAAGGTCCGTAGACGGTAAAGAAACGCAGGCCGGTGCAGGGAAGCCCATAGAGGTGGGCATAGCTGTGGGCGATCAGTTCGTTGGCCTTTTTGGTGGCGGCATAGAGGGAAACCGGGTGATCGACATTCTGGTGGACTGAAAACGGCATGCTCGTGTTGGCGCCGTAGACTGAGCTGGAGGAGGCAAAAACCAGGTGCCGGACGCCCCGGTGGCGGCAGCCTTCGAGAATGGTCGTGAAGCCGGCCAGGTTGCTTTCGATATAGGCATAAGGATTCACGAGCGAGTAACGGACGCCGGCCTGCGCGGCGAGATGGACCACCACCTCAAAAGCATGGGCTTTGAAGAGGTCTTCCATGTCCGAGCGGCCCTGGAGATCGACCTGCCGGAATTCAAAGTCGGCAAAACGCTGCAGCTGTTTCAGCCGATCCCATTTGAGGGTGACGTCGTAGTAGTCATTGACGTTGTCCAGGCCCACCACCGGCCGCCCCTGACCGAGAAGGCGATGCGCCAGGTGAAAGCCGATAAAACCGGCGCACCCGGTTACCAGCACGGGATGATCGGAACTCATGCAGCGACCTCCTCACCAGTCACTCGCGTCAAGCTGCTCCAGGGAATCTTTGGCCGCTTTCACGTCTTTTGCGGCCTGACGGTGAGAACCGAGCAGGGCGCCCTGCGTACCACGCGGTCGGCGGTGCTGCCGAAGAGAACGTGGGCGAGCCCCGTCAACCCGTGCGATCCCATGACGATGAGGTCGCAGGGGACTTCTTCAGCGAGACGCAGGATTTCCGTCGACGAGTAGCCCGAGAGCAGGTGTACCTCATAAGGCTGCTTTTCTTTCAAATTGGCCACATAGCGGCTCTGGATGGCTTCGGTAGCGGCTACCGTCACTTCCTCGACGAACTTCGGATCGTACTCGATGGGCATGTAGGTCGTATGAAGGGGTGGTGAGACGGAAAAATTGACCATCACGTGGACGATATGCAGAGTCGCTCCATAGTGCCAGGCAAGGTCCTTGGCCACTGTGAAGGCTTCATCCGCGTGAGTGGAAAAGTCGGTGCAGAAGGCAATGTTGCTGAAAAGGCTGGTGGTCATCTCGTTCCTCCTCCTCAAAAGGTCAGGTCATCTCTTTGCCCATTCTTTCTGGTCTTATACCCCCATTGGCAAAGCAAACGCAAGCGGCAAACCGTTTGGCTGGAGGGTCGGGAAAGGCCGGAGAATTGCTGCCAGCGTTGTGATAAGCTTGACATTGAGTAGGCGTCTCATTAGGATGCTGCCCTGAAAAGTTGCGAGTTGCGGGTTGCGAGTTGCGGGTTACCACTGGCAGTTGCCTGTCAACCGCAGTCCTTTTCATGGGTCTTCGCGTGTCTCACCGGGACATGAGCAAATGCCCTGGAA
>CAZDKX010000427.1:0-3567 GCA_964505935.1 uncultured Syntrophobacteraceae bacterium
GATTGATTCTTGAGGGCAGCAGGCCCTTCTCGATCCAGGGGATGACAACGGAGCCACCGAGCGAGAGCGTTTTGATGCCGTGCCCCGTAGAGCGTTCCGTCTCCATCGCGAGCTCCTGAAGCAGCCCCAGGTTCTGAGCGTCTGGAAGGGTACCCGAGCAGCAGCCCAGGGTGGCGCCAAGCCCCCAAAGCTCGATGAAGGGGCTTCTCATCTCCAGAATCGCCCGCACCGTCGGGACAACCTCTTCGGGCACCACCCCTTCTCGCAAATCCCCGATGTCCACCATCAAGATGATCCCATGAGAGCGCGAAGTCCGCTCGGCAGCTTCTGCCAGAGCATGGATTGCAGGGAGCTCGGAATGCAGGCTCGACCCGAAATGCTGTACGATTGCCTCAGCCTGCCCTGGAGAGGGAATCGAAACAAAACAGGGGCGACGGGAAAGCACAGGCGCTGCCTTTTTGGCATCGGCGATCCGCGAGAATCCAACATTACTGACTCCACATGCCTCGAAAATCTGGATGATGGGCAGAAACCCGTTGCACCCTTTGGCGACCGCCAGCAGATCGAGGCGGTGTCGGGCACAGAGTGTTTGAACAACTTCGAGATTGTATTGGAGTTTCGATATATCAATAATTAATTCAGCCACTTAAAAGATTGCTCCCTGCTGCTCGCGTAAGAACATGAACTCTCCCGGGTACCCTTCTCCAGAAGTTGCTACTCAGCATCAATAACGGTCCCTCTTTTATATCACAGAGGGGGCTCTTTGCATGTGCTGGAAAGACGGTTCCGCAAGACATTAATCCTTTATCTTCGTCGGCCAATTGATTATGAAAGGTCCAATTGCCTTTTTTCTTAAGCGGCAAGGTTTTGCGGGAGGTTGGAATGAAGAGAATCACCAGGAGTTTTGCGACGCTGCCGGTATTGTTGTTGCTGGTACAGCCGCTGGGATTTGCCGCCGACAAGGGGGATTTCAGTGTCGCGCCAAAGCTGAAAAACGGCGCCAAATGGCGTCTCGGCTACTATCAGGGGGGCGACTATCCGGATTATCAGGCATCACTCACGGCAACCGCCAGGGCCCTGATGGACCTCGGATGGATCGAGAAGACGGAAATTCCAGCGCAGGAATCGAAGCAGACCAAGGACCTTTGGAACTGGCTCGCCACCGAGGCAAAGGGTACTTACCTGGAGTTCGTCAAAGATGCCTATTACTCGACTTCGTGGGACGAGGCGACCAGAAAGCAGACCTCATCGGAGCTCATGAAGCGGTTGCAAGAGCAAAAGGACCTGGACCTGATGATTGCCGCCGGCACCTGGGCTGGGAAAGACCTTGCGAACCCTGATCACCACACCAACACCCTGGTGATCTCAACGAGCGAGCCGGTGACTTCAGGGATTATCAAGAGCGTCGACGATTCAGGGTATGATCACCTCATGGCGCGGGTGGATCCTTCCCGTTTCCAAAGGCAGGTTCGCATCTTTCACGATATTGTCGGATTCAAGAAACTGGGTGTGGCTCATGCGGATACTGATTCCGGCAGGAGCTATGCGGCACTGGATAAGATCAAGGAAGTAGCGGGTGAGCGCAATTTTGAAATCATTGACTGCTACACGAAGGATGACATCCCTGATTCGAAGCTGGCTGCGGAAAGTGTTGCGCAATGCTTTCGCGAGTTTTGTAAGAAGGCGGATGCCATCTATGTCACCAAACAAAATGGTGTAAACCCGAAGAGCATTCCGGAACTGGCGAAGATCGCCATTTCCTGCAGCGTTCCCACATTTTCTCAGTCCGGTTCCGACGAGGTCCAATGGGGATTTCTCCTCAGCATCTCCCAGGCGAGCTTCAAATACGTAGGGCGCTACTACGCTGAGGCGATCGCAAAAATCTTGAACGGTGCCAAGCCGCGGCAGCTGGACCAGGTTTTCGAGGGCCCCCCCAAGATCGCCATCAACCTGAGGACCTCAGCGCTTATCGGCTTCGATCCCCCGGTGGACACCCTGGGAGCGGCAGACGAAATCTTTCAGGAGATCACCAATCCGTGACCTGAAGCCGGGCCCTCGTTATCCTCAGGTAAACCTTCCTCTAGCTGACCCATCATCGGGGTTGAGTGCCCGCTTCGTCCCTTCAGACGTAACGGTATCATTTGATCACGACCTTTCCCTCAAACAGCAGGGAGCAGGCGCCTGCCAGCTGCCTCTGCCAGCCGGCCACCCTCAATTCAGGCAGGATTGCGTCGGGAGCCGTTTCGAACAGATCGGCAAGATGGGCTTCCAAAACCGTCAGGGAGCCCATTCGCTCGAAGTCGCCTGGAGTCAGACCACCCCCCGCGATGATTTCCAGCGGTCCTGCGGGAATCAGGCCACCATCGCCGGTGCGGCTCATCACTGCCGCCATGCCGTCGAGATAGAGGTCGGTCGGCACCTGGAGGACCACGCGGGCGACATCACCGTATCCCGCCGTCCCGCTGAGGGCCGCAGCCAGGCCGCGCTGCATCGCCGGGAGGTATTCCCCCTGGAAGTAGCCTCCGATGCAGGGGATGCCACGCGCGAAGGTCAGCACCAGAAACGAGGCGAAAAGCGAAGGGTAGAGCCGGCGAGCTTTGAGAGCGTCGGCGAGCGCTGGAGGAGACCACGGGATTTCTGTGAGCCTGCCGCTGTCGTCTCTGCCGTACAGGACGGTCCTTCCTGATTCCCCGGTGTGCAGGTCGAGAGGGATGCGCCGCCCCGCGGCATCCCGCCCCCAAAAGAAGACCGTCCCGCAGGGTACAGGCGCTCCGGCAGCCAGGCGTTCCCGAGGCTTGGCATGGAATCTCCGGCCGAGGGCCAGCCGGTTCCAGCATCCCCTGACGCCATCTAATGCTGTCAGCACTCCCTCCCGCAGGCCCCTGTCAAAGAAGACTCCGTGGGCAAGGCTGTGGGAATCGGCCAGATCCTGCCGAACCAGGAGTTCGGAGGCAATATGCTCGAGTTCCAGATAGACCATTTCGGGAGGATCAAGGCCCCCGGCAAAAAGCCTTTGCCAGAGGAGACGGTTGACCACCACGGCCTGCTGTGCATAGTCCGGCAGTACAAGGGGGGCGAGGGAGCCGTAGTCTTCGGCGAGGACCGTTTGCGCCGCAAGGGCAATATCAGGAGCAAGCTTTCCGTGACGAGCCATTTCGCGGAGCCGCGTGCGTGCCTGGCCGAGCAGAGCGGCATCCCAGGCCGGCGCGGCCCCAACCATGGCTCGCTTCAACCTATCCGGAAAGAGGGGGAGACGGCAGGGTCCCTCCGTCTCTTGGCCGGCAGGCGGGCGATAAAACAACAGCCCGCGCGGGTAGGTGAGATTATTCAAAGGGATATTACCGCAGGCGAACACCGGCAGCGTCCTCGCCGGAGACAATCCGCTGATACTGCGCAGAGCCAGGATGAGACGGGCCTGCAGGGTCTGAGGGTAGTAGTCCACCCCGTGATGATTGGCGGTGAGGACGAGCGGCTGGGAGGCCAGGTCATCCGCCGCACGCCTGGCAACGGCGGCCCCCAGCAGCGGTTCCGCGTAACGGTAAACGATATGGAAAAGTGGTTCACGGC
>CAZDKX010000428.1:0-3504 GCA_964505935.1 uncultured Syntrophobacteraceae bacterium
AAAAAGGAATTTCAGGGCGTTTTTAAGATGATTTCTTGGAAGGAATGGTGAAAGGTCTGGCGGGCGGGACGAGGAAGTGAGCCGGCAGTCCGGATCAGGCGTGGCGGAAATAGCGGCGCTCGGGACGGCCGACTACCCCGTAGCTGAGTTCGGCAACAAGAAACCCCTCGCTGATAAGGTATTCGAGGTAGCGACGGGCAGTGGAGCGACTGACCCCCACTTGCTCGGCGACTTCTTCAGCGCTGAAATTACTGTTGGGGGAGGCGAAAGCTTGGCGGACTTTGCGCAGGGTCAGCGGGTCGATGCCTTTCGGCGTTTGCGGTTCCTCCGTTGGATGACTGGAATGAGGGCGCAGCAGGCGATCCACCTCCTTTTGGTCCAGGGTGCCCCCTGCCCGGGTGCAGGCAAAGTAGTCGCGGTATTTCTGCAGCGCCTCCTGGAAACGGGGCAGAAAAACCGGTTTGACGATGTAATCGAACACTCCGCCGCGCAGGGCTTCCTTGAGCGCGGTCATCTCGCGGGCGGCGGTGATGAGGATCACATCGATGGGGATCGCTCCCGCCCGCAAGCGCCGCAGCAGGTCCAGCCCACTTCCCTCGGGGAAGAACAAATCGAGCAGCACGAGGTCAGGGTCGAGAACCTCGGCCATTTCTTCTGCATCGGCGAGGGTGTTGGCGATGCCGACCACTTCGAAGCAATCCATCCGCTCCGTGAAGCGACGGTGCAGCTCGGAAATCCTTGGATCATCCTCGACAATGAGCACTCGGATGGGTTCTCCGCCCGTCATACCTCTCTCCCTGGAAGCGATTCTTGTGTCATAGTCTTTTCTTCACCAGGCGAATCTGCGTTTGGGTGTTTTGGGATCATAACGGTGAAAAGCGCTCCCCCCAATTCCCCTTGCGCAAAGGTTATTTCACCGCCGAGCGCCGTGACCGCCCTTCGCACCAAGTAGAGCCCCACCCCTCGTCCAGTGCTGTTGTGGGTGGTTATCCCTTTCTCGAACAGGCGATCTGCGACCTCGGGGGCGATCCCGGGTCCCGAGTCTTCAACTTCGATGATCAGATCCAGCCCGAGGTCGGTCAGGAAAAGACGCACCTTGTTGTCCTCACCTGTTTCGCGTACTGCCTCGAACGCATTGTCGAGCAGATTGCCGATTACGGTGACCAGATGGCTGCGTTCGAGTTGCGGCGGGAGGTCGGCAAACGAGCTTTCCGGCTCCAGGACGAGGGTGATTTTGAGTTCGCGGGCGCGGTTGAATTTTCCGAGGATGATCCCCGCCAGTACCGGGTCGGGAACGGCTTCTGCGAGCGTCTTGATGAGGTCCTGGTAGCCGCTCGTCTCTGCCATGATCAAATCGAGGGCCTCCCGGTGCGCCCCGATCTGGATCAGTCCGGCAATGGTGTGCAGTTTGTTGGAGTATTCGTGGGTCTGAGCCCGCAGCAACTCGGAGTATTCCTGCATGTGCAGAAGTCTTCGGGAAAGCTGGTCCAGTTCATCCTTGGGGCGAAAACTGGCCACGGTCCCGGTCACGGTCCCCCCTCTCCTCAAGGGCAGCACATTGACGATCATGGGGCGATCTGCCACCAGGACCTCACGGTCAAGCACCCGTTGTTTGACCGCCAGCGCCTCCTCCATCTCCCGGCAGGGGCAGATGTCAGTCAGGTGACAGCCGCGCAGGTCTTCCTGAGGGTCCTCTCCCAAGTAGCGGCGGGCTGCCTGGTTGACAAGAGTCAGCTTTCCCGTACCGTCAACCGCCACCACCCCCTCGCGGATCGCTTCGATGATGGCGTTGCGTTCTTCAAACAGGGTGGCAATTTCGTGAGGTTCAAGCCCAAAAATGGCAGCCTTGAACGTCCTTGCGATCCAAGCCGCCCCAAACGCCCCCAGGAAAAGCACCACGACGACGTAGCCGAGCACTTTGTGCTGCTGGGTACGGACCTCTGCTTCAATTTCGGTTTCCAGGTAGCCTACGGCAACGAAACCAAGAACCTCCCCACGATCGTTGCGGACCGGCACAAAACCGCGCATCGATGGTCCCAGGGTGCCAACCGCCCTGGAGACATACGACTCGCCAAACTCAACCGCCCGCTGGAAATCGCCGCCGACGAAACCCAGGCCAACCTTTTCCGAATGGGGATGGCTATACCGGGTACCCTGCCGGTCAGCCACCACGATGTATGCAGCGCCGGTGGTCCGCCGGATCTCTTCGGTCAAGTCCTGCACCGCTTCCGGGTTATGGGTCAGCAATCCCTCCCGGATCGTCGGGTTGAACGCCACAGCCTGGGCCAGATTGAGGGCCTTCCTGCCGATCTGATGGGTCATAATATCGCGGATCGAATCGGAGGAACGGGCACCAATCAGGCTCACCAAGAACACGAGCAGGGCAATGACGAGCAATGTGAGCCGAAGCTGCAGGCTCCGCGGCGGGAGCCGGTCTATCCATGCAGACAGTGGATTCATGCAATCTCTCCGTGTTCCGGGGTTGCAGCAGATCGTTATTGTTCAACGGTTCCCATCGTAGATCAATATTTCCCGGTGCTGTGAAGATCTGAATACCGGAAAAGAAAATGGAGAGTCATCAGGATGGATACTCTCTGCCTTAACATGCTCAGATCAGAAAAACTAAAGATTTGTTCGCGGTGCTCCGATGGTACTGTGGAGCGATGCCGCATCCGGGCGTATTTGTCTGCCGACATGCGGGAGCGTATCACGGGCAAAAGGGGAAAGCCTATATTGGAGTTTCTTGACAGATACCTCAAAAATAGTCTTAGAGGTGACGAAATGCAGACAGAGAAATATTTTCATAAATGCGGCTATCCAGTCCTGGAAGTCAAGAGACCGAGGGGCCTTGCCGTGGATATCTTCTTCCTCGACGGCAATGCGCCGATTAAACAGGGTGAGGACGGAAAACAAAATCCTAACGTCATTCAGCGGTGTCCTCAATGCGGGGGATTCATCACGGCTGAAAGACTTCTTTCCAGCGAGCCGCCCAAAAGGGAAGAAAAAAAGCGCGTCACCGGCTATATCCCGGCCAGAAGATAGCCGGGAAAAGGGTGGGAGGAGCAGCCTGAACAATCTCTCCGCAGTTTAATCCTCGCTGCGATGGCAACGGTCTCTCTTTGCGTTTACCATCTTTGCCGGATGGTGCTGCTCCCCAACCCAACCTTCCCTTTAACCGCAACCCTGGCACTGTCCCGCTCAGAAACCTCCCCGGCTCTGCATGTAATCGGCCAGATCGGCCACCCGGCAGGAGTAGCCCCATTCGTTGTCGTACCAGCAGACCACCTTGGCCATGGTGCCGCCCATAACCTGGGTGAACTCGATGTCCAGGATGGAGGAATGAGAATTGCCTTTGAAGTCGCTCGAGACCAGCGGTTCCTCCGAGCACTCGAGGATCCCTGCCATCTCACCCCTGGCTGCTTCCCGCAAAACCGTTCTGAGCATCTCGGTATCGGTCTCCTTTTCCAGGACGGCGGCAAAATCGACCACGGAGACCGTGGGCGT
>CAZDKX010000429.1:0-3502 GCA_964505935.1 uncultured Syntrophobacteraceae bacterium
TCATGGGTAGCAGGTGATGGGTGGCCCGGTGCCGACCGATCTTGTTGGAAAAAATAGTGATGGTGGATCGGGGTGGTGACTGTCGCCTGCCCCTGTGATCACTGCCCACCCCGCCTTTTCCCTCACCCCTCACCTATCACCCATCACCCATCACCCATCACCCATCACCTATCACCCATCACCCATGACCCATCACCCATCACCCCTCACCCATTACCCATCACCCATCCCTGCCACAATCATCCCAGCCAGTTTCGGGGAGATCCCGGGGATCTTCCGGAGTGCCTCCGGGCTGGCTTGCTGTAGCGCTTCCATGCTTTCAAAGTGAAGGAGGAGTGCCTGTTTGCGTTTTGGGCCGATCCCCGGGATGGCGTCCAGGGCGGAAGCGAGCTGATCCCGGCCGTGGATGGACTTGTAGTGTGTGATCGCAAAACGGTGGGCTTCATCCCGCAGTCTTTGGAGAAGGTGGAGGAGGTCGGGAGCGTGGGCTAGGAAGAGGGGGTTTTTTCGACCGGGAACGTAAACTTTTTCGTAGAGGCCCCGTCCCTTGGCACCTCGGTCGCCCTCACGCTCTTTGGCCAGGGCAATGATGGGGATGGGGGCAGCCAGGGCTTTTTCTTTGAAAAGGCGGGCAATCCGGTTCAGGTGCCCTTTGCCGCCATCCAACACCAGCAGATCAAGGGATGAAGCAATTCCGCGGTCCTCATCCCAGAAGCGCTCCAGGACTTCGGCCATCATGGCCGGGTCGTCGGGTTCGGTTTTCCCCTCGAGGCGGTAGGCGCGGTAGGATTCCATAGCCGGTTGACCGTTCTCGAAGACTACCACGGCCCCCACCGCGTGCAGCCCCTGAAGGTTGGAGATATCCACACAGGCCATGCGCAGGGGAAGAGCGGGAAGTTTCAAGAGGCGCTGAAGACCTCCGAGGAGAGCGACGTTGCGGTGCTGTTGCTTGCGGCAACGGTTGAAGTGTTCCTGAGCATTGCTTGCGGCAAGGTCCAGGAGTTGGCGGCGTTCGCCCCGGGAGGCCGGAACAATGCGAACGCGTTTGGCCTTCTTCTCCGTGAGCCACTCTTCCAGGGTATCCGCATCCTCCAGGGCCACGGGAACCACGATTTCGTCAGGGATGAAGCGTCCTTCGCGGTAGTATTGCTGGATGAACGATCGGAGGAGTTCCTCCGTTTCGCCCTGAGCCTGCCGCAGGTCGAAGTCCTGCTTCCCGATCAGCACGCCCTGGCGGATGAAGAGGACAACGAGTGCGGTTCTGCCCTCTTCCTGATAGACGCCGAGAACATCCTGATTATGAAAACGATCCGACACGATCCTTTGTTTCTCGAGGACGGTGGCGATTCCCTGCAGACGGTCCCGACAGCGGGCGGCCAGTTCAAAATCCAGTACCTCGGCGGCTTCCCTCATGCGCTGCTGCAGTTGACGCTGGAGGGTATCCGTCTTTCCCTGGAGAAACAGGACCACCTCGTGAACCGCTTTCTGGTACTCCTCCTGGGTGACCTTGCCAGCGCAAACGCCGAGGCAGCGGCCCAGAGCATGATTGAGGCAGGGTCTTTCTCTCGGGATCAACCGTTTGCCCCGGCAATGACGCAAAGGGAACAGGGTCTCGAGGAGCTTCAAGGTTTCGCGCACGGTGTGGGCGGAAGGATAGGGTCCGAAATAGAGGGCCTTGTCTTTCTGAAAACGGCGCACAACCTCCAGCCGGGGGAAGGGTTCCCGAGGGTCGATGCGTAATGCCAGATAGTTCTTGTCGTCGCGGAGAATGACATTGTAGCGGGGACGATGCTTCTTGATGAGGCTTGCTTCCAGGAGGAGCGCTTCCTTTTCGCTGGCGGTGACCAGGTATTCAATATCGACCGCTTTCGCCAGAAACACCCGGGTCTTGAGGTCCCCGACAGCCGAGTGGCGCAGATAGCTGCTGATCCGCTTCCGCAGGTCTTTGGCCTTGCCTGCGTACAGAATTTTGCCGTCGCCGTCCTTGAACAGATAAACCCCCGGCAAATGGGGCATGGCCTCCATCCTGGAAGCAAGGGACGGCTCCGCTGCTCCGCGTGCTTCGGGTGCCTGTGCAGCCTGTTGCGACCACTTGGGTTCATCCATGGGTTGCGTGTCACCTCCTTCGGACAAGGATCATAGTCAATTCATGGGCAGGATTCAAACGAATGGAGGAAAGGAACGCAGCAGGGGCGGAGGCAGGAATCGTGAAAATCGTGGACAGGGTTCAGGATTTCTGTTAAAAGGCTGAGCACATCGGTCGGGACGTGGCTCAGCCTGGTAGAGCGCTGCGTTCGGGACGCAGAGGTCGCTGGTTCAAATCCAGTCGTCCCGACTCAATCTGCAGACATTCAACTCTCAGAATCTGTGCAAGCTCCATCTTTCCATAGCAGCGGGGACCCGGTAGGGACGTGCTCTTCCCGTTTGACAACTGTCTGGGCAGGGCTACAATGCAGGCGACCGGTGCCCATCCGCATGCAGGGTGGCATTGTCTGGCAGCGGGCAACCGCGCGGCGCAAGCCAAATCCCTTGATTTCACTGATGGAATCCCCAATGGAATCCCGAAAAGAGCTGATCATGCCCCGAATCTCGAAAGATGCCTACTACTTGAATATTGCCAAAGAAGTCTCCATGAGAGCCACCTGTCTGAGAAGGTGGTTTGGGGCGGTCATCGTCCAGCAGGATCAGATCATTGCCACGGGGTACAACGGCCCTCCCCGATCAACAAGGAATTGCACGGAAATCGGCCTTTGTGCCAGAGAGCTGTTGAATATCAAGCAAGGGGAAAAATACGAAATCTGCCGGGGCGTGCATGCAGAACAAAATGCCATCATTCACGCCTCCCGGCTCGACATGCTCGGATCCACCCTCTACCTGGTGGGTGTTGATGCAAAGACCGGGGAGATTGTCGCCAATACCGAACCGTGCAAGATCTGCAAAAGAATGATCATCAATGCCGGGATAGAAGCAGTCGTCGTCCTCAAACCCGGAGGGCAGATCACCACATTTTCCGTCAAGAAATGGATCGATGACAACATTGATGAACTCGAGTACGTGGACGGCCAGTGGCGACCCAAGATCAAATCCGGGTACTGACACCATTCCCGTTTTCGTGAGTCAGGGTGACACGGCCTGGAAGGGGGTGCGTCATTCTGACACATCCTGTCCGTTTGACTTCTCCAAAGCCGATCAATCATCGCTTCCCGTTGCCGCTGGCGGCCTGCCGTTTCACTATGACTCAAGTCCTGCTTTCTAGAATGGCCTTTTATAGAATAACCCATGGATTTTACATACGTTATATTAGTTGGCCTGATCATTGCTTGGGGATAATGACCGAATGCCGCCCAGGATGAGTGAAGCTGCGGGCAACCAACTCACGCGTACCATCTGGTTGGCCGGCGGCCTCGAGTGCAACCCAACAAGGAGATTATTTCAAGGAGGAACACCATGGCAGTAGGCGATCAAGTATTTGGATTTTTTATTCCCACCGTAACCCTGATGG
>CAZDKX010000430.1:0-2080 GCA_964505935.1 uncultured Syntrophobacteraceae bacterium
ATCCGTAATGACGACTACTGGGGAGAGAAACCCCATCTCAACCGGATCGTCTTCAAGATCATCACCGATTCAACCGTGGCGCTCCAGGTCTTGAAGCAGGGCGGCCTGGACCTCATGGGCCTCCGTCCCATCCAGTGGGTCAGACAGACCCAGACCAAACGTTTTGACGAGCACTTCCAGAAGCTCAAATACTTTCTGCCGAGCTACTCCTACATCGGCTGGAACATGCGCCGGCCCCTGTTTGCCGACCGTCGCGTGCGACAGGCCATGACCCTGCTCATGGATCGCGAGATGATTCTCAAAAAGGTGCTTTTCGGGCTGGGCACCGTCGTCAACGGCACGTTCTACATCAACAGTCCCGAGTATGACCACCGCCTCAAGCCCTACCCCTACGATCCCAAGGGGGCGGTGGCGCTGCTCCGGGACGCCGGCTGGGAAGACCGCGACGGCGACGGCGTGATCGAGCGGGAGGGGGTCCCCTTTGCGTTTGAATTCCTGATTTCCGCCGGTTCAAAATTCGGCGAACAGATTGCCACCATCCTTCAGGAGAACTTGAAAGGGATCGGCATTAAGATGGAGATTCGCAAACTCGAATGGGCGGTATTCGTCCAGCGGGTGGATGAGCATAACTTTGACGCCTGCACCATGGGATGGAGTCTCGGCTGGGATACCGATCCTTATCAGCTCTGGCATTCCTCCCAGGCCGACAAGGGGTCCAACTTTGTGGGATTTCGCAGTGAAGAGGCCGATCGTCTGATTGAAGCCGCGCGGAAGGAATTCGATCCCCAGAAGCGACGGCAGATGTTCAACCGTTTCAGCCAGATCTTGCACGAGGAACAGCCGTACACCTTCCTCTTTACCACTGAGGCCCTGGTGGCGGCGGCTCGGCGTTTTCAGAACGTCGTCGTGCACCCCATGGGCCTGACCCCACGCCAGTGGTGGGTGCTGAAAGAGGCGCAAAAATACCGAGGACCGTGAAGCCCTGTCTTTCTAGCAAGGCTTTCGCGCAGTGAAACTTATGGATCATTACCAGCGTTCCGCTCTCAACTGTTTCGCCGCCAACTCCATTGATCGTCTGTCGGCCAGACGCCGCGATGAGGCCTGGCTTGCCGGGCAGGTGGAGGACCCCAAGGCCCGCTTCATCCCCGTATGGGATTCAAGACAACTTTTCGCCCTTGAACCCCTTCCCAGGCCGGTGTTGTTGTCTCACCCCGAGGCTGCGGAACCGCTGAAGGCGGCCGAGACCATCATGTTTCTTGGCCGGGACGAGAGCGGACCCTATTTTGCGCTGGACCTGCCGCGGGATCGCTCACCGCTTTTTGATCGCCTGGCAGACCATGGTCAGTTTCAGGACTTGAAGCGATTCGGGGCCTTGCTTCCGCCTCGCCACGCCGCCCTGCTTGCCTATGCCCGCGGCCTGACGCACTGGCATCGTCGCCACCGCTATTGCGGCGACTGCGGCAGTCCCACGGCAAGCGTCGACGGAGGACACCGCAGAGTCTGCACCAACAGCGAGTGCGGCGCGCAGCATTTTCCGCGCACCGATCCGGCCGTCATCACCCTGGTCTGGGATGGAGATCGATGCCTTCTTGGGCGCCAGGCCATCTGGCCCCAAGGCTTCTTTTCGGCCATCGCCGGCTTCGTGGAGCCGGGGGAGAGCCTCGAAGACGCCGTGGTCCGGGAGATCCATGAAGAGACGGGCGTGAACGTGACCGGGATCCAGTACCACTCCTCGCAGCCATGGCCGTTCCCCTGCTCCATCATGCTCGGCTTTACCGCCGTGGCGCAGGATCGTGCCATACGCCTCGTGGACCACGAACTGGAAGACGCTCGCTGGTTTTCCCGAAAGGACTACCGGGAAAGTCTGGAGGCGGGTCGGCTGCGCCTTCCTTCCAGCTTCTCCATCGCCTTCCGCCTCATTGAGGACTGGTACAATGCCGGCCGCTTGATTCCGCTGAAAGAAGTCCTGATGGCGATCGCGGGACACGAGCTGTTTTTTTCCGGCCGACCGCCGGAGAAACTGGAGGCTTGAAACTGACGACTGATAACTCGCAACTCGCAACTCGCAACTCGCAACTCG
>CAZDKX010000430.1:2180-3494 GCA_964505935.1 uncultured Syntrophobacteraceae bacterium
AACTCGCAACTCGCAACTCGCAACTCGCAACTCGAGTAAGGGTTGACGCCGATTGGGGGAGATAGGACGTGGCGTACGCATTGTTGGCACTGCTGGGAGTGGTGATGGCGGTTGTGGTTTTCCTGCTGGTGAAGCGGCGCAAGAGGCCCCAGCCAATCGGGCCGGCAACCTATGGGGGGCCGATCAGGTTCACCGACGCCAGTGGGCGCAATATGAAGATCATTCAGAAAGACGACGGCTCGTTTGAAACGGTTGAAGAATAACAGCGAGCCATGAGGCAACCCCCGGAGGGTGCCGTGAAAGCTGGAGCCGCCTGTGCGCATCGCTTTTTTCGGTGACATCCACGGCAATGAATACGCTCTGCAAGCATGCCTCGAGCACTTGCGACAACTGCGGCCCGATGCCCTCTTCTGTCTCGGGGATCTTGTCGGTTGGCTCCCCTTCGGCAACCGGACCCTGGAGTCCATGCGCGCGCTGAAGGTACCAACCGTGGCCGGCAACCATGATCTGCTCGTCTGCGGGCTTTTTGCCGATCATCCCCGTCAACTCGATCGCATGCAGGCCACCGCCTACAACGCGGGCCTGCTCAGCACCCTGCCCGGAGCCGTGGAGTACCTGCTTGGCCTGCCGCTCATGATCGAGCAAGACGATTTCGTCGTGGTCCACCACAGCCCGTTTCATCTCCCCGAACCAGGAACACCGCCCACGATTGGGTGTTTCAATTATCTTGATGGGACGGCGCTGGCGGGCTGCTTGGAAGCTTGGGGCAAGTTCTCGAAACGTCTCATCTTCAGCGGCCATGATCATGTGCCGGCTGTCTATGAACTGCCCGCTGGCATCGCTTCCCCGCAGCTCCAGGACGTGCGCATCCACCAACCAGATGCTGGTCAACCGCTGATTATCCCCCTCGACCCCGCAGCGCGCTACTGGGTCAAGGTGGGGAGTGTCGGCGGCCCTTACCGTGACGGTCTGCCGGCGGCCAATTCCGCGCTCTACGACAGCGACAACGGCACCATAACGCTGTTCCGCACCCCCTACCCGACCGGGCACCTCCGGGACACCCTGGCGTCCCACGCTTTCATCCGCAACCTGCCAACTATCCGCAGCTACATCGCGCTTCTTACCTCCTGAAGATGGTTTTCTGGAAGACCGGGCAGGCAAATTCAACCGCAATGGTTCCGGGCAGGCGAGACCTTCTGCGTCCTCTTTCTGAGGAGCGATTTCTGGCACTTATCCCAACCTGTCTCGAAACATTGCGGGTTGCGGGTTGCGGGTTGCGGGTTGCGGGTTGCGGGTTGCGGGTTGCGAGTTGCG
>CAZDKX010000431.1:0-3478 GCA_964505935.1 uncultured Syntrophobacteraceae bacterium
AATATCCAACAAGAAATGTCCAATGACGAAGTGGCACGAAGGAAGCCGCTGAATGGCGAATAATAGAGAGCCTCTTGCAAAAGTCCAGTAGGGCGTCATTCCGGCAGGGTTATTGAGCCGGAATCCAGACTTTAAGGTTCCTGGACCCCGGCTAGAAGCATGCCGGGGTGACGGAATTTGAGACTTCTGCAAGAGGCTATAGAAGATGATTACGCTCTGCGGCGACTCCTGTTGGCTCTCCATATGGCTAACTCCCATTAGCCGCTGCCCACTTCGGCCTTTGCTCTTCTCTCACGTTGGGCATCCTCCTTTCAACCGGCCATCGCTCATCAGCGCCGACTGTCTCCCCTTCGACATTCTGCGGTTTCTTGTTGGATATTGGATATTCGCTTTTCCACCGGTTTCTTGTTGGATATTGGATATTCGCTTTTCCACCGGTTTCTTGTTCGATATTGGATATTCGCTTTTCTCTCCGATATTGGATATTCGCATTTTTCATTGCCGCCGTCTTCCCAGATATGCCGCAATGACTCGCTCATCCCGCTGAACTTCGCGCGGGGTCCCGGAGGCGATCTTGCAGCCGTGCTGGAGCACTTCGACCCGATCGGCGAGGCGCATGACCACATTCATATCGTGTTCAACCAGGATGAGCCCTAACCCGTGATGCCGGAGGCCGGAGACGTACTCGACGAGCAGGCCGCTCTCCCTGGGGTTGAGGCCGCCCACCGGTTCATCGAGTAGCAGAACTTGCGGGGAGAGGGCCAGGGCGCGGGCCAGTTCGAGCAATTTCTGTTCGAGGAGGCTGAGCTTCTCGGCCCTTACCAGCGCCTGGTCAGCGAGGTCGAAGGCTTCCAAAAGCTCATAGGCCTTGCCGTGCAGGCATTGTTCCTCCCAACGTTCCCCCGGCGTATGCCAGCAGGAGGCCAGGAAGCCCGAGCGGCCTCGGGTGTGAAAGCCCAGGAGGACATTCTCCAGGACGGTCGCGTGCTGATAAATCTGGGTCGCCTGAAAGGTCCTGCCGACGCCGCAAGCGGCGATCTGATGGGGAGCGAGCCCGGTCAGGACGGTCTCTCCCAGCCGGATGCTGCCCTGCTGGGGGTTGAGGAGCCCGGAGATGATGTTCAAAAGCGTGGTCTTACCGGCGCCATTCGGTCCGATGAGGGCGACAATTTCTCCCTGATGTACTCGAAGACTCACTTCATTGAGGGCCTGCAGGCCGCCGAAGGTCATGGAAACATCCTGCACCGTCATGAGGGGCGGGGAGGCCGGTGCGGAGGCGGTTGGGAGGTTTGATGACGGGAAATCCTCCTCCTCGCCGGGAGTCAGGAAGGTCATCCGGGAGGCTGCCCTGCCGGATGGAAGGACCCGTGGCATGGCGGGCTTGGCCTCAGGCGGGCGCTTCCAGGACTGCCATTGCGAGCTTGCGAGCTGCATCAGGGTCGGCACCAGGCCTCGGCGACAGAAGACCAGCACGGAGGTCAAGACCAGCCCATAAAACAGCACATGGAAATCCTCGAAGCGGTGCAGCAATTCCGGCAGGCCGGTCAGCAGGGCGGCGCCGGCCAGCCCTCCCCAGATGCTCCCCATCCCGCCTACCACCACCATGGTGAGAATCTGCACCGAATAGAAGATATCGAAGGTCTTGGGACTGATGAAAGTCACGTAATGGGCGTAGCAAAAGCCGGCCAGGGCGGCATACAGGGCGCTCAGTACGAAGGTGGTGACTTTGTAGCGGTGTGAGGGAACGCCCACGGCCTGTGCGGTCAGTTCCTTTTCATGGATGGAACGGAGGGCCCGGCCAATGCGGGAGTCGACCAGGTTGACGGTGAGGGCGAGCAGCATCAGCAACAGGGTCCAGATGAAATAATAGAAGCTCCGGTCGGTGCCGAGCACCCAGGGGCCGAGTTGGAGCCGTGGGATGCCTGGAAAGCCGGAAGGGCCGCCGGTGACTCCTTCGAAGTGCTCCAGGAGAATGCTCACGATGATGTTGAACCCCAGGGTGGCCATGACCAGGTAATTACCTTCCAGCCGCAGGGTGGGAAGGGCAAGGAGAAAACTGATGACCCCCGTGGCCGCGATGGCGAAGAGCAGCGCCGCTCCAAGCGGCCACTGCCAGGTGGTGCTGGCGATGGCCGAGAGGTAGGCGCCCATGGCATAAAAGGCGGCATGGCCAAGGGAGACCTGGCCGGTGGAGCCGATGAGCAGATTGAGGCCGAGCACCACCAGGGCGTTGAGCGCCATGATATTGAAAAGGAGCAGGAAGTAATCGTTCTGCAGGCCGAAGGGGACGAGCCACACCCCCGCCGCCATCAGCAGCAACGCCCGCCAGTCCCGCGGCACCAATACCCTCGTCCGCAGTTCACATCCTGGTGGCTTCCCGCTTACCTTGTCCAACTCATCATCCTGTGCTCGCCTGACAATCCCGCAGGGTCTCGGGTTCACTTGCAGCTTAGAGATTGTCTCTAAATCGGCTTTTGCTCCACCGTAGTGTGGAAGCAAAAGCCAGGACCAATGCACGCTTTCCAGGAGCCGTTCCATGGTTCATCAGAGCCGGCGGACGGCGACGGCGCCAAACAGGCCGGATGGTTTGACGAACAGAATGAACAGCAGCATGACAAACGCAATGGCGTCCTTGGAGGCCGACGAGATGTAGGCGGCGCCCAGGGCTTCGAGGACGCCCAGGAGCAGGCCGCCGACCACGGCCCCGGGCACGCTGCCGTAACCTCCCAGGACGGCGGCGGCAAAGCCTTTCAGGCCGAGCATCACCCCCGTGTCGTAGCTCATGCTGGTAATGGGGGTGATGAGGATGCCGCCGATGGCCCCCAGGGCGCCGCTCAGCGCGAAAGCAAGAGCCACGATGCGACGAACCGAAATGCCCACCAGCACCGCACCGAAAGGGTTGTCGGCTGCTGCCCGCATGGCCTTGCCCACCAGGGTGAAGTGGAAGAACAGGTAGAGCAACCCCAGAATGGCCAGCGAAAGTCCCAGGATCCATAGAGACTGCGGCAGGATGGCGGCGTTCAGAAAGAAGATGGGGCTTTCCCCTCCCAGGGAGGGGAGGGTATGAGCGTTTTTTCCCCAGATCAGCATGGCCGAACCCCGGAAGGAAATCGAGGCGCCGATGGTGATGATGACCAGCGAGAGGAGGTCGCGGTTGCGCGAGTGGCGGATGGGTCCCCGTTCGAGCGCCATGCCGAGGACGGCCACGGCCGCAATGGCCAGCACCAGCGCCAGCGGCATGGGAAGACCGGCAACCTGCCAGAGCGTGACGGTGAGCAGCGCCCCGATCATGACGAAATCACCCTGAACGAAGTTGACCAGGCCGGTGGCATTCTGGATCAGACAGTAGCCCAGAGCGATGAGCGAGTAGATGCTCCCGTTGGTGATTCCCGAGACGAAAAACTGAGGAAAAAGATGCAGCAGCATGGTTAGTGAAGGGTGAAGGGTGAAGAGTGAAGGGTGAAGGGGGGAGGGGGGA
>CAZDKX010000432.1:0-3478 GCA_964505935.1 uncultured Syntrophobacteraceae bacterium
CCCGAAGACCTTTGAAAAGGACCGCGGTTGACAGGCAACTGCCACTCGCAACTCGTAACTCGTAACTCGCAACTTTTCAGGGCAGTCTCTTAGAAATCCGACTGGCACTGGTCACTGAGCGGGACCACCTGTGCCTGCCGCGGCAAGGCCACCCCATTTCCTTTTCGGGAATGGGCGTTTCTCGTCGCAGGAAGGGCAAAACCCGATGCGCGAAGCGCAGCCGTGCTTCCTGTATTTGCAGAGTCGGCTTTTCGGGTTCCTTTGGCATGGGCGCCGCTGATCAGTTTCACCAAGTCCTCGACCCGCTCCTTCATCTGGTTCGCCTGGGCATTCATGGCCCCTGCGGCAGAAGCGGATTCTTCCGCCGTGGCGGCGTTCTGTTGGACCACTTTATCCATTTCGCCTACCGCCTTGTTGATCTGCTCGATTCCCTGCGCCTGTTCCAGGGACGCCGCGGAAATCTCCCCTACCAATCCGCTGGAACGTTCGACATTGAGCGCCACCTCACGGAATTCCTTTTCAGTCGTGCCGACCAGCTCGGAGCCATCTTTGATCTTCTTAACCGTCCCCTCGATGAGGTCGGCCGTATTCTTTGCAGCCTCGGCCGCCCTCATGGCGAGGTTCCTGACCTCATCGGCAACCACGGCAAAACCGGCACCGGCTTCTCCGGCACGCGCCGCCTCCACGGCCGCGTTGAGGGCCAGCAGATTGGTCTGGAAAGCGATTTCGTCAATGGTCTTGATGATCTTCGAGGTTTCCTCGCTCGCCCGGGTAATCTCGGCCATGGAGGTGGTGAGTTTGTCCATGATCAGGGCCGAGCGCGTGACCGATTCCTTGGTGCCCGCCATCAACTGGTCGGCCTGGCGAGCATTGTCGGCATTCTGCTTGGTCATCGAGGACATTTCCTCAAGCGAGGAAGAGGTCTCTTCAATAGACGCGGCCTGCTCGGAGGCCCCTTCCGCAAGCTGCTGGCTCGACGCCGCAACCTCTTCAGCGGAGGTGGACACTTCGTTCACCCCCTGATCAATCGAGGAGATCGAATTCAGCATGGGCTTGACGAGAGAGCGGGAGAGCAAATAGCCTGCTGCAACCATCAGTAGACCGATAACGAGGACGGTGCTCAGAACGGCCGTAATAACGGTACGAGATGCGCTTTCGATTAGGCTCCGATGATTGCCGAGAAAAAGCATTCCCGTAATCTTGCCATCAGCACCGATAATGGGCCAGTAAACGGTATCGTAGACCTGTCCCGCAATCGTGTTCGTGGTGAGGTATTTCTGGCCCTTTCGGAGTACCGTCTCAATGACTGTTGGGTTATCCATGCGCGTGCCAACGAGGCGCTTGCCATCCTTTTCCAACGTCGTTGAGACTCGCTCATCACCTTTAAAGATCGTACATTCCGCACCAAACCGCTTCTTCATCTCGTCAACAAACTTGGTCGTGCCGGTCAGGTCAATCCCCAGAGTGATAGTCCCCACAAGACGATCGTTGACCTTGATGGGTGCTCCCGACCGGAGGGAATATTTTACTAGTGTCCCCTCTTCCATACCTGCGGAGGCCTCTCCGGCCTGGGCCTTCTTGACATTGATCTGATTGGCGGTGCTGTCCCCCGTTTTATCCGAATACCCGCGGGCAATGACCTTCCCGGTAGGGTCGTCAAAGGTCAGTACATCCAGGTCGTTGTGCGTCCTCATCTCCTTGCCCAGGGACTGCAGTCGCTTCGTATCCTGCCTATCGACGGCCTCAGCCACATCGGGACGGGTGGAGAAAGAGACGGCAAGTCTTTTCAGCTTGTCTGAAAGATCGTCCAGAGTTCCCTGGACTGCTGCGGCAGCCAGGTCAATTCTCTGTTCGGCCTGCTCATCAAACGATTTCGTGAAAAAGTAGTACGAGGAGCAGAAAGTGGCCCCGCCGACGACCAGGACCGTTAACAGGATCAGCCCAACCATTCTTCCGGTAAATGAAATACGTGACAGTTTAAACATGTGACCCCCTCACTCCGGGTAACCAGAAATCTATGCTGCCGGCCACCTCGCTCTTGGCCTCAACCTCATCTTTGCTTGCTTGATGCGCCATCACGTTTCTATCGCAAGCGTGCCGACTCTTCCGCCTATCTGAATGGTATTGGTTTCGTCTCCCTCTACTCGAGAGATCGGTATGAACTCCTCATGACCTCCTTGCCCATCCTTTCGGATCTTCGGGCGGAAAATATTAATCGAAAATGGCTGACGGATTTGATTGATCTTATGAAAGATAATGGAAAAATAATTTAACCAGACCGCTGCGCAGACCTAAGGTGCCGTCCAAAAATAGCCATGCGATTTTTTGTGGGCTGTGCCCACCGATGGTGCCGCCGGTGGGCACAGCCCACCCTGCGCTTGCATTAACATTTGTTTTTGGACGGTTCCTAACCCGCGAGTTTCCCTCGGAGCGGCAGGGTAAGGGGCAGGGTTGCCAGCACCAGGGTGCCGGTGAGGACCAACGTGGGGACAAGGCCGGCGAAATCACCGATGAAACCATACAGGATTGGAGAGACGGCCCCTGAGCCGATGGTTGCCGTATAGAACACGGCGAAGGAGTGATTGCGTTTTTCCTGGGGAACCAATTCCGGGACGCTCCCATACAGCACCGATGAGGTGCCGTTCAAGGCCAGGCCGAGAATCGGGCAGACGAAGAGGACCGCCCCGAGGGGCAGCACGATCGTGCCCCAGATGCAGGCTGCGGTGAGCATTTCGGTAATCAAGACCGTTCGCAGGATACCGACCCTGGTGGCGAGTATGCCGCAGAAGAATTTCCCCGCAATGCCGCCGGCGAAGATGATGCTGAACGCCAGTCCGGTGAGCGCAATGGTGGCGCCTTTATCCCGCAGTAAAAAAGGGAAATAGGTCAAGAAGCCCATCCTTGTGGCGCTGTCCAGAATGCCCATCATCAACAATGCCACGAAGGCGCTGTTCCCCCGCCAGAGGGAGCTATTGTTTGCGGAGTTGCCGGTCGCGGGTCCCGGGCCACCAGCGGACGCTCTCGCCGGCCTGGCAAGGAGAATGAGCGTCAGCGCTACCGCCACGCCGAAGCATCCCATGATGCGACTGGCTTGAGGCCAATCGAAACGGCTGATGAAAAATGCGGCAGCAGCCGGAAACACCAGCTTCCCGATATCGCCCGAGACATTGAAGATGCTGAGCGCGGTCCGCCGCCGCTCCATGTCCGTATAAGCGTCGGCAATCAAGGTCGACGAGAGGGGATGCTGCACGCTCTCGCCCAAGCCTCCCACCACCAGCAGGCCTCCGAGGACCAGGGCGGTGGTGGCCCAGCCGCAGCCCGCCATGGCCAGACTGGTCAGGAGGGTCCCTGACCAAAGGAGGCGGTCCGCGGAAATGCGCTTGGCCAGATGGCTGCACGGGACCTGCAGGAAGGCCAGCGTCCCCGAAAAGAGCAACTTGAACAACCCGACCTCGGCGAACGCCAACCCGAATTGAGC
>CAZDKX010000433.1:0-3472 GCA_964505935.1 uncultured Syntrophobacteraceae bacterium
CCCACAAGGAAATCGGCTGGTTCGACATCGAGAGCACTTCGGACCGCCCCGATCTGTTCCGCTTCCCCGAGAGGGCAACGGTCTTTCACTGGCATGGCGAGACCTTCGATTTGCCGCTTGGAGCAACGAGGCTCGCCCGCAGTGCCGGCTGCGAGAATCAGGCGTTTCAGATCGGTTCCAGAGCGATCGGTCTTCAATTCCATCTGGAGACAACGCCGGCAAGCGCCGACTCGCTCATTGCCCATTGCCGGAATGAACTGGTCGACGGCCGTTTCATTCAATCCGAAGACGAGTTGCGCAAGGCCCCGATGGCCGCGTACGCTGCCGTCAATGCGCTCATGGATGAGGTGCTCGCCTACCTCACGCGCTGACCAAGTACCTCTTCATCCTGCCGATCAAACGCCATCATCGCGCCGCCGATGCCCTGGCCGGAAGCATGGCCCTGAGAGGGCCATTTCGGGCTCAGGTCGAAAGAAGGTCGGGAGTGGTTGAAGACCCGCCCAATCCGCGTGACGGGATCGTACCGACCCTTGAGGTTTATGACACCTTCACCGGCCGGACCATGATATTCCATGAGTCCAGGCCCGGACCGACTCAAAGCCGGTCAGTAGCATAAGGTTCGCACCCCCGGCTGAGTCAGCCACAACCGCTGACATCGCTGACGATGCCGGGGGGATGGGCCGAGGCGGCATCATGATCACCGGCTCAGCTCACCGAGATCACGCCGGTCTTGAGAAGGAATTGATCCCATGAGTATCCCCGGAAACCTCCTCACTACCTTATTAACTATTTTGAACTGAATTTTGAACGGTCTGTCTAACCCATTCAAAGCCAGGCCCAACCGCTGATGCCCAGGGAGGAGAGCCACCGGGACCATGAGTTGTACCGCAGGGCAAGAGAATTCCTGAATCATTTTGTCCAGGAGACGGAGCAGGAAATATCAGCACTCGGAAGGACGATGAATTCGTAAATATTACGAATTCGTAAATATTACGATTTTGCCACCACCCAAGGCGGCCTACCATATTGGTAAGTCGCCTTTGCTATTGTTAGGCATCCTCAGTCTATTTGCATAAAAACAAGTTTCAATCATTCTAATAAGTTATCATTATTCTTTAAAAAGTAAAGGACATTTAATGGTTTAGCCCAAAAAACCCTTTAATTTCTCCAGGCTAGAATTTATAATAGGGAATAATGAAGATAATAAATGGAGGATATGACATGGCCAAGTTGCTTACAATTAGGGAAGCCCGGATGAGGCAAAACTTAACACAAGCCGAAATTGCTGACCGAGTTGGGTTGAGTCAACCAGCGATCCATTATGTCGAAGTTGGGTTGCTATCTGTAAGGCAGAAGGATCGTCCATTATGGCTACAGGTCCTAAACAACCAGCCGGGACAGTTTTTTCCCCAGAATAGAAGGAGGTAAGCAGTGCGAGTAGAGACCTTGGACAAAAAACCCCATCTGGTCGTCGAGACCGTAATCTTTGAACCGGGACTGAAGGGCGATACCTTCTTCCCGGCAGACCAAGCACTTGAGGTTCCTGGCAGTTAGAATGGACGCCCGGTCACCCTTCACAAACACTTCAAGAGCAGCCCTCAAGACTTTGCCGCCGCCATCGGCACCGTCTATGGGGCAGAGGCCCACAATGGTGTGCTCAAAGGCGAGCTTTGGATTGATCCGAGCAAGATCACCACTGCCCAAAAGATGGCCTCAATTCAGGGTCATTTTGAGCTTCAGGCCGGAGGGCTTCACGAAACCACGGCATCGGCAGGATTTGCCAAACAAGTCCAGAGCATGTGCCCGACGCATCTAATCATCGAGTTTAAGAAGGAGAATACTCTTATGAGTAACTGCGCCACTTTTGCCGTCAATCCCTAGCAAGTCGAACCGCTCATCATGCCTTCCCTGGAAGAGGCTTTCCGCAATGCCCACACTGATGAGGACAACATCCCGGTCAGCCGCCAGATCGAGGACGAGCTCCCGGTGGTGGATCTCACCGAAGTTTTCAAGAACAAGCTGGAGCAGGCCGCTTTGAAGGCCGGGAAGATCCCCTCCTCTCCCAAGGCTATAGCGCTCAGATAAATTGAGCCACCTGTGCTCAGATAAATTGTGCTGTTCGTTTACAGCACAATGGAAGAAGCTGTTCTTATGGTTTTTCTTTTCCAAGTAGTGTTTTGAGATAGTTGGGTGGTGCGTTTGAAGGGGGTAGGGACTGGGGGAGAGCTGGATTGAGTTTTGGTGGTTTTTCCGGATGTTCGGGACGAGGTGGGTAGAGGATTGACTGGTGAGGATTTGAGTACATCGTTCCAGTCGTGAAGTGTTGGGCGTAGCCTTCTTATGGTTGGGTGGAGAGCCATCATCTTTTGGGCGAGTGTGTCTCCGGTGTTGTCGGCATCGAACCCGCAGAAGAGGTCCAATCCCTTGTTGGTAAGGCTTGGTAGCCATGGGGGATTGGGATGCGCACCCGCGGTTGAGATGGCCATGCAATCGGAATCGAGGGCATGGCAAGAGATGGCATCAATGGCCGACTCGCAAAGGACAATCCTTGAAGTCTTGTGGCTTCCCACATGGAAGTACCCCAGGTCTTTTCTGGAGCCGGGAGCCAGCGCATGCCAGGTTCGTTTGGTCGTTCCACGGATTTCGGCCCCAACGATCGTTTTTCCTTTTCCAAGTAGCAGGAAGACGGCATTTGCTCTGTCATCGGCGTAGAGAGTGCGGGCATCGATGAGTGATCGGACGAGGTCAGCCGGAAGACAACGCTCCAGGGTGAGGTAACGAGCTACCTGGGGCAGGTTGTTGAGGTTTTTGTTGGGCAAGGCAAGAGTTTTGCCGGCTAGAGGTTTTTGTGGCGCGGACGTTGGGATGTGTTGGGAAGGGAAGTTTTCGATAAGCCAACTTACGGCCGTGATAAAATCATAGTCCTGTAGATGCATGATGAGATCGATGGCGCCGCCCCCGCCGACGGTCCTGGTCCTTTTGAAGAATTTGCGGCCGGTAACCGAGATAACGCCCCGGGGGGTGTACCACTTGGACCGGTCGTATTGGTCGGCAATGGCAGCGGTTTGTTTCAACACAGCCACGAGGTCGATATTTCGAACCAGATCGGCCTGTTTGCGGATGTTTGGGAAGGGGGCGTGCAATGGGGGGGCCTCCCGTGAACGGCTGTGCCGGATACTGTTATTGGAGTCTTGGCCGCAGGCTGACACATTTTTTCATATTGATGACATGGCTGTTCTCCGTCAGTCTGTCGATTAAGGCGGCGGTGAGCTGATCGTTTTTAAGGAAGCTGGTCCATTCCTGAAACCCTAAATTGGACGTGATCAGGGTGCTTTTCCTGTTGTGCCGTTTATGCATGAGGGTAAAGAAGAGTCCCACCTGGATGGGCTCAACCTCGACGTAGCCCATTTCATCCAGTTATGTTGAGCTCAACATAACTGGATGAACTTGGGTACCTGCCCATCGACAAGCA
>CAZDKX010000434.1:0-1838 GCA_964505935.1 uncultured Syntrophobacteraceae bacterium
GCCAGGAGCTCCAACGTAACCATTCCTGTCGCTATGCGTTGACCGCTTGAAGCTGGAGCGCTGCTATGGGCGTCGTTTCAAAAGATCTGCACCCATTGCAGATTTTATATCAGACACGATAAGAAGACCGACGGTACAGTCGTCCATAATGAACTCGGAGATGTACAGGTACATTTTGTATTCTCAGTAGACCCGGCGTAGCGTGTAGCGGAGTGGGCTTAGACGAATTTGCCGAATTTACAGATAAATAATCCGTTTGGAGGGGTGTTCTACGCGCTTAGAGACGCCATTTTGCCATTGAAATTTTCGCATTATGCGCAGGGTAGGCAGGCACGCCTAGAGCGAAGGTTCCCCGTCTCCGCTCATGCGTGTCGCCCAACATGAGAGCTGGCCTTGCCTGCCCCTTCCCATCCGGCATGCGCGTACGATCCATCCGATGATCTTGTCATCCATGAGTATTGAAGGGCTTCGGTGAGCCCGAGCACCTGTCAAATCAAGCGAGCTGCCGTGTCATTATCGGAGCAAAGCCGTCCAGGGTAACTGGCAAAAGGAGGGTGCGATGGGGACATTTTCTAAACATTACAGAAACCATAATTGGAGCCAGAGCGCGCAAATCATCATCACTGCTGTGGTCTGGCTCGCTGGGGCGCTCGTGCTTCTACCGAGCGTGGCAGCGGCAGTGGTGGTCCAACCGGGCCCCTGCTCCAATATTCAAAAGGCGATCAATGAGCTTGCCTCCGCAGGCGGGGCCGTCGTGCTCTCATCCGGCGTCTATACTTGTACGGCCCCAATCGTAATAAACCGCAACAACGTCTCGCTGCGTGGGGAGGGTCCCGGAACCGTTGTCCGGCTCGCCGCTCACGTGAATGCGCCACTCGTCATCGTCGGCCAGCCGAACAACGAGCCGACGGCTATACGAAACAACATTCACATCTCTGACCTCGTTTTGGACGGCAACCGTGCCAACCAGGATCACGAATGCTGGAAAAATGATTGCGCCAAGGTTCGCAACAACTGCATTTCTATCCGGCATGCGAACAATGTCATCATCGAACGGGTTACGACTCGCAGGGCGAGATCGGGCGGTGTGGTCGTTGAGAAGGATTGCAGGCGGGTCACGATTCGGGACCTCTGAAGCTGACTCACCTCGGAGAGCCACTCCACCCGCCACCAGCTTTGTTACGGTTTTGGACGAACGCGCCATCTGCCCTTTCGGCCACGGGAGGACCGCCGAGTGTTGTATGGATGATGAGATTTTTGTAGTTCCTCACTATGTGATAGTGTTGATACCCCTGCTCACTGCCTGGTGGTCTCACAGGTGCGGCGCACGACGGGAGTATGGGCTTCTTGTTGCCTGCGTCGCGATCGTGTGTATCCCTCTCCTTATGCTATCGCACTACCGAGACCTGACCTGCACCTGGTACGCCGGCCCCCTCTCCTCCACCTGGATCAAAACGGTTCAGCTTCCCCTTTCTGTCTTCGTTACGGCCACCATTGCAGCAATACCAATCAAATGGAGACTTGTCAGGAATTTCATCGCCATTATCATCGGTGAATATTTGCTGGTGGACACCCTCATATCATAGGAGCATCCGGGTACACATGGCGTCTCAGGTGGCCGTCCAGAGCAACCGCTCGGCCTGCCCCAGGAGGTAGCACAGGATGTGGGCGGGGACCTTGAGGAACTCTGCCTCGAGGCCTTCAAAACGCAGCACGTCGAAGTCCTTATCCTGTTTGGTGACCCAGTAAGCCTTCCTGACGGACTCCAGCCTGCAGAAAGCCACAAGCCCGCTCTTTTCCCGGAGCCGCGGGTTTTCCTGGTATTTCACCTCAAAGGG
>CAZDKX010000434.1:1938-3434 GCA_964505935.1 uncultured Syntrophobacteraceae bacterium
GCCGGTGGAAGCCGGTAGATCAGATTCGCCTGCTCCAGCAAAGAGAGGTGATTGGCAACGGTCGTCGTGGAGGTCCCCAGAGCGTCGGCGCAGGTCTTATGGGCAACAATGCTGCCTGTGTTAAGGCAGAGGTAGATGAACAGCTTCTCCAGTTCGTTGACATTGCGCACCCCGAAAAGCGCTGTCATGTCGCGCTTGAGGACGCGCTCCACCACATCTTCCCGCAGAAGCCGCTGGCAGAGAGCCGTGTCCTTCAGGGTCGCCGTCTCGGGAAATCCTCCCACAAGCAAGTAGTGCCGGAAGAGGGGAAGGAGGTCTCGAAGCCGTGCAGCCAGCTCGGATCGGTCCCCTGGGGTTAAGGAAAAGAGGTCCGCAGGTCGCAAGGCGGGCGATATGTCGGGGGGCGATTCGCCCCGGATGTGAATGAATTCGAAGAAGGAAAGCGTCGGAATGGGCACCGTGATCCATCGCCCTACGCCGCTTTCGGCAATCCGCTGCCGATGGAGGATACTGGCGGACCCGGTCGCCAGGATACGATACTGCGGCTGATAGTCCACGAGCAGCTTGATCTCGGTCCCCCACTCTTTGGAGTACTGCACCTCGTCGAAAAGGAGAACGCTCTCCTTGCTCCCGGGATGGACGGACTCGTGGTAGAGGCTGATGATCTCCGATAGATTGAGCAGCTTGATGAGGGGGTGATCGAGACTGATATAGAAAATCGATTTGGGATCGAGGCCTCGGGAAAGCAGGTGGCCTGCAATCTGGAGCAGGATGGTGGTCTTTCCGACGCGTCTCGGCCCCGAGAGGAGAACGGCCCGGCGAAGCGAAGCATCCTCAAGATAAAGGCGACAGGCGTCAAAGGCCAACCTTCTGAATTCGGGCACCGGATTCGGCCTTCCCGACCACCAGGGATTGAATCCGTGGAGCACGGCCAGCACTTCGGACTGGTCAAAAAGTCCCCTCATACACCCTCCTATGTCTCTATTTTGCCTAGGTAGATCTAGTATAGGTTATATATTTTGTAATAAATAGCGACTTCTTATGAGAGAGACAATCATTTTTTTGCAGCTGAAGTGCTCCCTACCGCACCATCAGGGGCGCAAACGACACCTGGGAGAGCAACTCCACTCAACAGCGGCTTGGTTACGGTTTTGGATGAACGCGCCGCCTGCCCTTTCGGCGACGGCAGGACGGCCGAGTGTTGTATGGATGATGAGATTTTTATAGTTCCTCACTGTGTCGTGGCGTTGATACCGATGCTCACTGCCTGGTGGTCTCACATTTTTGTCTCCGTTACGGCCACGATTGCAGTGATACCAATCAAATGGAGACGGGTCAGGAATTTCATCGCCATTCTCATTGGTGAATTGCCGCCGGCTTGGTGACGACGGTCTTGAAGTCAGCTTAGAGGCTGTCCAAAATTAAGTCGCAGTTATTGCAGTCTTTTTCAAACCAGTAGAGTAGAGAGGAAGGCATAAGATGTTTAGGCCACAGGC
>CAZDKX010000435.1:0-3413 GCA_964505935.1 uncultured Syntrophobacteraceae bacterium
CGCACCTCGGTGCTGGGGAGATTGGCTCGGGAAAGCGCAGGAAGGTTGCCCTTGACTGCGGTATTTTCTGGCGAGAATTTCATGAAATGCCCTCTTTTCAGCAAATGAAATGTATAATGTCCGGCGAAAGCACAGAGACCCTGCCGATCGACATCCGCGAGGAAAATCGCGGGCTGCAGGCCTGGCCGCTGCAACGGCCCTGCTACCTTTCCTGAAATCAGTACCTATCAAGAAACCTGTTAGAGAATCAACAGAAAAAACTCTTAATCGGCTCTTTATTTCTCCTTGACACCCTGGGCTGCAATCCCCTATTTAGAAAGCTACACATTCTCTTCGCTGACAGGCAGCTTGACGGTTTTGGGGCTTTCGGATTCATCGTATAGACAAGGAGGAAGGTTGGTATGAAATGCATTTCAAAAACCATGGTGTTCATTCTGGCAACGCTCCTGATTGTTCAGCCCTGTTTTTCATGGGCGGGAACCGGGGCGCGGGTCATCCCGCAAGGGAAGGTCAGCATCCTGGAAGAAGGCAAGGAGGTTACCCAGTTTCAGTCGGAATTGCCCCTCCCGGAAGGGACCATGATGCTGTGCAATGGCAAATGCGTGGTGCAGACGCAAAGCCTCCAGCTCGTTGCTCAGGACCAGGCGGTGTTTGCCCTGGCCGAGGGTAAGGCGCGGTGGGACCTGACAGTCAAGTCGGGACAGGTTGACTTTGCGATGCGACCTGAGGGCAAACCGATCTCCTTCCATACTCCCCTTGATACCATCCAGATGGAACGCGCCGTCATGCCGGCCAGCGGTACGGGCATGGTGAGAGGCTCCGTGGTGGTCTCGAAGACTGACTCCAACCTGGTCATTCATGAAGGCACCCTGCAGGTGATGGGCCCTGACGGCACCATGCTGGTGAATCCAGGACAGGCTATTCGCCTCGTGGCAGCGGGAAGCAGCACTGCCGGCGCAAAGCCGGGCGCAACCGCTGATGAGACCTGGACCATTGCCGGCATCACCGCCAAGAAGACCACCTGGCTTATCGGCACTGCCGCAACCGTGGTGGTCATCGGCCTTGCCGTTGGCTTACCTCTTGCCCTCAGCGGCGGCGGCGACGATGACAAGGCTACCTCTCCTCCCAGTCCGGTTTCTCCTGAATAAGTAACGATAATTCGCGCCATCCCAAAAAACCCCTTTTTCCGAAAAGGGGTTTTTTTGTGCCCTTTCCCAGGGGGCAGAAAAGCGTTACCCCGAACCTGTTGAATTGAAGAGCTATCAGAGCAGCCTCCTGCAAAAGTCTCAAATTCCGTCACCCCGGCGTGCTTCCAGCCGGGGTCCAGGAACCCGTAAAGCCTGGATTCCGGCCCAAAAACCCTGCCGGAATGACGCCCTGAGGGCCTGTTGCAGGACAGACAGGCTCAGAGGAAAGCCATGAAAAAGATTCCGTTGCATGAAAGAATCATCTTCGCCCTGGACGTTGAATCCCCGCACCTGGCCAAGGAGTGGGTCAGGCGCCTGGAATCTCATATTGGATTCTACAAGATCGGCCTGCAGCTTTTTCTTGCCGGCTGGTTCCCCATCGTCGAATGGATTGTGGCGCGGAACCACAAGGTGATGGTGGACCTGAAGTTCTTTGATGTTCCGGAAACCGTGAAACTGGCCGTCAGGCAACTCAAGGGCAGGGGGATTACTTTCGCCACGGTCCATGGCAATGACGCCATGCTGCGAGCCGCAGTGGACGTTAAGGACGAGGTCAAGCTGCTGGCGGTTACCGTGTTGACCAGTTTTGGACAGGAAGATATGGAGGAAATCTTCGGAGGTCCCGTGGATGTTGCGGACCTGGTCTATCGCAGGGCGAGACGTGCCCTGGCGCTGGGGTGTGACGGCGTCGTGTCCTCGGGCCTGGAGGCTCAGCGGTTGCGGAGCGAACTGGGCGGGCGGTTCTTCGTGGTCACGCCGGGAATCCGGCCTGGGATCAACCGGGACATGGAGCAGGATGATCAGAAGCGGATTGTTACCGCGAGGAAAGCGATTGAAAACGGGGCCGATCACATCGTCGTGGGACGACCGATCAGCACGGCCGCAAATCCCCTGGGCGTTGTCGAGGCCATGCAGAAAGACATTGCTGACTTGCTTGATTGAAAAGCAAATATCCAATATCGAGCAAGAAACCGCAGAATGTCGAAGAGAAGCGTAAGGATAGCTCTTTACCGGGAATCAACTGAATAACCAGACTCAACTATTAACCGAAGCAGTTGCTCATGTCCCGGTGGGGCACCCGAAGACCCATGAAAAAGACCGCGATTGACAGGCAACTGCCACTGGTAACTCGCAACTTGCAACTTTTCGAAGCAGTTGCTCATGACCCCTCGGGACACCCGAAGACAAACCAAAAGACTCGAGTTACACTGGGCACTCGGGACTCATTACTCGGAACTTTTCAGGGCAGAGAAGGGAAGGCTTGAGAGCTGGACCGCCGAGACGGAAGAAACCTTCATCATTGGAAATTTCTTGTTCGATATTGGATATTCGCCTTGAGCCCAAATGTCCGTCGGAGAAAACAGCATAGAGGGTGAACTCAGCTCTCGACATGTGAATGTTTTTTCAATATTATAAAAAAGTATGTTCCGAAAGTTTGCCCCTGCGCTCATTGAATCTGAAACACTGTAGGTAAAGGAGTCGAAAATGCCAGAGTTCAAGTATCAAGAGCCGTTTCCCCAGACTAAGGATGACACGAAATACCGCTTGTTGACCAAGGATTATGTTTCTACCGCCAATTTTAACGGCCAGGAAATCCTCAAAGTGGACCCGGAAGGACTCGCCTTTCTGGCCAACAGCGCCATGCGGGATGTTTCCTTCCTGCTGCGCTCCGCCCACCTGGAAAAGGTGGCAGCCATCCTGACCGACCCGGAATCCTCCCCCAACGACCGCGGGGTGGCTATTGCCATGCTGCGCAATGCGGAAGTTGCCGCTGAGGGGGTCTTGCCTCTTTGCCAGGATACGGGTACGGCTACCATCGTAGGAAAAAAAGGACAGCAGGTCTGGACCGGAGCCAACGACGAGGAGTTTCTGAGCAAAGGTGTCTACAAGACTTATACGGAAGAAAACCTTCGCTATTCCCAGACCATTCCCCTCACCCTGTACGAGGAGACCAATTCCGGCACCAACATGCCGGCCCAGATCGATCTCTATGCCACCCAGGGGGCGGAATACAAGTTTCTGTTTGTTGCCAAGGGTGGCGGTTCCGCGAACAAGTCCATGCTGTATCAAGAAACCAAGGCCCTCTTGAACCCGGCGAACCTCGAGAAGTTTCTGGTGGAAAAAATGAAAAGCCTCGGGACGGCCGCCTGCCCGCCCTATCATCTGGCCTTCGTCATTGGCGGGACCTCGGCGGAAGGGTGCCTCAAGACGGTTAAGCTCGCCAGC
>CAZDKX010000436.1:0-3383 GCA_964505935.1 uncultured Syntrophobacteraceae bacterium
GAGCAATTCTTCCCGGGAAATCAGGATGGTTTAGTGGGGGATTTTGAGGTGGCCACAAGTGGGGGACTTTGGGTGGCCATCAGGGCTGATACACTTTCAAATTGCTGGTGACAGTTGGTATCCGGGACTGGACAAAATGCGTTGCCGCGGCTACCTGCGGGACGCCGGATTTCTCCACGCCCAGCTGCGCATCTCCGATACCGACGCGCTTCCAACCCATCCCCGGATGGGGCCTCCTGGGAGGGGATTTCGTCACCGGGAAACAGCCGCGCCTTGGAGTCGTGATCAACCATGACGTTGCTCCCAGAATCATCGAGGATCAGATTGTCAGCATCCCTTTTGCATGCCTTTGAAAGGGTGAATAGTGAAGACTGAAAAGTGAAGGGCGAACGGGTAACGCGTGAGCGGGGTTGATGCGCACCCCGGGGAGGTTGATGATGCCGGTACCACCTTATCAATTGACACACTTGGGCGGAGAGACCTGCGTGACGGGGTCGTGCCACCTGCTGCAGGCGCAGGGGCTCAATATCCTCGTGGATTGCGGGGCCGTGCAGGGAAATGATCGGGCTGTGGCCATGGACGATTGGCCGGTTTCTGCTGCAGCGATTCACTACGTGCTGCTCACCCATGCCCATATCGACCACATCGGGGACCTGCCATGGCTGATTCAGGCAGGGTTCAAGGGCGAAATCCTCGCCACCCATCCCACCAAGGCCATGCTGAGGCCCATGCTGAAAGATGCCATGAGCTTCTCACAGATGGACGAAAAGGAAGCGGGCCGCTTGGAAGAAGCCATTGACCGGTTTAGCTGGGGCTTTGAATATGGCGAAGCGTGTGAACTGAAACATGGGGTTCGCTTCTCCTTTCATCAGGCCGGGCATATTCTGGGATCGGCCTTCATCCACTTGAAAGGGACGAACCCGGCCTGGTCCATCGTCTTTTCCGGGGACCTTGGCGCCAGGAACACTCCGCTCCTGCCGGACCCCGAACCACCCCCGGCATGTGATCTCCTGGTGCTCGAAGCCACCTACGGCGACCGTTTGCATGAGGGCCGCGAGCATCGCCTCGAGCGCCTGGGACAAGTCCTGGCGCGTGCCCTCGCCGACGGCGGCAAGGTGTTTGTTCCGGCTTTTGCCCTCGGCCGCACCCAGGAGCTGCTCTATGAGCTGGATCGACTCGCTTCCGACGCCGTGTTGTTGGCGAAATGGCCGGAGTTCAAACGGTTTCGGCGCATTCCGGTTTTCGTGGATTCTCCGCTTGGCCTGCTACTGACGAAGATCACCTCAGGCCTTTCCGCCTATTGGGACCGGGAGGCAACAGCTCTGCTGAGAAAGGGCGACCATCCCCTGGATTTCGATAGCCTCTATGCCGTGGGCAGCCATAAGGAGCATGGGAAGCTCCTCGAGATGCCGGGTCCGGCGGTCATCATCGCCGGCAGCGGCATGTGCACGGGCGGTAGAATTCTGGATCATCTCAAGGAAGGCCTCGACGATCCCCGAAACGACATCTTGTTCGTCGGGTACCAGGCGGCAGGCACTCCCGGTCGCGCAATCCAGGAGTACGCGCACAAGCCCGAGGGCTATGTGATGCTGGAAGGCGAGCGTTACAGGATTCGCGCCGGGGTCCACGTGCTCGGCGGCTATTCGGCTCACGCCGACCAGCGCGAGCTCATCGAGTGGGTCCGGGCCATGCCCGCACGGCCAAGGCGGATCAAGCTCGTGCATGGAGAGGCGACGGCCAGGAAAGTGCTGGCGGAAAAGGTAGGTGAGGCGTTAGGAGTGAGGCGGGAGGGGTGAGGCGTGCCCACGCCCTGGCGAGTAGCTGTCGGCAGGAGTCCTACCGCAATGGCCTGAGCAGTGGTTCCCTCGGAGCGGAACACTTTTACATGACGCAAACTTCTCAACAACTCTCTCGTTCTTAGCCATAATTACAGCTATACCAGCTAAGGGTGAATTGTAGCGTTCCTGAAAACCCTTTTATCCAAAGGACCCCCGTGGGAGCGGCTTTCCAGCCGCGATAGAAGCGTCACTCGCGGCTGGAAAGCCGCTCCCACAGAAATGCGATGCTAACCGCTGCGCCCATATGGCATGAGCTCCGATACGGATGCCGCCGCCTCCCCGTTTCACAAAAACGACAACTCTTGGAAGCCTACCTGAATAAGTGAAAAGTGAAAGTCCAATACCTCACACAACCCACCATGGATGCGGACATGGGACCCTATGCCGGCTGTTATCGAGCAACAGGCAGCTTCGATCTGTATCATTATAACCAGTGGCAACACGTCCGCCGGCTAGGCTGCGATTGTCTGTTGAACGACAGGCAGCCTGCTGAGGGCGAGTTTACTGAGCTCAACTTTCTTGCTGGCATTATCGATGTCAATACCGACCAGTCTTCCCTCCCCATCATAATCAAGCACAAAACCCTCAGAAATCTCTCGGCTTTCTGCACTCGCCTGCTCAGACAGGTCAATGTACAGTGAATCTGTGTCGGGATAGTAAGTGATTCTCATGGTTCAAATCCTCTGTCAGGAAAAGCCTTGTGTATCGTGACCTTATCCTCAAGAGTGGCAACTCTCAACGCTTTACCTCCAAGCTCTTCGATAATTCCCCAAAAACGAAAGCGATTATGCTCCTGGGGCTCCATCTTGACCGGATTCTCCAGGACCCGGATACACCATTCCTTTTTCAGGTATGGCCGCTTCCGCATCACTTCATTTTCGAAGTATGCAGTGAACCAGTAGCTCATTATGATACAACCTTCAACATCCCATCAGCTCCGAAAGGACTTTCAAGATGCCAAACAGCTGCGAGTAATTCTCGCGCGGAGCGGCCCCACATAGTCAAACCCGCAAAATCCCTTCAGCAAGTAAAGGCCGTGGCGGGTCTACGTTTGATCGGCGCCGCTGCAGAGCCAAACATGGATCATTCCAAGTTGGAATTCAAGTGAGGATGGCGTGGGCACAGGTGATTGGCCCAGCCCCGTGTCCTCCGGTTCTTTCACTGTGGCACAATGCCGAGGCTTGGCTGATCGGGCAACAACGTCCTTCACGCTGCCCGCGTGAAAGGCTGAACTTCTTTTTCAAGGCGGTCCTGCAACCCATCCATGGCCACTTCCATGTCATAATGGGACTGAAGATTGAGCCAGAACTGGGCCTCCATGCTGAAGAAGCGGCCAAGACGAAGGGCCGTGTCAGCAGTTATGGCACGCCGCCCATGCACGATTTCATGTAACATCTTGAGCTTCATCGCTGCGGTCCTCTGGATTGCCTGCGGTAACTTCGCCGAGAACCTGCCCTGGAACAACTGCTCAGTTTCTTTGCATCTAAATGTCTTGATCATGAGTCTCTTGCAAAAGTCTCAGATTCCGTCACCCTGGCATGCTTC
>CAZDKX010000437.1:0-3379 GCA_964505935.1 uncultured Syntrophobacteraceae bacterium
TCTCGGCCACGCTGTTGGGCACGCTGGTTTCCCCAACCATGGCGGTGATGATCTGCTTCAAGTTCAGAATGATCCGAGCGCCAAAAGTGGTGCGAGCGTCCACGGGGCTGAATATCTGCTCAATCAGCATATTGGTGTATTTGTTCAGACGCGTGATAACCGTGAGGGGTTTCCGATCCCTCTGTAATCCAAGCAGCTTTTGATAAGCATTCACGGACTTATCGAACACAGGATACTGCCCGATCACATAGCTTGCCATGACGTCGCTCATGCCGATGTCCAGGACCAGCCGGGCCGGCATGAAGAAAGCGTGGTCCGAGATGTTGGCCCCGGTCTGAACCGGATGCTCCGTAATCCGAAGGCTTGAGGAGTGCTCTTCCCGGAGCACTGCGTCAAAAAAGAATCCCTCAACATTGGTCCGAATGTAAGTGATCTGACTCAGGCTGAGAGGAATAGACCACGAGAGCGGTCGATAGCCCAAGACATTCGTTGCGGCCAGTCCCCCGGCCAAGTAGGTGTAGAGGTTCCAGGAAGAAGCCATTATCCGTACACCGTCCCCGCTTCCCGCATCATGCGGGCGTTAGACCATGCCTGCTCTGCGTACAATTGCTCCTTGACGGCTTTTGCAATCTCTTCCGGAGTGGCGTTGGTGTTGGCCACATAGACGTTGACGCTGCCGACGGTGGTATTGAAGCTCTGGGGCCCTACCGGGCCGCCCGGAGAACCGGCACTTAGCCAGTTTTGATAAGCCTGATCGGCAAAGCTGCCCCTCTCGCCCAGTTCCATGATTGCCGGCTTTTCAAACTTCTCCATGAAGGCCCGCGCCATGCCGTGCATGGTGGTCTCTCGATTCATGGCCACCATAGCCTCTTCCCATTCCGGCTCAGTCATGGCGTATCCGAGCTGCATCATGGGGTCAAATTCCGTGCTTCCATGCGCCTTGGCGTAGTCCCGCAGCTTTTGTCTCCGCCCAGCCCTTGCGTTGTGCTGGAAAAGCCCTACACTTTCGCCGCTGTCACCAATGGCTCCGGGCTGAAAGGAAGACTCGGCCCAGATGTTGCCGGCCACGGCGGCGGCCTTCTTGGGGTCAACGCCCTTGGCAATGAGAAATGCCATGGTTCTCTTTTCGAGATCTGTCGCTGAACCCGTTGCCCGCCCGGGAGCTGAAACATCTTTCCCTTGCCAGCGCCTCATCCTCTCTTCCGGGGTCATGTTCATTTCGCGCTCGTGACGCGCCTCGGCTCGCTCGGCCTGCCTGTTGAGCAACATCAGTTTATTTTGGTACTTCTCCCATTCCGCCCGACCCTCTTCCGACATATCCCAACGAAACCACTCGGACTGCAAACCAACCATGACAATGCGAGCATAGCGGGCGGCCTGCGCCAACTTGAAAGTCATGTCGTCCAGAAAGTTGAAAGTTGACATCCACTTCTGCGGGAGGATCGCTTCAAAAAAGGCATTTACCCCATCTGTCATGTCCTTGAAGACGGCCTTCAATTCCCTGCCCACATCGAGCAGGTGGTGCCAGACCGGAGACAGGGCCTTTGAACTCTTCCTGCCGTCAATGTAGGCGTATAGATCGTCAATGGCCGCTATGATCCCCAAGATCATCCCGGTTGCTCTTGCAAAAGGGCTCACCGAAAAGAGCCAGATCAGCCCCCCGGTGGCAACCAAAAGCTGCTCCTTCGGGCTCAGCGCTTCCCACACTCGGCCTATTGCCGCCGCCAGATCCTTGACAACGCGCCCGGCGCTCCCCCCAAGCTTGATTACCTCAGCAAAAAAGAAAGCGATTTTATCGGACCAGACCGGCATGTTCTCCTTGAGCCAGTCATTGACACCAATGAGCCAGCGCTGAAACTCGCCAATGGGGACATTGAGGTGCTTCATCAGGTTGTGCCCGACCCACTGAGCACCGTAGTTCATGATGATCGAGAAGCGGGCAAACTCGTTCCGGATATCTCGAATCCGCCGCATCTGGTCCTCGAAGCTGCCGGGCGGCATCATGCCCTTTTGTTCTTGCATGAACTCGTGATAGCGCTCACGGAGCTCCGGGAACCACGCAATGTCCTCGATGGATTCCCCCATGGCATCGAGGGCAATCTTCATGCGCTTCGCGCTGTCGGTTGTCATGAACATCCGAAGCGCGAATTTCTGATATTCCAAGTCCGCCTTGGAAGTCTGGTCGAGCAAGCCTACGGTGGCGCCGGTGATTCCCAGGATTGCAGAAGAAACCGCAGCAGCGGCCCCCGTGTAGCTCCGCACAAGCCCGGCCGTATGGGCTTCCACTTGGCGGGAAACCCCGGCCAGGGTGTTCTGGAACTGCCTCAACTGGTTCTGATTGACGGCAAATCCCAGGGAGACGAGATATTCTTGGAGCACGTTGCCCATCATGAGTATTGCCGCCTCAGTCTCGCCTGCTGCTCATGCCATTCATTCATTCGGCGCTCGTTTTCCACTTTCACAGCCGTCATCCGGTGCCATTCCGTCAGATCGTCCAGCGTATACGTCCCGTCCCATACTTCGTGCTGCCGCCAATCCCCGCGCATCACTGGAGCGAAGGCGTAGCTTCGCCAGGGGTCTCCGTGGCTGATGAGTTCAGGCCCTTGATTTTCTCGATTGCTTCGGGGAATATCTGGGCCATCTGTTCGAAAAAACTTGAGACATTGAAACTGAGCGCCTGAACGGTCAGGGCCATGACCGTGGCCGTATCATGCTCCAAGCCTTCAACGGCCCATCGTCCGTCCTGCATCAGCACAGGCATGTCAACGGGGACACCATTCAAGGCAGTCATCTCGAAACAGACCCCCAGGCAGTCGCGTTGCAGGGCCAGAAAATCCTCCCGGTTCATCAAGGGTCGGTCTTTCGAGAGCCCCCCTCCGATCACCGACGAAAGCCCGCTCATCGGTAGCGCCTGCATCAGCAGTTGATAGGCCACATAGGAGCCGGTCAGGGCATCAAACTTCGAAATCTTCCACTTGCGCCCGCCAATTTCGACCGCCTTGAAGTCTTCGCGTACACTGCTCATCCCCGGCCCTCCTCGAAGACTTCATCCGTGGGCCCATAATGAGCCTTGGATTGCAGTTCCACAAACTTCCCCTCAAGCTCTTTCACCCTGGCCGTAATTTCCTTGAGCTGCTGTTCCTGTTGAAGCGAGAGCATTTCAAGGCGCTGGTTCTCTTGCTTGAGGTCAAGAATCTTCCGGTCCCGCCGATGGATCATGGAGAGCAGAGTCAATTCCTCCACCGTCCAGGTCTCGTCCTCTGTCGGTGGTGCTTGCTGCCTGCCCAGATTCGCCACCTGATACCCTGGCGAAAAACTTGGCCGAGGCCTCGTCGCGCCTGCTGGAACTTCGTGCATTTCATCTCCTCCTCTTGTGGAT
>CAZDKX010000438.1:0-3368 GCA_964505935.1 uncultured Syntrophobacteraceae bacterium
CGGTCCAGGTCATCGTGACCGACCAGGGCCTGGCCGATCTCCGGGGGCTTGGGCCGCGGCACCGGGCAACGGCGATTATCGAGAATTGCGCTCACCCCGCCTATCGAGACTACCTGCGCCGGTATCTTGAGGGCTCGCGGGTCGGCCACATCCGCCACAACCTGAGAGAGTCTTTTCAGCTGCATCGCAACTTTATCGAATACGGCGCCATGCTGCCGGACCTCAACCTTTCCGAGACCGGCACGGCCTGAACGATCATACTCGAGGCGCAGGAGGAATAGCTTTATGTCAACTGTCGGGGTCTTCCCAGACCTTACCGCGGAGGAAGCTGCGGCCCGCATCCCTCATGGCGCAACGGTCGCGTTCAGCGGCTTCACCAATTCAGGGGCCGCCAAACGGGTACCGCGAGCCATCGCCGCTCGCGCCGAGGAACTGCACAAATGGGGTGAACCCTATAAGGTCCGCGTCCTGACGGGAGCATCGTGCAGCGAAAGCATCGATGAACCGCTGGCCGCAGCGGAAGCCATTGCCTGGCGTGCCCCCTATCAGAGCGGCCCGAGGCTCCGCAAGCAGATCAACGCCGAGGAAGTCGACTACGTGGACATGCACCTGTCCCAGCTTTCTCAGACCATTCTGGCCGGCTTTCATGGAAAGCTGAACTTTGCCGTCGTCGAAGCCACGGAAGTCACCCCCGACGGCCGGGTCTACCTGACCACCTCGGTGGGGGCGACTCCGGCCTACCTCAAATATGCCGACTATGTTTTCATCGAAATCAACCACTTTCACTCCAAGCGGTTGCGGGAAATGGCGGACATCCTGATCCTGCCTCCCCCGCCCCACCGGGTCCCCGTACCCCTCCACGATGCCCTGACCAAAGTCGGCCTGCCTTATGCCGTGGTTGACCCGCGCCGGATCATCGGCATTATCCAGAATGACGAGCCCGACCGCATCCAGGCTTTCACCCCCGGAGATTGGCGCAGCCGCAAGATTGCCAATCACGTGCTGAACTTCCTCCTGGGGGAGATGTGGGCCAAGCGTATCCCGAAAGAATTCCTGCCGCTCCAGTCCGGGGTCGGCAACGTCGGCAACGCGGTGATGGGTGTTCTCGGCGAAAGCCCCGATATCCCGCCCTTCGCCATGTACACCGAGGTATTTCAGGACTCCCTGGTCGATTTGATGGAGCGGGGGAAGTTGACGGCTGCCAGCACCACCGCTCTGACGCTCACTCCGGAGTCCCTGCAGCGGGTCTACGGCAACATGGACTTCTTTGCCCCCCGCGTCGTGCTCCGCCCCCAGGAGATCTCCAATCATGCCGGAGTCGTGCTGCGCCTGGGCGTGATCGCCATGAACACCGCCCTCGAGGTGGACATCTACGGCAATGTCAACTCCTCCCATCTCTTCGGCACCGATATCATGAACGGGGTCGGCGGCAGCGGTGAATTCACCCGCAACGGCTACCTCTCCATCTACATGTGCCCGTCCATTGCCAAGGGAGGGAAGATTTCCTCCATTGTCCCCATGTGCCCGCATATCGACAACAACGAGCATTCGGTACAGATCGTGGTCACCGAACAGGGCCTGGCCGATCTGCGCGGTTTGGGACCCATGCAGCGCGCCACGGCCATCATTGAGAACTGCGCTCACCCCGCTTATCGGGACTATCTCCACCACTACATCGAAAAGGCCCGCGTGGGCCATATCCGCCACGATCTCGAATCCTGCTACGAATTACATCTCAACCTGATGGAACACGGCGCCATGCTGCCCGACCTCGACATTGGCGAGGGTCTTGAATAGGGCATAAGCGTCGGCCGTCGGCACTGTAGCTCATAAAAAGACTCTATCCACGAAGTCACACGAAGGGAGAGTTGCCCTCTGTCCCCTTCGTAGTCTTGGTGGTGGTGAAGTGCTGCCTTGTTGCCGGACAACAACCATGGCAGCACCTGCAAACGGGATGGACCTCACCAAAGGGGTCCCTGCTGGACGTCGAAGAAAAACCCCCACCTATGTCAGGAAGAAGAATTCTTCGTGTGACTTCGTGTGACTTCGTGGATGAAAAAAAGGTTCTTCTTGGACGGCCCCCTACCCCACGATGAGGACGCCCTGGGATTGGCGCCCGTCGACTTTGAGGGTCAGGGGGGAGTCGAGGGAAACGCGGGCCACGAAGGGAGTCTCGGCGGTCAGGGGGAGTGAGGTGAGCCACTGCCAGTCGATCCGGTCGCCCTGGGTTTCGTCCACGGTAAGGTAATTGATCCCCAGCGAAATGAGATTATGGAAGAAGTGGGAACCCTGGGAAGGTTCCGCGTTCAGCTTGGGGTGGGCCGTTTCGATAATGGCCGACACCCCGCAGATGTCCGTCCAATCTACCGGGATGCCCAGCCAGCGGTCGGCTGAGCCCCAGCGTCCGGGCCCGATCAACACGTATTTGCACCCGGCTTTCATCAGGATACCGTTCAGCTGGCCGATCTGCCGGGCAATTTCGGGCGTCTGCGCCGGATCGAAGGCATCCGGTTTGACGAAGAGCAGCTCCGTTATGCCGCGTTCGAGGCGGTTGCCGAGCGCACGGCTGGAGACGCAAAAGGCTTTCGCCAACTCCTCCGCTGTAATGCGGACGTTCACCACCTCTTCCCGCGCACTCATGGGCCGCAGTTGCAGGATGGCGAAGCGCGGCCGGGAACCGCGGTCGAAGCTCAGATCGACACAGAACTCCATCTCCACCGGGCACCCCATTCCCTCCCGGCCGATTTCCAGCACCGCGGTCAGCACCCCGGCGAGGGGAAAAAGCCCGTAGCGGAGCACCTGGGCAAAGGTGACCACGCGATGGCCGGGGACACTGTCGGAATCCCGAATCGCCTCTTCGCCGGGGACATAGGTGCTGGTCACCATTCTGACGGGTTCTTCATCGGCAGCGGCGCTGATTTCGCGTTTGACCAGAGTCACGGCGTCGTCCAGGCTGAGACGGCAGACGGACTCATCAAGCTTCAGGGCATAAAAGAACCGCTGCGAATTCTTGAGCGTCTCCGCAACCGTCGCACACTGCGGCAGGCGTTCCGGGTAGCGGGGGGCGAACCGCAGGGCTTTCTCCCCGTCCATTACGGCCTTGCCCAGGCCCAGGGCAATGGTGGCGATCCCGTCTTCCGGCTTCACCCAGGCGAAGGGATAGTAATTGTGCGACTGCGCCACCCCCGCGATAGCCGGATAGAAGGTGTTGTGGTATTTGTGGCCCACCAGCTGCTGAATGATGACCGCCATCTTCTCTTCTTCCGTTCGCTGCCCCACCCGTTTGGAGAAGGCTTTGGGGCCTTCATAGTAGGTCGAAGCGTAGACCATTTTGATGGCATTGATCAGTTGAGCGAGCCGGCAGTCCA
>CAZDKX010000439.1:0-3300 GCA_964505935.1 uncultured Syntrophobacteraceae bacterium
GTTTCCGCCAGGTCTTCGGCGTCCGGGTCGATATTCACGCCGCAGTCGGCCAGAAAATAGACATTCTTGTGCAGCAGGACCATGTGATGGCTCGATATTTTACGCACTCCCGGTGCCGTGCCGATGACTTCGAGGATGGTTCGCAAGGAGTCTGCATAATGAATGGAAACACCGCCGATCATCATATCCGCAGCCCCGGTATGGAGCATGAGGGCGGCAAAGTGATCCGGCTGCCGCACGCGTTCCCTGGCCGCATCCAGAATGACACCACGGCGGCGGCGCATGCGGTAGTACTCTTCCACATAGGTTTCGAAAAGCGGGCTGCGGTCGGGATCAATGATCTGGACCCCGCCGAGATCGAGATCGAGCCGATTGATGGTCTCGCGAATGCTCTCTTCCGCCCCCAACAGAATGGGGCTGGCAATCCCCTCGTTCACCAGGACCGAGCAGGCCCTGAGTATCTGCTCGCTGTTCCCGCTGGAGAAGACCACTTTGAGGTGCTTCTGCCGAGCCTTCATGACCAGGCCGCGCAAAGTCTCACGCTCCGTCCCCAGGCGGACGATCAGGCTCTCCTGATAGGGCTCGGTTTCTACCGAGATGCGCGCCACCCCTTCATCGATGGCCTGCTGCGCGACCGCCGTGGACTCGCGCAACAGGATGCGCGGATCGATGGGCTTGGGCAGCAGGTATTCGGGGCCGAAACTGAAGTGCTCATAACCGTAGGCCCGCTCCACCTCCTCGACAATCTCTTCCCGCGCCAGCTCGGCCAGGGCGCGGGCGGCCGCGATGAGCATCCCTTCGGTGATCTGGGTCGCCTGAACGTCCAACGCTCCTCGGAAGATATACGGAAAGCTCAGCGTGTCCAGAATCGCGTTGGGATATTGCCCCAGACCGGTTGCCACAATGACGTCCCGGCGGCTGGCCCGGGCTGCCTCATAGCTGATTTCGGGCTCCGGGATGGCCAGGGCGAAGACAATGGGATACGGGTTCATGGAGCGCACCATCTCCTGTGTCACCACCCCGCCGGCGGAGGCCCCCAGGAAGAGGTCCGCCCCCTTGATGCCTTCAGCCAGAGTGCGGGCGGGATGGCTTCGGGCAAAAACCCGCTGGTGCTCGCGCAGGTCATTGCGGTCCGGATGCAGCAGGCCGGCCCGGTCATAGCAGAGCAGGTTTTCGGGCTGTACCCCCAGTTGCAGGAAGAGCCTGGCGCAACCGGTACCCATGTTGCCGATCCCGTTGATTACCACACGGGTCTCTTCGATGTTCTTGTCCACCAGATCGAGGGCGTTGATGAGGGCCGCCGCCGCCACCACCGCGGAGCTGTAAATGTTCTGGTGAAAGACGGGAATGTTCATCGCCTCGCTCAGCCGGTCGTAGATGTAAAGGCCTTCGGGAAAGTGGATGTCTTTGAGGATGATGCCGCCAAAGGTGGGTTCCAGGGCCAGGACCGTCTCGATGAAGCGCTCGGAATCGGTGATATTCAACTCGAGATCGAATACGTCGATATCCGCCAGCCGCTTGAAAAGGACGACCATCCCCTCCTGGATCGGCTTAGCCGCCTCCGGTCCGACATTCCCCAGGTCCGGCACGGCCGTGCCGTTGGTGATCACTCCCACCAGGTTGGCCCTTGTGGTGTATCGAAAGATCTTCGACGGGTCTTCGGCAATGGCCGCCGAGGCAAAGACCGCCCCGGGCAGATAGGCAAAGCGCAGTTCAAGCGGTGTCAGACAGGGTTTGGTGGCCCTCAGTTCAATTTTGCCGGGGCGATCACCTTCGTGGTAATTGAGGGCGTCCTTGGCTCGGATCATAAACGCGTCTCCCAAATCAAGTGGTTGCAAATTGAATCTTTCTTCTGGTCGGCTCTCTTTCGGTCAAAGCCCTTCTTCTGCTTTCCGCAGCCCTTACCCGGCAGCAACTTCCGGAGCACCCTCCTTGGAGAAAGGATACTGCTGAGTTGTTTCCCGCAGCAGCGCGGGGAAGGTCCCGACCGGCCGGGCCTGGAGAATCCAAAGCTTGGCGCCCTCGATCCCGAACTCGATATCGAGGGGATGGCCGTAGGCGGCTTCCAGGCGATCGGCGATGGCCACCAGTTCCGCCAGTTCGATGTATTCCATGGCCGGGCGGAGGCGCTGATGGTAAAGGGTGGGTGAACGGTAGGTGCCGAACCCGGCACGGCTGTTAAACACCACCTGTTCCCGCTTGTCGGCGGTAATGTAGCGAAAGCGCAGCGGCGCATTCTGCAGGTTATCGGTTTTGGCCACCACGATCTGGTCGGCGGCGACAATTCCTGAGACAATCCCTTCCCCCAGGCCCAGGCCCACACTGATGACCATTTCCCGCAGCTTGTCCTCGGCGATGTTCACCGTCTGAAGGACTCCGGAAACGCGCGACCAGGCGTTGCGCTGGATGATGATGCCGCCCACGACTCGGTCCAGTTTGGTGCCCAGCACCGACCGGTTATGAATGGCCCTTTCTGTCCAGAGTCCGCTCCAGGCTCGCTTCAGATATTCCAGGAGCTGATCGTGACCGCGAATGTAAAGGAAGGTCTCGAACTCGCCGGCGCGGGTGAAATTCTCCGTATCTTCCTCACGCCCGGACGAGCGGATGGCGACAAACGGTCCCCCCTCGCCAACATCCGGACCCAGCCCGGCGGAGGCATCTTGCGCCAGCCGGTCATAGGCCGCGAGGATCTCCCCGACAATGGCCGACGGAATGGTGATCCTCGCCCAAATCTGCCTGATCTGGCGCGATTTCTGCGAGTTGGTCAGATCGGCCCGCGCGAGGATGGCATCCACTGCGTCACTGACCGTAACGACCTCGGGAGGGAAACCCTCGGCACTCCCCATGGCCTTGTCCAGGGGTGAGACCAGCACTTCCTGAAACGCCTGATTGGTCACCACAAACCAGGGAGGCACCAGGCGGCGCCCGGCAAGCCGTTCAATCTCAGCCAGATTGGCAGCCTTCCAGCCGATGGCGGTATAGATTTCGACCCCGCCGTCGGCCGGGCCGAGCACCCAGCGGTCCCGCAGCTGCCGGCGTGTGGCCCGGTCGTTCTGAACGATGCGGTTTCTGAGCTCGTCCGCTGTGGCCCTCACCTGGGACGGGGTGTCGAGCACCGTGTCCAGGCGCTGGATTTGGCGCACCAGATGCCGCAGACGATAATCAGACTGTCCCACGGCAACCGTTTGCTCGATCTTCTGCTCCAGGCGGTCGCGCAGATGCTGGAGGCGGCCATGCGCCAAGTTGCTGATTTCATCGGCCGCCGAGGTATCGCACGGGATCGGTTCAAGGTTGCACGAC
>CAZDKX010000440.1:0-3293 GCA_964505935.1 uncultured Syntrophobacteraceae bacterium
AGAACAAGGGGAGAGGTATTCATGACACGAATGAGGGTGCATGAACTTGCAAAGGAATTGAACTTGAACAACAAGGATCTGATCGACAGGATTCTTAAGTTGGGGATTCAGGTCAAGAACCACATGAGTACCTTGACTGAATCGACGGTGCAGAAGGTGCGTCAGCAATTTGCCGAAGCCAGAGCGGAGACCGTTGAAGAAAAGCGCATCGGCCGTGCCGTTATTCGTCGCCGCAAGCGGGTGGCAGAGGAAGAGCCCGCCGCGGAAATGCCCCTTGGAGAAGCTGCGGAAAGTCCCGCCGCCGCAGTCGAGGCGGTTCCGCCCCGGCCCGAGGAGGGTGCGGAAGCCTTTCCGCCCGTCCCTGAAGCGCCGATCGTTGAACCTGCCGTCATTCCCGAGATGATGCCCAAGAGAGACGAAATGATCCAGCCATCGATCGTTGCTGAAGCCGCTCCTCCCCCGGAAGTTTTGCCGGCTGAGCCCAGCCGCCCCGTTATCGAGCCCGAACCGCCGGTGGCGGAGGCAGGCCCGCCCGCCACGCCTCCCATAACCGAGGTGGTACCTGCCCCCGAAGGGCTCGGCGAGCGCCCGGAAGTGGTGCCAATCCAGGCCGGCATCGGGGAACCCATGGAGGCTGTGCCCGAGCCTTCCGTGATCGTCCCATCAGCCATCCCCCCTCTCCACGAACTGCAGCCTCCTCCCGCACCCGTTTCGGTACCCGCCGAAGAAACCCTTGAAGAGGAGGAGGGCGAGAAGGGCAAAGCCAAGAAGGGTAAGAAACGTCGGCGCAAGAAGGTCCGCAAGGATGAACCGGCCCGCATCATCAGGCTCCCGGAAATCATTCCCGAAGAGGAGGTGGAAGAGGAACCTGAAGCTCCTCCCATAGCGGTCCGTCTGCAGGTCAAGGCCGAAGAACCGGACCTCAAGGAAATCGCCCGGAAAAGAAAGCCCAAGGTGGAAGAATTCGAGCGCGAGGCGGCGGACCGGAAACGCCGCCCGGTCGGCCGTCGAGAAGTGGTCGAACGCGAGGACCTCTATTCCAAAAAGGAACTGGCGGCCCAGGCAGACCGGGGACGGCTCCGCGATCGCGATCGGCTCTCGTTGGTAAAGGACGCCTTGCGCGCGGAACCCATTGTCCCGAAAGTGGGCAAGCGCCGCATCAAGATCGATGAGGCCATAACCGTGGCGAATCTGGCCAAACAGATGGGAGTCAAGGCAACCGAGGTGCTGAAGAAGCTGCTACTCTTGGGACTCCCGGCCAACATCAACCAGGCTATGGATTTTGACACGGCGGGGTTGCTCGCTTCAGAATTCGATTTCGAGGTTGAAAGCGTGGGCTTCGAGGAGGAGGAGATCTTGCAAATTCAGGAGAACCGTCCTGAAGACATGACCTTGAGGCCGCCGGTGGTGACGGTTATGGGCCACGTCGATCATGGCAAAACGTCACTGCTCGACGGCATCCGGCACAGCAAGGTCATCGAAGGTGAAGCCGGCGGCATCACCCAGCACATCGGCGCCTATTACGTCCGCCTGGCCAACGGCGACGTGGTGTTCCTCGATACCCCGGGCCACGAAGCCTTTACCTCCATGCGGGCCCGCGGCGCCAAGGTGACCGATATCGTCATCCTCGTGGTCGCCGCCGATGACGGCGTGATGCAGCAGACCATCGAGGCGATCAACCATGCCAAGGCCGCTCAGGTGCCCATCATTGTGGCCATCAACAAAATCGATAAGGCCAACGCCAATGTGGACCGCGTTAAACGGGAACTGGCCGAGCAGGGGCTGATCCCCGAAGAATGGGGCGGCGACACCGCCATGGTGGGCATTTCCGCCAAGCAGCGGACGGGCATCGACGAACTCCTGGAGCTCGTCCTGCTGCAGGCCGAGATCATGGAACTGAAGGCCAGTCGCAACAAGTCCGCTCGGGGGCGCGTGATTGAAGCCAAGCTGGATAAGGGCCGCGGCCCCGTAGCCACCATTCTCATTCAGGAAGGCACCCTCCGCGCCGGCGACATCTACGTTTGCGGCGTCTATTCCGGGCGGGTGCGCAACATCTTCGACGACCACGGGCTGAAACTCGAAGAGGCCGGCCCCTCGATGCCCGTCGAAGTCCTCGGCCTGTCCGGAGTCCCCAATGCCGGAGATGATTTCATCGTCATCACCGACGACAAGCAGGCTAAGCTGGTGGCCGAACACCGTCTCTTGAAGCTCCGCGAGAAAGAGCTCTCCCGCACCACCAAGGTGAGCCTGGAAAACCTCTACGACCAAATCAAAGAAGGTGAGATCAAAGAGCTTCCCATCATCTTGAAAACCGACGTTCACGGTTCTCAGGAGGCCATCAGCGATTCCCTGCTCAAACTTTCCACGTCGGAAGTCAAGATCAACCTGATCCATAATGCCACGGGCGCGATCACGGAGACCGACGTGATGCTCGCCTCCGCTTCCAAAGCCATCATCATCGGCTTCAATGTGCGCGCCGATGCCAAGGTCCAGGAACTGGCGGAACAGGAACACGTGGACCTGCGCTACTACGACGTCATCTACCATCTGCTGAACGAAATCAAGGACGCCATGACCGGCATGCTCGAACCGGTCTACCAGGAGAATGTCCTGGGCCGAGCCGAAGTGCGCCAGACGTTTCATGTGCCCAAAGTCGGCACCATCGCCGGTTGCTATGTCCTGGACGGACGCTTGGAGAGAGGCTCCCGCGTTAGGGTCCTGCGGGATCAAGTGGTGATCAACGACGGCAAGATCGCCTCCCTCAGGCGGGTCAAGGATGACGTCAAGGAAGTCAAAGCAGGTTTCGAGTGCGGTGTGGGCGTAGAAAATTTCAACGACATCAAGGTGAGCGATATTCTCGAGGCTTATGAGCTCAAAGAGGTCAAGCCGGTGCTGGAAGCGCCTGGTGAGGGGTGAGTCGTGAGGCGTGAGGCGTGAAGGGTAATAGTCATGTGACCATGTGCGAGCGGCTTTCCAGCCGCGATGGGAGCGTTACTCGCGGCAGGAAGACCGCTCCCGTAATAATGCCGCCTTCTATCCAAAACGGGCAAACTTGGTGATTTTCAGGTTCGAGTCATTATGACCGTAGGGATTGTGCGCATTCAGTTCAGGCTTCATGGCAACCAGTCGCTCAAAGAGAAGCGACGGGTGGTCAAGAGCCTCGTGGAAAAGAGCCGCCACCGCTTCAATGCCGCCGTGGCGGAAGTCGAGGACCAGGATTTGCACCAGCGGGCTACTTTGGGCGCAGCGGTGGTCGGCAACGACGGTCGGGTGCTCAATGCCGTCCTGGACCA
>CAZDKX010000441.1:0-3289 GCA_964505935.1 uncultured Syntrophobacteraceae bacterium
AAGACCTGCTGCCTGATGCCGGCCAGCTCACGCATCGGCGGCGAATCCTGGCCGGTGAATCGCTGCAGGAGCGTGTTCACTCGGTCTTGAATGCTTTGTCCGGTGGTCCTCAGACTGGTCTGGAGCAGGGTCAGGAGTTGCTCACGAGTCTGCACCGGCATCTTCGAGACATCCTCGGGGAGCGCTTTCAACAGCCGCTCTACGGTCGCAGCCAGCCCGGTTGGCCCCTGAGTCCTGGCAGCAAGATTGGATGCCAGCTCCTGCGTCAATGCCTGCAAAGGATCGGCGACCGGGCCCTGTACCATCCTGCCTGCTTCCGGCTGGGCGATCATTTCCAGGAACTGGAGGCGAACTTCGGGAGCACCTTCGGCCGTTTGCCGACCAACCACGCGGAGGAGCACACTGGCATTTTGCGGAAGCGGGAGCGTTGATCGAGCATGAAACAGGTTGCCCTGAATCCGCAGGTTCACCTCACCTCCAGGGAGCACCTCCGCCACCTGAGCCCGAATCGTCTCGCCCGGCTGCAGGCTCACCAGCTTATCTGCCGCTCGGGTGAGCAGCAGGATGGGCTCCCGGGTTGCTACACGGAGATTATCCATGGACTAAGATGCTCCCGAATATGAGTGGCCCCCAATGACAGCACGGAACCGAGGATTTGGATCAAGTGATACCAAGAGTACACTCTTCTAATCCTGACGACAACGCCCCAAATCATCGTACGCCTCGACAGAAATGAGTGACCGCCCATGGTTCGTCCTACCGGCAAAGCTTGTCCCGGCAAGTTTCAAGCCTAGAGCCGCTATCCCGGCTTTTGTCCAGGCTTTTCTCTGGATTCCGGCTAAAAGCATGCCGGAATGACGTTCGGTGGTGATGGTCACTTGATTCTGTGGCGCGATAATAGTGACCATATGATGGGCGGACTTATTGACCTGTCTGGTCAGATTCTTTATCGTATGGTTACCGCTTGACCATAGCCCATCCATGCAGGCACGAGAAGCACTGCGAAGACGTTCGAAATACCTGATCCTATCCTTCGTGGTGACGCCGATTCTGCTTTTGGGCAAGGGCTCAGTTGCCTTGTACCGTGCTTGGCTCATTGCCGAGCGAGGAGAGAAGCCGCATGAGACGCCTGAGAAATCTGTTGCGGCAGCCGGAGTTTCATACCCTGCTGTTTTTCCTCGGCTTTGCACTCCTCAATTGGCCTTTGCTGGGGATGTTTCGGTTCAGGCCCCCGGAGGCCTTCCTGGCTTACGTCTATGCCTTCTGGGCCTTTGCCATCCTGCTCCTCTTTCTCCTGAGCTGCATCGGCCGCAGTAAGCCTGCCGCCGGGGATGACGATAAGCAGAGGAAGGAACCCCGTGCTTGATTCCGGCATGGTCCTGACGGTCTTCTGCCTGTATATGGCAGGCCTGTTCCTGATTGCCCTGTGGGTGGAGCGGAAATCGGCGGCAGGAAGAAGCCCGGCCAACAACGCTTATGTTTATTCGCTTTCCCTCGCCGTCTATTGCACCGCCTGGACCTATTACGGGAGCGTGGGTCAGGCGGCGACCTCCGGGTTTCTCTTCCTGCCCATGTACCTTGGCCCGACCCTTGCCATCATGCTCTGGTGGTCCATCCTGCGCCGGCTGGTTCATCTCAAGAACACCCGCCGGATCACCAGTATCGCCGACTTTATCTCGGCCCGCTACGGGCGATCCCAAGCCATCGCCGCGCTGGTCACCGTGATTGCCCTGGTGGGGATTACGCCGTATATCGCACTCCAGCTGAAGGCGATCATCTCCACCTTCGAAATCATCACCGCCGGCGGCACCTCCTCCTGGATCAGCAAGGACGTCGGCCCCGTGGTGGTGGTGCTCATGACCGTCTTCACCATCATCCTCGGCGTGCGGCGGTTGGACCCCACCGAACGCCACGAAGGCATGATGATGGCCCTGGCGGTGGAATGCGTCATCAAATTGCTGGCCCTGCTCATCGTTGGCATCTTTGTCACGTACTTCCTGAACGACGGCTTTGGCGATCTCCTCCGCCGGCTTTCCGAGAGCCCCTTCCATGATCTGCTCACCTTTGGAAAGCAGGACGCAACGGCCTATGTGACCTGGATGGGGTACCTCATCCTCTCCATGTCGGCGATCCTGTTTTTGCCGCGGCAATTTCACGTGGCGGTGGTGGAGAACCGAGACGAGCAACACATCCTCACGGCCATGTGGCTCCTGCCCCTCTACCTGCTCCTGGTCAGCCTGTTTGTCCTCCCCATCGCGGCGGCGGGCCTGCTCGAAGGCCAACCGCTTCATGAGGCGGACACCTTTGTTTTGCGCATCCCCCTCCATCATCATAAGCCATGGCTCTCACTCCTGGTCTTCATCGGAGGTTTTTCCGCTGCCGCCGGCATGATCATGATCTGCTCGGTAACCATGGCCACCATGATCACCAACCATCTGCTGCTTCCCCTGGTGCAGGGGCTTCCCTCACTGGCGTTCATCAAGCGCCATCTTCTGAAATGCCGATGGGGTGCGGTGGCCGGCTTCATTCTCATCGGCTACTGGTTCGAGGAGCGCATCGGCGAGTCGTACATGCTGGTCAACATTGGGCTCATTTCTTTTGCTGCGGTCCTCCAGTTTGCTCCCGCCATTCTGGGTGGCCTTTTCTGGCGCCGGGGAAACCAAACCGGCGCCCTGCTGGGCCTCGCCGGGGGCTTCAGCGTGTGGTGCTACACGCTGCTCCTGCCATCCTTTGTGAAGAGCGGCTGGCTGCCCCAGACGCTGCTCGAAGACGGACCGTGGGGCATGGCACTCCTCAATCCCGAAGCCCTTTTCGGCCTAACGGGCTTCAATCCGCTGAGCCACGCCGTGCTATGGACCATGATCTTCAATATCGGCTTCTATGTGGCAGGCTCCCTTTATGCCGAGGAAGGCGACGAGGACCGGAGCCTGGCTGAAGAGTTCGTGGGGATCCTCGAAACTGCAGCGCCCCTGCGACACGCCCGCCGCAGGGACGCCTACATCGGACTGGCGCCCAAGCTCGGCGAAATCGAGAAGGTCCTTGGCCAGTATTTTGCCGAACCGGAAGCGGCGGCGATGGTGCAGAAATGCCTCCTGCATACAGGCATGCAGGACGCCGGCCAGATTTCCATTGTTCAGCTGGTGGAGCTGCATAACGAGGTGGAACGATGCCTCGCCGGCGCGATCGGGTCGGCCGCGGCTCACAAGGCCCTGCGGCAGGGGACCATCTTCACCCCCCGTGAGGCTCAGGAGCTTTCGGAAGTCTACAGTGAGATCCTCGCGGACCTGAA
>CAZDKX010000442.1:0-3285 GCA_964505935.1 uncultured Syntrophobacteraceae bacterium
GGAGGACCAGGCGGGGGCGCCGAGCCAGGACGATGGCGATTTCGATCAGCCGCTTGTCGCCGTAGGGCAGGGTGGAGACCGTTCGGTGCGAGCGACCGCTGAGACCTACCCGTTCGAGGATTGCTTCCGCCTCCTCAGCGAGATCGCGGCGTTTTCCCATCGTTTCCAGGCAGGAAAAACTCTTTCGATGATGGACCACGAGTGGGACCAGGACGTTTTCGAGGACCGTCAGGGCGGGGAAAATGTTGGTTATCTGAAACGACCGGAGCAGCCCCATGCCCACCAGGCGGTGGCTTGGCCACCCGCTGATATCCTGGCCTGCAAACAGGACCTTGCCCGAAGTCGGGCGATAACGGCCGGAAACGACGTTGTAGAAGGTGGTCTTACCGGCCCCGTTGGGTCCAATGAGGGCGCTCAGCCTGCCGCTCTCCAGCAAGAGCGAGACGTCGCTCAGCGCCTGGAATCTGCCAAAGCTGCGGCTGAGGTTCCGGACCTCCAAAATAGCTGGGCCCGTCATCATCCCCGACCTTTGCTACGAAGTTCCAGCAGGCTGCCCAGCACACCCTTGGGAAAGAGCAGCACCAGGACCATCAGGATTGCCCCCAGAATGATCATCCAGTTGGTGGTATAGGCCGTGATGTAATGTTCGAGCACAAAGAAGATGCCGGCCCCCGCCGCCGGTCCGAGAAATACGCCCGAACCACCGAGAATCGTCATCAGCACCGCTTTCCCGGAGAAGGCCCAGTGCAGCATCTCCGGGGAGGCAATACGGTTGAAAAAGGCAAACAGGGCACCGGCCAGGCCGGCGAGGGCGCCGGCGGCAACGAAAGCGAACAGGCGCAGCGCTCGGACGTTGGCGCCGACAAAGGAGACTCGCATGCTGTTTTCCCGGGTCCCCTTCAGCAGCAAGCCAAAGGGAGACCGGACCACCCTGAAGAGGACCAGGACCCCGACCGTGACGATGAACAGGACAAGGAAATAGAAATGTCTGGGATTGAACATGGAGATATGCCAGCCGAAAAGGCCGAGCTCCGGCAGGGTGAAGTTGCCAAGCCCGTCGCTGCCCCCGGTCACCGATCGCCAGTTGTGGGCCACGGTGAACAGCATCATGCCGAAGCCGAGCGTGAGGATGGCAAAATAGATCTCATCGCGTCTCACGCACAGCCAACCGATCACCAGCGCCAGGACCGCCGCGCCGAGGGACCCGGCAGCCAGGGCGGCCCACAGGGAAGCAGGGCCGTGGATGAGGGTGAGCACCGCAAAATAGGCGCCGGCCCCGAAGAACCCGGCCTGACCAAAAGAGAGCAAGCCTGTATACCCGAAAAGCAGGTTGAAGCTCATGGCAAAGAGGCTCATGGTCAGGATCTCGGTCAGGATGATCACCCAGTAGATCGACAACCAGAAGGGCGCCACCAGGAGGGCTGCGAGTAGGGTGAGGGCCGTGATCACGGGGCCGCGACGGACGGGTTGCACGTCAGATCTCCTCTCCGAAAAGCCCTCGAGGTCGAGTCAGCAGGACGAACGCCAGCAGGATATAGGGAAGGGCCATCTGCACGTCAGGCATCAACGTCGTCCCAAACGAGCTCAGCAGGCCGAGGATGAGGGCCCCCACGAAGGCCCCGGGGAAGCTCCCCATCCCGCCGATGACCACCACAATGAAGCTCTCGATGATGATGTGCTCCCCCATGGCGGGCCCGACGCTTTGGTGCGGCGCGGCCAGGGCGCCGCCGAGGGCGGCCAGCCAGGCGCCGAAGGCGAAGACCGCGGTGAACATCAGCGGCACGCGCACGCCGACGATTTCGGCCATTTCCCGGTCCATAGCCGCCGCCCGCAGGGTCTTGCCCCAGCGGGTGAAGGCGAAAAAGGCCCAGAGCGCCGCGCCCACCAGAGGACCAAGAACGACCAGGAAAATGCGGTAGACCGGGTAAGTCTGGGAGAAGAAGGGAACCACCCCGGCGAGCATCTCGGGCGGATTGACCACATGATAGGCAGCCCCCCAGACGAGCCTTACGCCATCATCCAGAAAGAGCATGAGCCCAAAGGTCAGCAGGAGCTGGAAGCTCACATCCCTGCCATATAGGGGCCGCAGCAGGAAGCGTTCGATGAACACCGCGAGTCCCGCCACCAGCGGTGGGCCGAGAAGCAGTCCCACCCAGAAGGAGCCAAGCCAGCGCACGAACTGCATGCAAAGGTAAGCCCCCAGCATGAAGAGGGAGCCGTGGGCAAAGTTCAATACCCCCATCACACCGAAGACCGTGGTCAGACCCATCGAAATCAGGAACAGGAGCATCCCCCAGGACAGACCGTTCAGGACGTTAGCCAGGGTCCCTTCCAAAATAAAGCCTCGCTACTGGTCGGTTGCTACTTCATCTTACAGCCCGTTTCCTCCACCGACGGCGTGATATCCTTGCCCGCGAAATGCTTCATCGGTTTGAGGATTCGGATGGGCATGGCCGGGTCGGCGGCGGTTTGACCCCAGGTGCCGTCACTGATGGCCTGGTGATCTTCCGCGCGGATGACGGTTGTCCCGATGGGCAGCTCGAGGGAAAGCCCTTCGAGAGCGTTGACAATCTTTTCTTTGTCAACGGAGCCGGCCTTCCTGGCGGCAGCGGCGTAGGCTTTCACCGCAGCGTAGGCGCCGTGGGCGTTGTAGGAGGGGAAGACCTCGAACCGTTTCTTATAAGCGTCCACAAAAGCCTTGTTGACAGGGCTGTCGTTGGCCTGGAACCAGTAGCGGGTACCGACCCAGATTCCCAGGGGCATTTTGTCCTTCAGGGCGGTGAGCACTTCGGTGGCGGCTCCCAGCGTCATGAGCACTTCGCGCTTGCCGTCGAAAAAGCCCATATCGGAAGCCTGCCGGACAAAGTCGATCAAATTACCGCCCCACAGCGAGATGATGACCCCATCAGCCTTCGAATTCATCACCTTGGTAATGAAGGCCGAGAAATCCGTGGTGGCAGGCGGGGGGAAGGCCACCTCGGCATCCGGCAGGAAGGTCACCCCCGGTTTTCTCTTCGCCAGGTATTTCTGAAAGTATTCCCAGGACTGGTGCCCGAATGAGTAATCCGGCCCGACGGTGCTCCACGTTTTGGCTTTCAGGTCGGCCGCGATGGCCGCCGCCATGCCCACGTTCTGATTGACATTCAGGTCGATCCGAAAGGTGTAGCGGTTGCAGAGAGTTCCCGTAACATCCGGGACCGCGGCATGCGTGATGATCAGGGGCGTCTTGAGCTCTTTCATCACCGGGGCGACGGCGGAGGCGACCCCGCTGGAATCGATGCCCAT
>CAZDKX010000443.1:0-3260 GCA_964505935.1 uncultured Syntrophobacteraceae bacterium
ACTTCGAAAAGACCATTCTTCTCATTCACGCACTAACCCTTTTTCCGCCTCACGCTTCACGCCTCACGCCTCACGCCTCACGCCTCACGCAATGGCAGGCTTGAAATGTTCACTCAAGTGAGTAGTAAACCGGGATTGTAAAGAAACCCGACAGTCGTGCCACGCTGACAGGCAAGAAGGGCAGCATAGACTGCAGGTGGCAATGGATGCAGCGATTTGTGGCGGTTGGTCAGATTAATTTGAAGGACAACAACGCTTCACCGTCCTGCCCTTGACGAAAAACCACACTCAGTTAGAATGGCCTCATAATGGAAGTGACCACAGGACTCTCATTGATGGAAGGAGGATGCCGGCATGGTTTCGAGCATGAGCGTTGGCATTCGGGAAGCCAAAGCCCGTTTGAGCCAACTCATGAAGATGGTTCAGAAGGGCAACGAAATTCTTCTCACCGAGCGAGGTCGGCCGGTCGGCAAGATCGTGCCACTGCCGAAGGAAGCTCTCCCGTTGGCTGTGCGGATGAAGGAACTGGAGGAAATGGGGCTTGTCGAATCAATTTCAGCAAAACACCATCGGACTTTGCCGCCGCTGATCCCCGTTAGCGGGGAAGTGGCGCAGAGACTCCTGAAAGAGGATCGCGAGGGTAGTCATGACCGGCGAGACTGAGGTGTTACCCATTTATTGGGACGCATCGGCAATTCTTTCCGTGCTTTTTGAGGACAGCCACAGTGTTGATGCGCAGGGCTGGGCCAAACGGAAAGGTTTCCACTTTATCTCGACTCTTTCCTATACGGAGACGTGTGCAGTCATTGCTCGTATGCGAAGGGAGCGCCTGCTGGTGGATGTTCTCACCGAAGCGGCGATTGAGGCTCTCCATCAAGGTCCCTGGCGGCGGCTGCACATGGGACCGCAGTGGGCGGAGATCTCTCGGCTTGCCTTGAAATGGCCTGTGCGTGGTGCGGATCTGTGGCATCTCGCGACCGCCAAGAGCCTTCAGGAGCAACTGCCTGAGTTGGTGCTGCTGACCTTTGACGAAAAGCTTGAGACTGCGGCACGGGGGGAAGGGTTGAGCAGACCGACGGGAGTGCCGTAGTCAATTCGATTCATGGCGAAAGTGAACATCTGGAGATGGTGTGCTATCGCCGAAGAAGAATGGACCCAGGTATGAGCGGTTAGGCGGGTCCGGTGGGTTGATTTTTTCGGTGATGCCTGCAGCAGTTTTTGAACCCACCGCTGTCCATTCTGTCATCGGCTAGCTGATCAGATATATTTCGCAAAGAACCAAGCCTTCTTGCGCCCACCTTTGTCACGGCTCTTATCGCTCTCGACAGACTTCGCCTCAGGTCAGCCGCTCGATACCCTCTGCCGTGTGTTCGGCTTCCTTTTCGCCCATGGCCGAGAAGCTCATGGCGTCTTTCAGGATGGGCCGCAACAGCGCCCTGGTGGGGTGGGTCGCCAGGATTTCCCCTCCAAACCCCTCACTGAGCAGCCGCGGCAGGTTGCCGACGTGGTCGATATGGGCATGGGTGAGCAGCACGTAATGAATGGCCGAAGGAGGTACCGGCCAATCGTCCATGGCCACTGCACGATCATTTCCCTGCACAGCGTCACAATCCACCAGGATATTGAGCCCCTGCGCCTGCACCAGGTGACACGACCCCGTCACGCAGGTCTCTCCGCCCAGGTGCGTCAATCGGTAAGCCGGTCCTGGCATCATCAATCTCCCGGAGGCGTGCGTAAGCCTTTGTGGCAGGCTGCAGAAATCAAGCCGGAACATCGGCGCTCTTTTGCCGATTGTTTTGCACTCGCCTGTGCCAACGATCACCAGGCGGTTGTGGTCACGTGAAACCGCGAGTTGCGGGCCTTCGTGGGTGGGATGGAGCGAATTGTGTTGAATACCAGGGATAAGGCCTTACCGGTGACACCGGACCTGGGGTCACCTCGTATCCATACGCTCTGAGCCGGGGGCTGTTGTTATCGTTCCTGCTCTTTCCTCTCTTGGAGGTGTTCCGCTACGGTGGCCACAAAATGCCGGGCGTCTTTCAGATAGCAGGCAACCATCTCCGGATCAGGTTCCGTGAAGTCGACGTAATCGAATTTCTGGCGATACTCGAAAGCCTTGTTGTAGAGTCTGCCCAATTCCACGGGCAAAACACCGGTCTTGACCAGCCGGCGATTCAGGTAGGCCTTAACCTGCCCGTGTTTGGAATACGAAACCCCGTTCAGGACGACGCACGCTTGTACAGCATAGAACATAGCATAATAAATTCGATTCATTGCAAAGGTAAGCATTTGATTTTGAAACATGATTTCGGCAGCCTGAAGGGACTCCTGGGATCGTTGCATCCGGTAGGCAATTAGAGCCTGGATCTCCTCGGACCTCATACGGCAATGCCTTCTGCCAGGATTGTCTTGTAGATGGGTGCTGATGGGCCCGTCCCGATGAGATCCTCTTCACCGACAGCGATCAGGTCAATGAGGCAGTCGTGCTTTAGCTCGAGCTCATATGCGATATCGAACAATTCCTCCTCAATGGTTCGGTTCATTTCGGCGAGGCATACCAGAACATCGATGTCGGATCCGGTTTTGCGATCACCACGTGCTGATGAGCCGAACACCCTCAGTTCACGCAGGAGGAATCTTTCAGCGATACGTGCCCGCAATTCCTCGATGATGCGAAGTATCCACGGTTCCATGTGCCACCCCCCTTACTACATTTCTTGAGCCCGATTCCTGACTGCCGCAAAGATCTTTAGGTGTACCGACTCTCATTTTCTCCCGCTCCACCCATCTTACTGTTACTCCCAATCAGCGCCCTATAAACAGCCCCTGAGTTTACAACCAATCTCGCTTCTATCGATCATAACAGAAAAGCGCGCAATCTGCATCTTCCACAATCATCCACTTCACCCCTTGGGCGATTACTCATCCACCGTCTTCTCTACACCCTTTCTAAGACCTCATCCGGGTATGGAAACTGCGAGGGCGACCCTGCCAGATTTGCTTTGGGCCGGAACCGGTTTGGAAGGGTCAAGCAATCTGTCCGAGAAGTGTCATTCATCGTCTTACGCTTTTGCCTGTTGGCTCCCCCGCTCACCCCTCACGCCTCACCGTCTTCCGCTTCACCGCCGCCCCGTCTTTTTCTTTTCGTTTTTCCGCTTCCCCGTTTCCCCGCATCACCACATTGGCAGCGGGTACCTGCGCTCCCCTATTCAAAGAGGAGGTGATGCTGTATAATTTTTCATATTTTGTTTCCGGACAGA
>CAZDKX010000444.1:0-3255 GCA_964505935.1 uncultured Syntrophobacteraceae bacterium
CCCCACATGTCGTGATAGAGGCCCGTCACGTTGTAGCGGTGCACGCCGCCGAAATCGGACATGGGCAGCCGCCCGTCCTCGCGGGCCAGATAGGGGTGGTAATTGACCCCCTGTTTGACCGAGGTGTGCAGGCGCTCGACGATGGGCAGCTCTCCCGGTTCCGGCAACACCAGCCGCTCGCGCATGTGCCCCACCACCTCGTCGAAGAGGAGCACCACCGGGGTGCGGTAGGTTTCGGCGATGTTGAAGGCTTCCACCGTCATGGTGAACACATCCTGGTGGTTGGAGGCGGTGAGGACCACGATGGCATGGTCGCCGTGGGTCCCCCAGCGTGCCTGGTTGACATCGCCCTGGTGGACGTGAGTGGGGATGCCGGTAGACGGCCCGCCGCGCTGAACGTTGACAATCACACACGGGATTTCAGCCATAATGGCGTAGCCGAGCGCCTCCTGCTTCAGCGAGAAGCCCGGGCCGGAAGTGGCGGTCATGACCTTGCATCCGGTGAGCGAGGCCCCGATGATGGCGCACATGGAGGCGATTTCATCTTCCATTTGAATGAACTTGCCGCCGACCTTCGGCAGCCTCGAAGACAACTGTTCGGCAATCTCGGTCGAAGGGGTGATCGGGTAGCCGGCGAAGAAATTGCACCCGGCATACAGCGCCCCCTCGACGCACGCTTCGTTACCCTGTACAAACCTGATATGGTTGCTCATATGGCTCATCCTGTCTTTGAGAAGTGGCGTCAAAATTCCAGTCTTGGGCGTCCCCGGGAGGAATCCCGCTGCCGCTCATCCGATATCCTCCGCATCTGCTTTTTCTTCCGCCACGATTTCAATGGCAAGGTCCGGACAGCGCATCTCGCAGAGCCTGCATACCACGCAATCCTCGGGTCGCACGGGAACGGCCTTGTCCAGTTCGTCCATTTCCAGGACCTTCTTGGCGCAGAAGGCGATGCAGATGCCGCACCCCTTGCACCATTCCCGATTGATCCGGTGTTCCTTCAGTTTTTGTTTCGCCATGGCTCATCTCCTTAAATCGCTCCTGGTTTTGCGATCAATCGCTCTACAACCGGTAACGCTCTCTTGATGCACCTCCCCCTGACAAGTCATCCCTTGCGAACCTCGGTCAGGAATTCATGGAAATCCACTTCACCCGCATCCAAACCGCGCGTGTAGATGAAGTGGCTGGCAAGCCAGGAGGAAACGACCGCTTGCGTATAATTGGGCGGGACCCGGCTGTAAATTTCCTGAATCCCAATGGCCTCCACGAGAGTCGGCGGGCAGTGTTTCCCGAGGACCTTGGCGCTCAGGTCAGGGTCCTTGCTGAGCGAGGATCGGCTGACGGCGTCCGTGATCTTGTTGATCTTGTTGCTCAGTTCGTCGGAAAGCACGGAAAGCGGCACCTTCCTCTGACCGTGTTCTTTCCAGAGCACCTCGAATTCCAGGCGCGCGTTGGTTCTGATGATGTTCACCACGTCCCGTACGTAAGCTTCCCGAAATTCAGGGACCTTTCCATTTTGAACGACCAGCCTGCCGGCATACTCCTCATCGGTGAGCGCCAGGCTGGCAAGCACCTCCAGCGAGGAAGAGGTCACTCCCCCCTTGTTCGTCGAAGCATCCTTGAAGACAATGACCCCCACGTTCTCCAGCGCGAGTCTCGCCTCCTGAGTGAGAAACAGGTTCGCCCCTTCCACGATATACTTGAAGCGGGGCGTGCCATCCTTATCCAGCAATTGCCTCCAATTGCGGATGTTGACCGAGGCGGGGCGCCCCCCGCAGGGCACGAAGAAGTCGGCCTTGAGCATCGGATTGAGATGAAAATTGTTGCGAAATTCCATGCCGCTGCTCACCTCGGTGCCGTCGGGCAGCGTCACATTGCGGTCGTTGACGTGAACAAAAAACCCGGCGGGGGAGAGCTTCGTTCGATCAAAATGCTCGACCATTTGCCTTTGTTTCGCCAGCGCCGTCAGTTCCTCGCGGTTGAGACCCCTGGGGTCATACACCACCCCACTGCCATCCACGATGCAGAGCGTTTGATCCTTGGAAAAGAGGATCTCGTTGCTTCCCAGGTCGCCGTCCGGACCACCGGTTTGGGCTTTGGTAATGCGCTCTTCCTCGAGACCCAGCTTGGCAAGGATCCCCAGCAGATACTCGTGGACGGAATTGGTGGTCATGCCATAGAGGTCGTGGGGAATCCCGCCGTTTTCCGAGGATTTACCCGTCGAAAACGCCTTCCAGAATTGGTAGCCTCTTTGCCGGGCATGTTGCGAGGCCCAGTCCATGACGTGCGCGGTCCCTTCATCCGGCCCCAGAAAGAGGATCTCCTCCCTGCCCAGGTAATCCTTTGCGGAATCATCCGGCAACAGTACATCGAGCAGCCCGTCCACGTATTTCTCAAAGGCCGGTTCTCCTGCCTCCTGGGCATCCAGGTTGAGGATAAGCGCCCCTTTGGCGCCGCCTTCCGGGATGTCCTTGTTCTTGCGCTGCTGGGTCGAGGCCAGCTGGTAGTTTTCATCGAAAATGAAGTCCGCGTTCTGTTCGTAGTTCTGGGCATCGCGGGATTTCACAATGCGGATGCCACCCCGGGCGATATCCCGAAACCGGACATGAAAGCCGTAAAACTCCTTGCCGAGCATCATGAACAAGCCTTCGGGGGTTTCCTCGTAGGCGATCGCGTCCAAGAAAGCCGCCGGGTTCAAACGGAAAGCCAGGGAGGACTTCGCTTTCTTGTAGAAGTTGGTCCTCAGCACGGCGTTATTGAACAGCAGAAAGAACTCCAGGATCCCGCGGTCGATCTCAATGGGGACCTCGGCCAGTTTCGGCCGGCATTCCTCTGTGGCGGTGAGCCCTTCCGGGTTGAAGCGGCAGGCGAAGTGAGCATAAAGCTCTTTGACTTTGTCGGGATAATGCAGAATGGTCTGAAGAATCCGGTCTTCCGTGTAGGAATCCTTGACCAGACGCGTCCGCAATCCCTTCAGGATGTCCGTCAGGTCCGGCCGCTCCTTGAGCACCGTCGTCAGGGCCAGGTATTCCGGACCAAAGCTGCTCAGGAATTGATGGGTAAACCTCGTGGCGCTCATCGCGTAAAAGGCCTCCTGCACGGAAAGCGTATTGTTGCGAATCAGAGGCGACAAGGCACTTTCCGGGCTCAGGTAGATGAGGCCGATATCATGAACAATATCATCAAGATGAGCCGCCGCTGCCTGCCTCTCAACGTAGACGGTATGGATCAGGCGCCCGTTGGAAAACGGTTCCA
>CAZDKX010000445.1:0-3210 GCA_964505935.1 uncultured Syntrophobacteraceae bacterium
GCAGGCTTCTGATGGGTCTGCCTGATTGTGCTGCTGCCGTCAGCTGTGAATGGTTGGGGTAGAAAACCGAAGCGAATCAAACGAAACCTTATGGATGGATAACAGTGTATGAAGATGGTCCGAGCGGCACTTACGGTCGTTTTCTTGATGATGGTGGGCATCCCCTTGGCCCTGGCCGAGGAGGATTCCAAACCACCCCAGGCACCGGTTGACCTGGACGGCAAGCTCCTCTTTACGATCCAGGCCGGAACCAAGGCCTTTACCCCTGAATTGCGGGCCGCTCAGATTGCGGCTCGCATCAAAGAGCTTGCCTCCGACTACACTTTTCGGCCGGAACGGATCACGACCAGCGATCTCGGATTCGCCACGGAGATTTCCGGGGATGGGCGCTTCATCATGGCCCTCTTTGATGCTGATGCCAAGGCCGAGGGGCAGGATCGCGAAGCCCTGGCCAATGCCCACGCTCTGAGAATTCAACAAGCTATTGAAGCCTACCGGGAGGAGCGCAGCATCAGCAACATTGTCATCGGCCTGGGACTGACGCTCCTTTCCACTGTAATTCTGGTGGCCCTGATCTATTTGTTGAACCGCTCCATCCACAAGCTCCGGCAGACTGTTCGCGAAACCGGCCGCATCCCGTCCGTTCGGTTCGGAACCTTTGAGTTCTTCACGGCAAGCCGCATCAAGGTCCTCATTTTGGGGATGGTGAGGCTTATCCGGCTGGGTGTGCTGCTGCTGCTCGTGTTCACCTATTTCCAGTTGGGGTTGAGCTTTTTCCCTGCCACTCGGCGAATCGCTCTGACGGTCTACGATTATGTCTTGGCGGCACTCGGCATGATCGGCAACGCCATTGTCGATCAACTGCCGGGGCTTACCTTTATCGTGGTTTTGATTCTTATCACACGCTATGTCTTGAAGACCCTCAAGTTCTTCTTCCAGCAGGTACAGGAGGGAAAGGTCACCATCGGGGACCTGGATGCGGAAGTTGCGGAGCCCAGCTACAAAATCATCCGGTTGCTGATCATCGCTTTTGCCCTGGTCGTTGCCTACCCCTACATTCCGGGGTCGGAGTCCCCTGCCTTCAAAGGTATCTCCATTTTCATGGGCGTGATCTTCTCCCTGGGGTCAACGTCGGCCATAGCTGGCATGACGGCAGGACTGAGCCTCATCTACATGAGGTCTTTCCGGGAAGGGGACGTGGTGAAAATCGGCGAAGCCACGGGCATTGTCCTACAAAGAAAACTGATGGTCACCCGGTTGAAGACCTTCAAGAATGTGGAGATCTCCATCCCCAATGCGACTATCCTCAGCAGCCAGGTTGTCAATTACAGCCAGCAGGCCAGGGGCGAAGGGGTGATCCTGCACACGAGCCTAACCATCGGCTATGACGCCCCCTGGCAAACCGTGCACGGACTCTTGATCGAAGCTGCCAAGGCTACCAGCCGCATCCTCAAGGAGCCTCAGCCCTTCGTCCTGCAGACCGCCCTGAACGATTTCTACGTTTCCTACGAACTGAATGCCTATACCGATTCCCCCCAGTTCATGCCGAGGATCTACTCCGAGCTTCACCAGAACATCCAGGATAAGTTCAATGAAGGAGGTGTGGAAATCTTGTCGCCGCATTATGCACAACTGCGGGACGGCAACGCCACGACGATCCCCGAAAGCTATCTCCCGGCGGACTACGTCGCGCCAGCCCTTCGCATCATGGACACAGGCGTTGCGGAGAGGTTGGGAAAGGCACGGAAGGAAGGCGAAAAGAGTTAGTGCTGTCCTGGGGGCGGACAGATCACTTGCTGGCGGCAGGCGACCACGGATCATGGATAATATGAACCCTGAGAGCCTCTTGCCTCGTGCTGTTGAGGTTCATTTTGAATTCCTGAAAGGGGGAATGTTGTGGATCTGTTGCGAAGAGCGGTAAAAACCGTCTTGGTCGTTCTGGTCCTCTATTCGCTTGCCGTTCCCACCGCCGTGGCGGAAGCCGGCGACACGCTGATCCGCATCAAGGCGCGAGGGAAGCTTCGCTGCGGGGTCAGCGACGGCATCCAGGGGTTTTCCCTGAAGAATGCTGACGGCCAATGGTCGGGCATGGATGTGGATTTTTGCCGGGCCCTGGCTGCCGCGGTCGTCGGCGATCCCGCCAAAGTGGAATATGTCCCTCTGAGCGCCGCTGCCCGGTTTCCCGCGCTGAAGGCCGGCGAGCTTGATGTCCTCGTCCGCAACACGACCTGGACCCTCGAGCGCGAAGCGGTATTGGGAATTCTCTTTGCCGGCGTGCTCTATTATGACGGGCAGGGGTTTATAGTTCCCGCATCGAGCGGCGTGAAGGAGCTCCACCAGTTGAATGGAGCCACCATTTGCGTGGTCAAGGGCTCCACTCACGAGGTGCATCTGGCCGCCACCTTCAGGCAGCGCAGCATGACCTACCAGCCTCTGCTGGTGGAGTCTCAGGCGCAGGCGGCGGAGGCGCTGTTTTCCGGGAAATGCCAGGCTTTCACCTCTGAGCGGCCGCAGCTGACCGCCATCCAGATGCGCGCGCCGGGCGGCTCGAAAGATTATTCCATCCTGCCCGAGCAAATCTCCAAAGAACCCATGGGGCCTGCCGTGCGGCGGGGGGACGAGGAGTGGTTCACGATGGTGAGGTGGGTCCTTTTCACCCTCATTCGCGCAGAGGAATCGGACTACACCCAGGGCAATGTGCGGGCCAGACTGGAGCAACCGCACGATTTTCGATCTCAGGCCTGGAAGGACCTGGATGGACTCATTGCCAAGTCGCTGGGCATCATGCCGGGGTGGGCGATCCGTATCGTGGAAAGTGTCGGCAATTACGGCCAGATTTTCGAGCGCAACCTGGGGGGACAAAGTGCCCTGAAGCTCGAACGGGGGCTCAACCGACTCTGGACGGAGGGGGGACTCATGTACGCCCCTCCTTTTCGATAATCTCTAGACTCAGTTTTCCGGGAGCATCATCATGAGTGACTTGCAGGTTGCGGTTACCCTTCTTGTCTTTGTAGGCGTCATTCTCGCCATCGCCTTGAACCTCCTGGACCTGGTGCTGGCAGCTATGCTGGGGGTGAGCGTCATGCTGCTCTTCGGGGTTTTCACCCGGGAAGAGTTTCTGCATGCCGCGCAAACGGCCGGCGGCTCCATTTCGCTTCTGTTCGGCGGCATGGTGGTCGCCCGCACCCTTGTCCCCACCGGCCTTTTCGA
>CAZDKX010000446.1:0-3201 GCA_964505935.1 uncultured Syntrophobacteraceae bacterium
AAGTGATTTACGTGAAATACCAGGTCAAGGACCAGGATCTGTTCGACAAGGCGTTTGGATATATCCGGCAATACTACTGAGAGTTGAAAGCAACATGACGAACGACGAAATTGCGAGCTTTTTCAATATGGCCCAGGCCCATATACAGGGCAATCCCAATCTCCGTGATCCGCAGGTGGACGGTTGGTACCATACCCGCCAGCACTTCCGGAACAGCCGTGAGCACGCGATCCTCCAGATTCCAGTAGGATGCGGAAAGACCGGGCTCATGGCCATTTTGCCTTTTGAAATAGCCCAAGGGCGAGTGCTGGTTATCGCGCCGAACCTTGAGATCCGTCGGGGCATTTCCACAGCATTCGATATCTCTGGCCGTGACTGCTTCTGGACTTCGACCCGAGTTCTTCCAGATGTCAGCCAGGGGCCATATGCGGCGGTATTGGATGGGCTCAATGCAAACATTCATGACTGCGAGAGTTCGCATATCGTGGTCACCAACATTCAACAACTCGCCAGCCGGGCTGACCGTTGGCTTCCCACCTTTCAGGATGATTTCTTCGACCTGATACTCGTCGACGAGGGGCACCATAACGTGGCCAGAAGCTGGGAGCGGGTCTTCGAGCGGTTCCCTAACGCAAAGGTAGTCAGCCTCACCGCCACGCCGTTCAGAGGCGATGGACGCGAGATTGCCGGCGAGCGGGTCTATGCCTATCCATTCCGGACCGCCATGGTGCGAGGGTACATCAAGCAAATCACCTCCGTGAACGTCGCGCCCGAGGAGATCTCCTTCACCTATCGCGGGGACGCCAGGCGGCACACGCTTGAGGAGGTCCTTCAACTCCGGGACGAGGAATGGTTCAGCCGGGGTGTGGCCCTCGCGCCGGAGTGCAACCGGTCCATCGTTGATGCGAGCATCCAATGGCTTCAACACCTCCGGGAAAGCGGTACATTTCATCAATTAATTGCTGTTGCTTGTTCAGTCGATCATGCCCGACAAGTGAGATCCCTCTACTCTGAGCGCGGCTTGAACGCGCGTGAAATCCACAGCAACATGCCAGCGGACCAGATCGAGGAAGTGCTCCAAGATTTACGCCGCAGCCGCATTGATTGCATCGTTCAAGTCCGAATGCTTGGGGAGGGATTCGACCATCCGAACCTGAGCGTGGCTGCCATCTTCCAGCCCTTCCGGTCGCTGTCGCCCTACATCCAATTCATCGGACGGGTCATGCGGGTGATCCACCAGAACAATCCACAGCACCCGGACAATCGGGGGGTGGCGGTCTCACACGTGGGACTCAACATCGACCGTCATTGGGATGATTTTCGGCGCATCGACCAGGAGGACCAAGAGCTTATTCAGGGGTGGCTTGAGGCAGGTGACGAGCGACCATCTGCGGAAGAACCGGGCCAGAGACGACGACTCACCCCGGATATGGTTGTCCAGGATGAAATCATTAGTCATTTCATAGAGCAGGCTTACCTGGACCCCATGGATGACGCTGTCATTGACGACTTAATTGAAGAATTTCAAAGACGGGGGCTTGATCCGGAAGCACTCGGGTTATCTCGAGACAACCTCCGCCAGCGCCTCATCCAGGCCAGAACCAGGGAGAGCATGGAGCCTCTGGAGATACCGGTGACCCCACAGCGTCGCCGCCAGGAAGCCCGACGAAGGCTTAACGAACGATCCCGAGCGCTGGCAAGCCGAATCGTGAATGCCATCGGTGCAACCATCAACGGCCGGAACATCGCCTTGGCCTATCCTGAGTTGCGAAGCGTCAACAACTACGCGGCTGTCGTCCAAATTGTGAACCGAGCCGTCAATCAGCGACTCGAGGCCGGCGTTGGAACACGGGGCGAGGTTCCTTTTGAGAGACTTGAAGAGGTTCTGGACCAGATTGAGCAAATCGGTGACGAGGTCCAAGCCGAAATTCAAGAGCGCCTTTCAAGGAGATGACCTATGCCCAAGCTGAAACGCCTTCTCGTATCCGCCTGCTTCGAAACCGCCCAGCGCCAGCGGAAATGTTCTCGCAACAAGGAGCACGAGATAAGCAAAGGCGATAAATGCTTGGTGATCAAGGAAAACATGGCAAAGAATAATTACTGCATGGAATGTGCATCCCTCATACTGGAAAAGGCTCGGGAAGACCTCGATGGATTGATTCGCGAAGTGAGCAATTCCGAGAATGGAGCTTAATGTAATCAACGCCGATCCAGTTGTGGCTGTAGGGAAGGGGTACTGAACGATGCCTTCTGTCCTTGCATGGATTGACCATGACTCGAAAGCGAGGGAACGCACGCTTCGCATCCTCTCCCTTTTCCAGGAGAAGGAAAGTCGTGACGAGCTTGGGCTCGGCTCCGTGCGGGACAGCTTTGCCGACCAGTTGTTCCCAGGAACAAGCACTATCCAGACGCGCCTTCGATACATGCTCTTCGTGCCATGGATTTACCATTCCCTGGAAGAGAAGCGGCTGTCTGCTGAGAATTTTACGATCCAGGCCGACAAGCTGGAAAGGGACCTGGTTCAGCCATTGATGGAGTCCGACGATCAGGCTGGCGTATTTGGAAAAACAGCAGGAAAGAGGCTCAAGCGGTTGCCCAGTTCCGTCTATTGGGCCGGTCTCGGTGTCTGGGGAATACGCATTACGCCATTCTCGCAGGACGAATACCACAGACGCATCGACGAAACATACCGTCGCCGGAATACCCTGAAGGCTCTTGAGAAAGACGCAAAGGTACGGGGAGACGACATCGACGTTGAGCAGCGGATGGCCACTCTCAGTTGGCATCCTCGATTGCCAGCACCTCCGGAAGACTTTCCGGGGGCGGTGAACTTCGCTTTATCCAGGGAAGAAGCCGAATTTATTCGGGATCGCATCCAGGTCGCTTGCCCCAACAGTCTCCTCTCGTTCTTGGCACTGCACTGCGAACCCGCCGACACCCAAGCTCCGTGGGAACATCCGGACTACGGCAGCTTTTCCGAACAGCATAAAGAACTCCTGACCCATGCACGGCTGTTCTCGGAGGTGATGCATGGAGCGGCGCTCTCGTACAACGTTCAGCTCGCCAGGCTTCGAAACCATGAAGATCTTGTCGCCGAGCATCAGGCAAGTTTCGATGAATGGACCGCAAATCTTCCCCTGGAGGAAATTCGCTCCTGGTCGGTGAGCCGCCTCTGGGAGTTGACCATGGATCATGGCCACA
>CAZDKX010000447.1:0-3198 GCA_964505935.1 uncultured Syntrophobacteraceae bacterium
GCCCCCAGCAGCGGTTCCGCGTAACGGTAAACGATATGGAAAAGTGGTTCACGGCCCTGAAAGGAGTCTCCGGTTTTGACTGAGAACTGTCTGAGGTAGTCGAGGAGGGAAAGCCGCTGGTAGCGCGTGAGGACGCGGTCCAGGGCGGGCAGGCTTGCCCGCACCCGGTCAAGCAGGGAATCCAGGATTTCGGCGGCACGTTGATTCGGTTCGAGATGTTGCATTTTGGCCAATCTACGGAGGCACGGCTTCTTCCAGCATGAACCCGCCCGAAGAGCTCATTTTGGCTCCGGCTTGGAAAAGTTCCGAGTAATGAGTTCCGAGTGCCGAGTGGGGTTCGAGCCTTTGCATGTGTCTTCGGGTGTCCCACCGGGACATGAGCAACTGCTTCGAAAAGTTGCGAGTGATGAGTCCCGATCCTTGCGCAGCACCACGAGCAGGACACCATCCCCGACACCCGCTCCCAGCGTCTGGGCGAGGGCGTCTTTTCGCCCCCCCCTCTCCCACGGCAGGGTGTCATAGCGTTCACCGTAAACCCCTTTCCTGACCAGCAGGGGTGAGAGGCCGGCCACGGCCCGGTCGACCTGCTCCGGAGCCCCGCGCGCGACTCCCAGGTAGAGCCGGCGGAAAGCGCGAACGGCAAAGTCGAAGAGGGCGGTTGGCAGAGGTTGCAGCGCTTCCTCTTCCCAGTGCGGGAAGACTTCGAAAGTCCCCGCAAAAGCCTGTCGAACGACGCGGATCCAGGAATGGAGCGAGGCGGACTGGGTGCAGGTGGTCATGAGAACATCCGGCCGCAACTGAACGAGGATTTCCGCCGCCATGCTTCGACCCAAACCGCAATCCTGGTATGCCGGCGCAACGGCCCGGTCGACAATGTAGACGCCCTGCAGCACTTTGCCGGTGCCTTCAATCCGACCGCAATCGAAAAGGGTGGTCGCAGTGAGCTGATCGGCTTCATCGGCAAGCAACAGAGCATACCGCTGCAACCCCCAGGCGGGGGCGGTAAAGTAATCCCCAACCCAGTCCTGGAGCTCGACCATCGGCATCCGCACAAAGGCTTCTCGAAACAACCTCTCCAGTTCCAGCCTGAGCCTCCGTCGGTCGTCGTCCGGCCAGCAAAGGACCTCCGCGACCGGAACCGCGGCGAATGGTCGGGGAGCCCTTGGATCACGCGATCCCGCGCAGTCAAACAGTCGTCTTGCCATCATTGCGAGCTGCCAGCAGAAAAAGGACAGTCAGCACCAGATAGGCGAGGCCAAAATAGCTGACCCCCTGGCTGATGCCTGTTGCCACCATCAACCAGCCAAAAGTAATCGGTCCAAGCACCTGGCCAAGACGGTTTGTGGAAGAGTAGATGCTCAAAGCCCGGCCCTTTCCAAGTTCCCGAGTCACTTGCAGGCGCAACACGTAGGCGCTCTGAGAGGCAAACCCGAAGCTGCTGGAAAGTCCCAGCAACAATACGGATAAGGCAATCCCCCACACTCCCTCCAGAAACGAAAACATGATAACGGCCAGGCCTCCAAGCACACCGCTGGTGACGATAAACGGTTTGCGGCTCGGCCAGGCGTCAATGTGCCGGCTGATCAACGGTGCAACATAGATCAGGCAAATCCCATAGACCATAAGGACGCGTCCGATGCTGGACTGGGTGGTGCCGATCCGGTTCAGATAAATGGGGATGAAGTAGTTGAGAAACCCCACCAGAGCGACAGCGGTTGGCAAGCTACTGAAAAGCACGAGACTCAAGAGGCTGCGGTCGGATAGGAACCCGAAAACCTGACGTCTGTTATAGACTGGCGGTTCAAGTTCGGCCGACCTGATGGGTGTCCTGCCGGCAGCACCACCCATGAAGACCAGGGTGTAGGGCACAATCATGAAGAGAATGAGGGCGCCCAGCAAGAAAATCGGGCCGTACCCGATCCTTTCGGCAAGCATGGCCCCCGCCGCACCCCCGCAGATACTCCCTGCATAGACGCCGGCCCACAATTGAGCAAGGCCGCGTGCCCGGTTTGTTTCATCCGTGCACGCGATGATAAACCCCTGGGAAGCCATCAGCGAAGCGCCATAACCCAGCCCAAAGAGCGCCTGTGAAGCGATAAAGTGGAGCGCTCCGGGCGCCAGCCAGGCGTAAAGAAAGCCGATCCCGGCCAGTATGAGCCCGCTCACAAACGGCTCATGCCATCCGCGGCGGTCACACCAGGCCCCGGCTGCCAGCATCGAGATTCCCGTGAAAAGCATGCGCGCAGATATGGGAAGCCCGATAACGATCTCTTTGGACAGGCCGGGAATTGGTGTGTACAGTCGTTCCATGTATAGTGGCAAGAAGGAAATGCAGATATCAACGCCAAAAAGAAACAGGAACGCGGCCGGCCGCATGGTTCGATAATGAACCGTCACAGACTCGCCACCGTGGATCTGCCGCTCGATGAAAGGGAGCAGGAGCACCAGCATTTCCACCAAAAAGAGCAGTGAAATGACGAGAACCGTGGCCGAATCCAGGAGAACTTCCCGGGTTTTGGCGGCGATGGCCTCCTTCGAGATGGTGCCCACGATGCGGCCTTCAGGGCCCCTCTCGCCCACCAGATCAACCCCCAGCTGATAGGCTGCGGCTTCGGCAGTGCCGGTTTCCGGGAGCGGTTCCCCACGCGCCTCGGGCGTTTTCTGAAAATCCGTCATCCCTTCACGCGTCGCACGGTAGAGAGGCTTTCCCTGCTGATCAAATATTGTCAGATCGTCAAGTTCCGGCGATGCCGCCAGGATTTCGCCCATCACCACATCCATCTTGACCAGGCGTTCGATGTGAATGCCCTTGCTGAAGAGATATTCGACATCCTGTTTGAGAAACAGGGTCAGGGTGTGGACTTGTTCCCGGGTGATCTGGAGCAGGTAGGTGCGATAATCATTCATGTTGAAGGCAGAAAAGCAGATCTGGGCGGAACCCACAATGATCATGAGCACCGCGTAGACCTTGATTCTCGAAAACCTCCGACCATTGAGAAGAGCCGTATCCCTGAGCAGGAAACTGAGCGCCAGGAACAACAGGATGGTGCAGAACCCGGTGATGATCGATATGACTTTGAGGTTCCGGACCACCAGTTGGCGGAGGAGAGATTCCACCTGTTCTTCGCCAAACCCCATGATGATGTTTGCCACCCACGTTTTTTCACGGTCCCGAACCGGCAGGTTGATGAGGTATGC
>CAZDKX010000448.1:0-3184 GCA_964505935.1 uncultured Syntrophobacteraceae bacterium
CGAAGAGCACGAAGAAAGTACGGCGTGCCCTTCATGGTCTTGGATGTCTGATCACCGGGCTTCCATACCGAAGGCATAGCCGGCCTCGAACGCCTGCCGATTGACCTCGAGCAGACGGGAAGGCAGCGTCCTTTTCAGAGCCTCTTCCCAGTTGCTCTTGGCGATGGGCAGACGACCAACCCCGGCGAGCACCCCCACGAGGACGGTATTGGAAGCCCTTTCCGACCCGGCCCGGCGAGCCAGTTCGACGGCATCAAGCCAGAGCAGGTTCGAGATCTTTTCCTTGATCGCCCGTTCCAGTTCCGCCACTTCCGGATAGGTGCTCTGACCGACGGCCACGGTGAAGGGGACAATGGGTACGGTGCTGGCAATGATGAGGCTCCCGGCCCGACATTTGGGGATGGCACGCAGGGCTTCGAGGGGTTCGAAAGCCATCAGAATATCGGCCTCGCCATCGGGAATGGTGGGACTGAAGGCATTGCCGATCACTACCGATGATTCCACCACACCGCCCCGCTGGGCCATGCCGTGAATCTCGCTCATGGTCACCGGCAGCCCTTCCGCAAGCGCCGCCTCCCCCACCATCCGGGTGGCCAGCAGGGTTCCCTGCCCGCCGACACCGGTAAAAAAGATGCGCACGGCCGCTAAGGCCTGGCTAGTCTCACTCATTGACTGTTGCCTCCCTCTTGATATGGTGAGGGGTGAGGCGTCAAGAGTGAGGGGGGGTGCTCAACAGCCCCTAACGCTACTCCTGCCACCTCACTCCACATCCTTCACCCTTCACTTTTCACGCCTAACCCCTCACGCCTCACCCATCAAGCCGTTTAGGCTTGATGGACTTGCACATCTGGGAGCAGACACTGCACCCGCTGCAAAGGGCCGGATTGATGCGAATACAAGATGCGCCTGATGTCGGCCGCTCCCAGAGAAACGCCGGGCAGCCCAGTTCCTCCAGGCACTTTTTGCAGAGGTCGCACGACGCATCCACTTCGAAGACGACCTTCTGCTTCCTGCCGAGCATCCGGTTGGCAAAGAGCGGGCAGGGACTCTTCGAGATCAGCACCGAGACGCCGGGTCCCTTCATCTGCTCGCGCAGGTTGGCAAGTACCTCCTGGGTCTTCTTAACCTGCAGCGGGTTCACCGTGGCAAGGCGGGTGACACCGCAGCCCCGGATGAGGCTTTCCAGGTTCACCCGGGGTTCGACCTTCCCCTCAGGAGTCAGTTCCACGCCGGGATGCGGCTGGTGGCCGGTCATGGCGGTGGTACCGTTGTCGAGCACCACCAGCAGGAACCGATGGTCGTGGGAGACCGCGTTCACCAACCCGGTGAGGCCGGCATGAAAGAACGTGGAATCGCCGATAAAGGCCACCACCGGGCGGTCCAGCACCTTGCTGAAGCCGCCGGCCGTGGCAACGCTCGAACCCATGCAGATGAGAAAATCGGCCATGCGCAGCGGCGGCAGGATGCCGAGCGTGTAGCAGCCGATGTCCGTGGGATAGACCGCGTCATCCCCGAAGACCTTCCTCACCGAATAATAGGTCGCGCGATGCGGGCATCCCGGACAGAGGTTGGGCGGTCGCTGCGGCAGCGGCGGCACCGAAAAAACCGGGGGCGCCGTCAGCGGAACGTCGAAGAAGTTGCTCATAGCCTCCTTCACCTTGGCCGCATCCAGCTCAAAAGCCCGGGGGATCAGCTCCCTCCCTTTGCCGGCAACCGCCACCGGCAGCCCTGATTCCTGAACGACCAGGCGGACGGCCTCTTCCAGGAACGGCTCCAGCTCCTCAACCACCAGCACTCGCGTGAGTCCGCTCAGGAACTGCTTGATCAGCGGGCGCGGCTGGGGATGGGAAAAGCCCAATTTCAAAACCTTGACCTGCTCTTCCAGTCCCAGGTCGCGCAGGGCATCACGAACGTAAAGATAGGATACGCCGCTGGTGATCACTCCCCATTTCCCTTCGCCCACTGTGAAATTGAGGGGGCTAGCAGCGGCTTCCGCCTGAAGCCGCTCCAACTTCTCCAGGAGGGCCAGGCGCAGCCTGCGGCCGACGGCCGGAATCACCACCAGGTTGAAGGGGTCCTTGGTAAACGTTCCTTCGGGTCGAAATCCCCCCTGGCCCCCCTTTGCCAAAGGGGGGGAAGCTCCGGAACCACGGGCGGGAAGCTCACCCATGGTCACCGGTCCGCGGCAGTGATTGACCCGGGTGGTGGTGCGCAGGAGGCACGGCATCTGGTATTTCTCGGACAGGGCCAGGGCTTCAATGGTCATGGCCCTGGCTTCCTCCGGAGTCGCCGGCTCGAGCATGGGCACCCCCGCCATCTTCGCATAGTAGCGATTGTCCTGCTCATTCTGGCTGGAATGGAGAAACGGGTCGTCGGCTACCACGATCACCATCCCGGCCTTGACGCCCACATAGGCAAGGGTCATGAAGGCATCGGCGGCCACGTTCAAGCCCACGTGCTTCATCGAGCACAGGCTGCGCACCCCGGAAAGCGCGGCGGCGCAGGCCGTTTCCATGGAGACTTTCTCGTTGACCGAATATTCGACATAAATGCCGGCCTCGGGGGCCAGCTGATAGAAGCGGTCGATGATTTCCGAAGACGGCGTGCCCGGATAGGCCGCCACAAAGCGAACTCCGCCCTCGAGCGCACCCCGCACGATTGCTTCATTGCCCAGCAGCAGATGTTTCCTCTCACTTCCGGGCTGCAACAATTCATCCATGTGATTCCTCCCGCCGATCCACAAAACGCCTGACCTCGCCGGCGGCCCGCTCGAGCGAGCCCTTTTCGACCAGTTTGATCCGCGGCGTGATCCCAATAAAATTCGTAACCTTCTGCTGCATCAATTCTACCAGCGCCTTCTGTTCCCGCATCTTATCGAAGAAGAACTGCTCGGTCACTTCCACCCAGATTTCGAGCTGATCCTGGTGGTGCCGGCGGGTGGCAACGAGCTGGTAGACCGGGCGTTCGCCCTTGATCTGCTGCAGGATGTCACCGATGCGTTCGGGCATGATGTTGATCCCCTTGATCACCACCACATCGTCGCAGCGGCCCCGGATGCGGCTGAGGCGCCTGAGGCTCCTTCCGCACGCACAGGGTTCGGTGATCAGGCGCGATAGGTCCCCCGTCCGGTAGCGGATCATGGGAAAGGCTTCCTTGGTGAGGGTGGTGATCACGAGCTCGCCCT
>CAZDKX010000449.1:0-3178 GCA_964505935.1 uncultured Syntrophobacteraceae bacterium
ATGCCATCAGCGAGCCTTGCTGTCTCCCCGCAACGCGCAACCCGCAACTCGCAACCCGCAACGCGCAACGCGCAACCCACGTTACGGGCTGACCCTGCCTTCTCCCATGGCGAGGCTTTCCAGTTTCTCCTGCACCTTGTCATCGGTCTTCAGGGTCCTCTCCTTGTTAAGGATCTTTGCATAGCTGAGGTCCGGCTGGACCTCGACCACCTCGAGCTGGCCGACCGGCCGCGCCGAACCCTGGAGTTTCTTGCCTTTGTATTCGACGGTCTGCCCTTCATCGAGGACCTCGAACCTGGTTCCCGTCACCACTCCCTGATTGGCGCCCAGATTCAGGAGCACCCGGTCACCCACCAGCTTCACCACGAAGCCGCGCAGGGGATACTTGGCAATCACGGTCTTCAGGATTTCCCGGTTGAGCTGGTAGAGATCCTTTTCAAATCCCACCTGGGGGCTGAGGTCCCGGTTGAGCACCATGGGGATGGAGGTCGTTTCCGTGTCGATGAGGCGCATGGTCATGGAGGTGGTGTTGGGCATGTTGAGCAAGGAGCCGGTGCCGATCAGCTTGGCGGCGAGAACTTTACCGAGGCGGAGCGCGGTCTGGGGATCGGCGAGTTCGGACGAGCCGAGATTCAATTCCTCGAGGAGCTTGTCCATGAGGGCGCGTTCCACCACCTGCACCCGCTTGGATTGGTTGAGATAATCCGTGAGCTGCAAAGTCATGACGGCAGCGATGCCGTCGCGTTCGGTGAGAACGCCCTTTTCTTGAAAATCCACGAAAGCGAGAATCATCGGCCGTGACGTCCACTCATCCTGATCCTTGGCGGCGCTCTTCTTCTGGCTGCGATAGCGTTCCGCCAGTTCCTTCACCAGGCGGTCGATGCGCTCGGATTTCTGACGGTCCCGCTGCAGGTCCGCCATCTCCTGGGCCTGTCTTGCCAGCGCGGTGGCGTAGACATCGGTCTTCTCGACCCCCAGGGCTTGTCGGTAGGTGTCGAGGGCCTTGTCCCATTTTCCTTCCTTCTGGTAGGTCAGGCCCTTGTTCGTGGTGCCTTCGATGTAATAGGGGTCGATGGCCACCGCCTCATCGTAGAGCTTGCGAGCCGCCTCATTATCCCCCTTCTTGGCGTAGAGCCGTCCCAGCTGATTGTAGCCGACCGGCTGCAGGTAGGGCTCGGCTTCCTTTTTAGTGGTGGCTTTCTGATATTCGGACTGGGCTTCGGCGACCTTGTTTTGCGTGTAGAGGACATCCCCCTTGATGACATGGGGGTAGGAGCGCTTGGGGGCCTTTTTCTCCACTTCGGCGGCCAGTTTCAGGGCCTTCTCCGGTTCACCCTTCTTGACAGAAACGGCGGCCAGTCCCTCCTTGCCGATCACCTCAGCCTGGCCGCCTTTCTGAGCCAGCTCCTGAAAAACCTGTCCCGCCTCGTTGACTTTCCCTTCCTTGAGGGCGGCATGGCCTTTCACGGCTTTCGCCTCGATGTTCTGCGGGTCCTTCTTCACCACCTCGTCGCTCAAGGCCATGGCCACCTGGATTTGCTTGCGCTGCAATTCCCTCTCGGCCAGCTTGACGAGCATCAACTGAGCGGTCTTGCCGCCGCCCTGGAGGTGATCGAGCACCTTGAGGCCCGGGCCAAGGATGCACACCGTCGGCAGGATCGTCTGGGCGTCGTAGCGAGCACTGACGCCCGATTGATCGAGGAGCACGGGAAAACTGAGAGGATTGCCGGAGACGAAAGCGGCCACCTTTTCCTTGGGGGAAAGGGTAATCGCCCAGACCGTCACATCCCCCCCCGGATAGTGTTTTGCCATCTGGCGCAGGCTGAGGAGCCCTTCCTGGCTCGACTTCGAATCAATATCGAAGAAATACAGGATCACCATGGGGTGGTTCCGAATTTGCGACAGATCATGGGGCTTGTCTTGCAGATCTTTCGCCGAGAAGGTCGGAGCAGACTGCCCCGGGGCCAGCTTTGCGTGAGACTGACCAATCCCCGTCACGACTGCTGCCGTCAGGATGGTGGCAAAGACAAGATATCGACCAGGCAATTTCATAAAAACCTCCTTTGCAGAGACTGCGCTGAATGCTATTCCAAGCAGGCTAAAAAGACGGTCGTTCCTAGTCCTTATTGTTTCTCCTCGAGGGGCATCAATTCGACCGGAATGTGGGTCACCTTATCTTCGACAACCTTAACCTGGGCTTCCCAATCACCATAGTCCGCCAGCACCAGGCGGACTTCGTGGGCCCCGGGGGGGACCTGGATGTTCAAGGGGGTTATGCCCTTATTCTCACCATCCACCAGGACCTGAGCTCCAGTCGGGGTGGTTTCGATCTTGAGTCCTCCCAACTTGGGGGGAGGAATTGGCGGCGGTGGCTCGGGAGGGGGCTTGGTGGTAGCCGTGGTGCCGGACTGGAGGTCCGTTTTTGGAGGTTCGGTGGTAACCACCACGGGAGCGGGTTTTGGTTTGATGATGTAATGGTAAACGGCAAAGCCGATGATGCCGGCCAGCAGGACTGCGGCGAGCGATGAGATCAGACCCCGCCTGGCGGGCTTGGGAGCTGGGACAGGCCCTGGTGTCGGTCTTGCTATTTGGACAGAGCGCCGCAGGGCCTCGGCCAGCTCCCGGCCGGTGGCAAAGCGCTGCTCCGGGTCCTTGGCAAGGCACTTCATGATGTCGCGCGAGAGCTCCCGGGGCATGGCAGGATTGAGCGTTATCGGTTCCGGCGGCTCCTCCCCGGTGATCATCCGAAACATGGCCGCCAGATTCTCTCCCTGAAAAGGGCGCTTCCCGGTTGCCAGTTCGTAGAGAATGACGCCCAGGGAAAAGAGGTCCGACCGGCCGTCCACCGGCTGGCTCAAGACCTGCTCGGGCGACATGTAGGCGGGCGTGCCGAGGATTTCCCCGGCCTGGGTCTGCTGGGTGGCCTCGGGGTCTTCGATGTGGGCGATCCCGAAATCCGTGATCTTGATGTGACCGTCCGGTTGCACAATGATGTTGCTGGGTTTGATGTCGCGATGCACGATGCCTTTCCGGTGGGCATAGTCGAGTGCTTCGGCGACCTGTACGCCAAGCTCGATGATCTCCTCGGGCTGGAAGGAGTCGATTTGGATGAGTTCGTTCAGGGGCTTGCCTTCCAGGAATTCCATGGCAATGTAGACGGTGCCGTGATCCTCGCCGA
>CAZDKX010000450.1:0-3175 GCA_964505935.1 uncultured Syntrophobacteraceae bacterium
TGGACATTTCTTGTTGGATATTCTGCGGTTCGCTTTTCTCCGGTTCGCTTTTCCGCCATTCAGCGGCTTCCTTCGTGCCACTTCGACATTGGACATTTCTTGTTGGATATTCTGCGGTTCGCTTTTCTCCGGTTCGCTTTTCCGGCATTCAGCGGCTTCCTTCGTGCCACTTCGACATTGGACATTTCTTGTTGGATATTCTGCGGTTCGCTTTTCTCCGGTTCGCTTTTTGAGGGGGTGCCAATATCTTGTTAAAGGTTAGGGGATTATCGGCTCACTACGGCTCGGTTCAGGTTTTGCGGCGCGTGAGTTTTCATGTGGCCGAGGGGGAAGTGGTGGCCCTGATCGGGTCCAACGGTGCCGGGAAGAGCACCTTATTGCGCGTGGTGAGCGGGCTGCTCAAGCCCTCCGAGGGAACGGTCGAGTTCGGCGGAGCTCCGATCCAGCACTTGGCGCCGGAACGCATTGTCCGCCTGGGGCTGGTCCAGGTGCCCGAGGCCCGGCAGCTGTTTCCGAATCTAACGGTGCTTGAAAACCTCGAGCTGGGCGGCTATCTCTTCGGGAGAAAGCATATCGCCGAAGTCCTGCAGGGCATGTTCGCGCGCTTCCCCATTCTCTTCGAGCGGCAGCGACAGAAGGCGGGAACACTCAGCGGCGGCGAGCAGCAGATGCTCTCCATCGCCCGGGCGCTCATGGCCAAACCACGTCTGCTGCTCCTCGACGAACCCTCGCTCGGGCTGGCGCCGCTGGTGGTCGAAGAAATCTATCGGACCATCCAGGCGCTCAACGAGCAGGGGACCACCGTGCTGCTGGTGGAGCAGAATGCCATGGGGGCGCTGGAAATCGCCCAACGCGCTTACGTTCTTGAAACCGGCCGTATCATCCTTTCCGGCCAGGCCGCGGAGCTGATGGCCCACGACGATGTACAGCGGGCCTACCTGGGAAGAGACTACCAACACAAATGGGAACGTTAAGGGGAAGGCACATGGCCAAAGGAGTGATCGGTTATCTGTCCCGCGAGGAAACCCGCCAGTTGCAGATGGAACAACTGCAGATGACGCTCAACCGCGCCTATTTCAGCGTGGACTTCTACCGCAGGCGGATGGATACTCTGCGGCTCCTGCCCGAGGATGTCGCTACCCTCGAGGACCTGGGGCAGTTTCCCTTCACCACCCGCCAGGACCTTGCCGAGCACTATCCTTACGGCCTCTTTGCCGAGCCGCTGAAGAGCATCGTCCGGCTGAAGATCAGCAATCCCGTATGGCTCGATCAGGACCGCCCCATCGTGGTCGGCTTCACGCGCCATGACGTCGGCATGTGGCAAGCCCTCATGGTGCGGCTCTATGAGCAGCTCGGGATCGGGGTGCGGGACATTGTGCAGGTGGCCTTCAACTTCAGCCTGTTTCCCGGCGCTTTCACCTTCAACCACGCCGCGGAAAGTCTCGGGGCCACCCTGGCGCCTTCGGCGACCATTTCGGCGACGCTGCAGCTGCAGATCATGCAGGATTTCCGCTCCACGGTGCTGGCCACCACGGCGGCCTTCGCCCTCCACATGGCGGAAACCCTGGAACACCAGGGCCTCGATCCTTCAAGCCTCCACCTGCGGCTCATGCTCCTGGGTCCGGACGCCCTTGCCCAAAGCACGCGAGAACGGCTCCAGGCAGTCTTCCGGGTGCCCGTTTACGGTTTATACGGGGTGAATGAAATGGTGGAACCGGGGGTGGCCGGGGAATGCCCGGCTCAGGACGGCCTGCACCTGGCGGAGGATCAGTTCCTGGCGGAAATTGTCCGTCCGGCAACGGGGGAGCCCGTCCCCGCGGGCCATGAAGGGGAACTGGTGCTGACCACGCTCACCGCCGAGGCCTACCCTCTCATCCGCTATCGGACCGGGGACATCACCGTCCTGCGCGAAGCGCCCTGCTCGTGCGGCCGCACTTCCGCCCGCATCGCCCCGATTCTGCGCCGCACCGACCATCGCCTCTCCATCCGCGGCATCCCGCTTTATCCGGAACAGGTGGAGGCGCTGCTGCGCGGCATTGACCCGGCCTTCGATGACTTCCGGCTGATTGTCACCACGCGCTGCGGCATCGGCGAGCAACTCGAGCTCCAGCTGGTCCGCTCCGCCACCGAGGACTTCCCCGGCGGCAGCCGCTCCCAGTACCTCGACCTCCTGCGCAGCCACATCCGCCGCGTCCTGGGCCTCGGCGTCCGCCTCCAGCTCGTCCCCCCCGACCACCTGCCCCAGGAGGGATTGACGTACAAGACAGTCTTCAAATGAGGCGGTGCCGGGGAATGATCCCGCCTGGTACTTTTCCGCAAATAGCATTTCGCCCTCTCGTCGTCACCACCCGTCAAGGCATCGCCAAGCAACTCGATCTTCAGCCGGGAGGCTTGAGCCAATTTGGCACAAGCATGAGGAATCATGCGAGGTTCAGGAAATCATCGGGCTCGATGCCGGCCTGTTTGAGGATGGCTCGAAGGGTCCCCTCGGGCATCTCGCCGGGGTGATTGGGAACAGTCGTGTAGTGGCCGGTTCGCTCGTTGTACCAGATTTCGTGACTTCCGGCAGCCTGACGGTCGAAGGCGAAACCGAAGACCTTGAGGCGCCTGGTGATTTCTCTGTAACGGAAACCCGCCAGCCTTCCCATGTTTACGCGTTGATAATGAGAGGATAGTCGAAGGAATCGCCGATGCTGAACAACGCAGGATCGCCGGTGCGCTCCCTGCGTGCCTCGATGAGCTTCCTTGCCACATCCCGCGCGATTTCGAGCGCTTCTGTGGCTGTTCGCCCCTGAGCCACCAATCCTGGTACCTCCTCAGACGTCGCGAGATAGACCCCCTCCGGCAGTTTCTCGATGTGGATCTTGATGATTCCTTCCATGAAACCTCTCTTATCCGCAGACTAAAGCTTTCGTATGGTTCTTCACCAAGCCTTATTTCCCTCTCCGCTCTGAGTCCGTTGAAACTATAGCATAAGCGCCGGTTTGGAGAAAGAAAACACCAGTCTTTGCCGACCATCATGCGTTTGCATGCTGCCGAGTTTACTTGATCCGCTGCGGCCTGTACTTTTGAGAGGGGCGCTTAACCTCTGCTGATCCCCCAAAATACCACCAGTTTTGAATCGTTTGACATGGGAGCCTCTTACAAAAGTCCCTCAGGGCGTCATTCCGGCAGG
>CAZDKX010000451.1:0-3134 GCA_964505935.1 uncultured Syntrophobacteraceae bacterium
GCTTTCCAGCCGCGATGGAAGGGGCCTCGCGGCTCGAAAGCCGCTCCCACGGAAACGCAGGTTTCTAACGCAACGTGCCCTTGGCACCCAAAAACTCCAGGGAGATGATGCGTCCACCCTTCCATCCCACCCGGTAGACCTGGATCACTTGGGCCGGCATCTCCGAGGAAGTGCCCACCGTTCGCCCCTGCACGGTGTAGGTGGTGACCGCCCCGTCCTGTTCCACCGCAATCACCGAGGGCTCCTTGATCACCAGCAGGCCCATAGCCCGGCGGATGATCCCCGGGTCGGCGTATTTTGCAATCACCTTGGCATATTTGTCCTGAGAATCGTGTGACGCCATGCACTCCCGCATTTCCGGGATGATCTCGACCGCGGGTCTGCCTTTAGGCCCGAAGAATTCCAACGAAGCGATCTTGCCGTTTTCCCAGCAAACCTTGTAAACTTGAGTCGCATCGGAAGGGATCTCCCTGCTCGTTTCGACCAGGGTGCCTTCCACCGTGTAGCAGACGGCGGAGCCGCTGGTTTCGGTCTGCACCACGGAGGGATTTTTTATGACCAGGAGCCCCATAGCCTGCTGGATGATCCCCGGGTCCGAGTATTTCTTCAGCACCGCCAGATACTCCTGCGGTGAACCGTGGGCCGCCATACACTCCTTCATCGGGGGAATCACTTCGGCTGCTCCCAAAGTCCCGACGGGAGAGATCGATAAACACAAGCAGAGTGTTAACAAGATTTTCATCGAGAACTCCTCCTTGCATCCAGGAAGACTTAGGGAATCAATACTCGACTTTGCCTCCCTTGGGACCGCCCCAGGCGAAACTGACGATCTTACCGTTCTTCCACCCCAGGATAAAAATGCGAACCGTCCCCGCAGCGGCTTCGGAATGTTCGCACTTTTCGACCCGGGACTCCAGCGTGTAATAGGTGATGCCTTCCTTCTCTTCGGACTTATTGACGACCGGTTTGGCCATCTCGCAGATGGTCAGCTCCTGGGGTACCACTCCCGGCTCACCGTATTTCTCCAGAACCGCAGTCCGCTGAGCCCGGTTGCTGAAGGCATCCACCAGCTCGTTCATCTCCGGAATGAGTTTTGACCCGAAAAAACCTGCCGTGCCAACGGCTAGCATGAGCACCAGCAGGGCCATTCCTTTTTCTCGCAGCGTCTTCATCAGCCACCTCCCGGATCACTGCCGCGGCGGCAGGTCAGCCATCCCCCGCCACCGTCAGGTTTCCACGCTATTCTTCGTGTCTCTTCATGTGACTTCGTGGATAAAAGAAGTCCAAATCACTATAAACTGCCTTTGGACCGCCTTCTACACCTCGATCCCGAAGCCGATCTTGTCGCCGTTGCCCAGGTAGTTCGTCTCCTTGGTCCGATAGCGCGCCGTCCCTTTGATGACCGGATAGCCGCCCTCGACGAACTTCTTGGCGCAGAGCAAGCCGGTGCAGTGGTTGCACCCGATCTTCTGGAACCCGTATTTTCCAAGGGAGAGCACCAGGTCGTCATACTTGGGGTCCCAGTCCTCGAAGGGGGAAATGTGCAGGCCGCCGTAAATGCCATAGAGCTGATCATTCTCGTATTTCACTTCCTTGAAGGCGGTCTCGGCGAACTGGATGATGCCCTGGTGGCAGCACCCGGTGATGCTGACCAGCCCGTGGTCCTTCACGTTGGCATAAATCGACTGTTCCCCGTACACGCGGCAGATAATGGGAACGGCAAAGACGAAGGTCGCCAGGCCGGGAATGATCGGATTAAGACCCGGCTTGACCTTGATCAACTCGCCTTTGTGGCCGGCATCCTTTAGGTACTGCAGCCCCTCGGGATAAAATCCCTCCGGGATGTAAGTGGTAATGGTGGGGTCGTATTTGTAGGTGACCGGGATCCCCCAGAAATGGTCAAAGTGCTCGTGAGAAACAATAATCGCCTCGATTTCCCGCTTCTTCAGCATCTGGTCGATGCCCTCGCGTTTGAAGCACTCTTCCATCCATCGGTAGGACCAACCGCTGTCGAGGAGGAATTTACGTTTCCTGCCGTCCAATTCCTCCAGTTCGATGAGGCAGGCGAAGCCTCCGGCGTTCTGGGGGCTCACCGAGAGTTTCTCCGTGATGGCCCAAGCTTCTTCGAGATTGTGCGGAAGGAGGTGCCGGATCTTGGCGACACCGCTCTCGAAGGTCCCCTTGCCCAGCCCGGTGCCGTCCCCGAAGGGCGGCCAGTTGTAGCTGTACTGGTTGACCAGCAACCCCCCGGCACCCTTGATGTCACCCATGAGCACCGAGTTTTCGAACCAGCTGGTCTCGGAAATGTTCGTCACCTTGACGGACTTGCAGACGCCGATGTCGGCAAGTTTTCGCGTCACCTTCGGCAAGTAGTCCTTGCGCCATGGAGAATAGGAGAAGAGCCCCATCCCCAGAGCGGTGCCTCCGAGCACCCCCATGGCCGCCCCCTTGAAGAAATCGCGGCGGCTGATCTTGGCTTTATCGTCAGACATGGCTGCTCCTTCTGTCATGCTATTTGATGACGGTGATCGATTGATAGGCCCAGGGCAGAATGCTCAGAACCACGAAGTACAAGACCACCCCACACACGGCGCCAACTCCGAGGCCCCAACCCAGTGCCGGGCTCCACCGGACTTCAGCTATCCGCGCCTGTTCCGCGGCATGATCCCGGGCGATTTCATCCGCCGTCTTCGGCACCATTTTCCAGGCCGGCCAGTTGTCCATAAACCAGTGGTGGGCCAGCCAGATGTTGATCAGCCAGATCGTGGGAATCATCGGGAACTGCTGCTCGTGCATGAAGCCCTTCTGTGTTCCCAGAAAATCGTGGGAGGTCGCGTAGTAGAAGATATAGAGCAGAATCGCGGCGACAATGGTAATGGCCGTGCGGATCAGGACGTTTACCGGCAGGCTGAAGCGCCGCGGCCAATTGCCGCAGTAAAAGGTGAGAAACAGCGCCGGGACAAGGAAGAACACCGCCATTTCCCCCACATGCAGCCATCGCCAATCGGGGGCATTGATGAGGCGCGTGCCGCGGATCGCCGGTCCCCAGGTCAGTTCCTGCGCAAAAAAGAGAAAAAAGTGCATGGCCCAGGCGATCGCGATGATCCCGAAGAAGGCCGTCACCCGCCGCAGCC
>CAZDKX010000452.1:0-3111 GCA_964505935.1 uncultured Syntrophobacteraceae bacterium
GGGTTCCGTCCGTTTCCGTCCTCCGGAAGGGACTACTTCTTCTCTAGCATCTTCAGATACTTATCCGTGATAAAATTGAGCTTCCCATCTTTCAGGACCTTGTCGGCGTCTTCTTTCTTCAGCTTGCCCTGGGAAGTGAAGAAGTCGAGGACTCCCAATTCCCAGCTTTCCACCACGCTCGGAGAACCGGAGAACATCTTGAGCTGTTCTTCCAGGTTGAACACCGGGTGGCTTTCGAGGTCCATCTTGCACTGCTCGTCGGTGAACTCGAGGCCACAGTAGTCTTTCATGAACTTCTTGTATTCGGGGACCAGTTTGTCGACCGGCGTGCTCTTCAGCATATCGATGCCGCGAAAATAGACGGTGAGGAACTTCTTCACCACTTCCGGGTTCTTTTCGAGGAATTCCGGATCGCCAATGATGACGATGGGCAACCCCGCGCCCGCGCTCTTGATGTCACCGGCCACCTTCCAGCCCTTGGAAATGCCGACATACATGTGGGGAGCCCAAAGGGTCACGATATCGCCGATCCCGGATTCGAAGGCCGCCACACACTGGAAGGGATCCATGTTCTTAATGACCACGTCGCTGTCCTTGAGGCCGAAGACCTTGAGCCAGGTGCTCAAGACGAAGTGGGCGGAAGAAACGGTGGTGGTAATGACCGTCTTTCCCTTGATCAGTTCAGGGCTGCCGTAGACCTCAGGATATTTCGGGTTCCAGCCCTTGACCTTCATGATCGGGCTGTCGGGGCGAACCAGGACCACGTTGGCCATGGACTCGTCATTGCCGACGGCGATGATCTTGGTGCCGTAGCGGGCCGCACCGACCACGGCGGGGGTGCCGCCAAGGGCGCCGATCGTCCACTGTTTAGCCGGCAGGGCTTCCAGCATGCCCATGCCCGAATCGAAGTAGAGCAGGTTGAAGTCCAGTCCGACTTCTTTATCCCACCCCTTCTCCTTGGCGTACCACATCACGAAGGTTTCGTGTTCCGGTTCCCAGGCGGTGTTGAACTTGACCACATCGGCGGCTTGAACGGAGCCTAAGCCCACGAGCACCAACGACAGGATCAAAATGCTTGACAGTACCAATTTCCTCATCTCGCACTCCTCTTTCTCAACCAGTTATCCAGTGCATCCCCACATCAGTCCCAGCTTCCATGATCAGAATCACCAACGATGCTCATGCGCTATCTGCCCGATGCTCCACCTCCTTTCCACCATAGCGTGGCCCCTGTCTTTCCCGGAATGTTGACTCAATCGCCATCGCTACCACCACCGGATCAATTCCGTGACCTGCTTCCTGATCTCCACGAATTTGGGATCGATCAGACTCCTGGGACGGGGCAGGTCGACCGTTACCTCGGCCTTGATCTTGGTGGGTTTGTTGCTCAAAACCAGGATCCGTTCCGCCACGTAGACCGCTTCCTCGATATTGTGAGTGACAAAGATCACCGTAGCGTTCAAGGTCTGCCAGAGCCGAACGAGCTCGTCCTCGAGGTAGTAGCGCAGCTTCACATCAAGCTGCCCGTAAGGCTCATCCATCAGCAGCAGATCGGGGTCCACGGCAAAGGCCCGAGCCACCGCGATGCGCTGCTCCATACTCGCGGAAACCTGGTTTGGATAGAGGTTTGCCGTGTCCGACAAGCCCACCAGGTCCAGAATGTACTTGAGCCGCTCCTCCATCTTGTCCCTGGGAAAACCCTTAACCTCCATGCCGTAGGCTACATTCTCCTTCACCGTCCGCCAGGGCATGCAGGTGGGTTCTTGAAAGACGAAGGAAATGTTGTGTTTCTTGGGATTTGCCTCCTCGCCGTCGATGAGGATGTTGCCTTTGGTCGTTGGCATGAGCTTGGAGAGGCAGTTGAGGAAGGTGGTCTTGCCGCATCCGGTAGGCCCGACGATGCTGAGAAACTCGCCTTTGCCCACCGTGAAGGAGATGTCGTCCAGCACCAGCAGCGCTCCGAAGCTCTTGGTCAGATCTTTGACGCGGATCTTGATCGCATGGTTCATTGAAGGATTCCTCTGGTCTTCCAAAACTTAATCCCGCGTTCCTGGCGCTGCCCGGAGGGCAGCAAGGTTCGGGTTTATTTCCGTTTGGTAATGAGCACGGCGCAGGGGGCCTCGTGAATCACCTGGTCATTGACGCTGCCCAGAAAGAGCTCGCGCAGGTGGTGTCGCTTCGAATGCCCCAGCACGATCAGGTCCGCCCCCCAATCCGCGGCCAGCTCACAGATGCGCCGAGCGGGCGGGCCTTCCTCGGCATCAATGTGGGCGGTTATTCCCCGCTTGGCGGCGAGTCCCGCCAGCGATTCCAGCCAGGCCCGCACATGTTCCAGTTGAACGCGCCGCTTCTGGTCGTGAATGACTTCGGAATCCGACATATCCATTTCCGCAAAAGTGGCGACCCGGCCTTCCATTTCCGCCACCGTCTCTTGTTCGAAGCAGCACAGCAAGCTCATTTCGGCACTCATGAGGCGGGCCAGGTCAAGGGCTTCCTCGAACATAGCGGCGCCTGTGTCTCTTACATCAAGGGCTACAAGGATTTTGCGGTAGGCCATAAATAAAAAGTCTCCCTCCCTGCCGGCGCCATGGGTGGGCACAGCCCACCCTACGCCATGGCACCGCTATTCCGGGACCGTTACCTGCCCCGGAAAACCGTTGACCATCGCCCGACAGCCCTATTGTTCGGCATATTTGTCTGCGGCTTCCAGCGCCTGGTCCATGATGGCAATGCCTTCATCGATTTCATCCCGAGTGACGATGAGCGCCGGGGCCATGGCGATGATATTGCCGGGGTTGGCCGCCATCGCGATCATGCCCATTTCCCCCAGCTTCCTGGCCACTTCCAGCTTGGGGTTCAAGCCGGGGAGGATCTTGGCCGAAACGGGCATGATCGGCTCCCGGGTCTTGCGGTCCTTGACCAGTTCCAACCCTACGAAAAGCCCCAAGCCCCGGACGTCACCGATGCAGGGATGCTTGTCTTGCAAGGCTCTCGCCTTTTCCAGCAGGTATTGGCCCATCTTTTCCGAGTTCTCGATGAGATGGTCCTCCTGGTAGATCTGAATGGTTCGCACCGCGGCGGCGCAGCAGAGGGGATGCCCGGCATAGGTTG
>CAZDKX010000453.1:0-3098 GCA_964505935.1 uncultured Syntrophobacteraceae bacterium
ACCGCTCTCGAAGATGCGCTCTATTTATCCAAGATCACCAAGAAGGTGTATCTCGTCCATCGCCGGGACGCTTTCCGGGGCAGTCGCATCCTCCAGCAGCGGGTGCTGTCCGAGTGCGCCATCGAGGTCTTGTGGAACACGGTCGTTACGGAAATCAAGGCCGATGCGCAGGGCGTGTGTGCCGTTTCCTTAAAGGACACCAAAACTGGTGAGCCCAGACAGCTGGCAACCGATGGGGTGTTCATTTTCGTGGGCTTTGCCCCCAATAACGCGCTGGTGCCGGCAGGCGTCAACCGCAATGCCAACGGTTATGTGATCACCGACGAAAAGTGTGAGACCAGCATCCCGGGCCTCTTTGCCATCGGCGATCTCCGGCAGAAATACGCCAACCAGATCGTCATCGCCGCGGCGGATGGCTGTACCGCCGCGTTGGCAGCGGCCCATTATGTCGAGATGAAAAAGGCGACCGCTTCCTGCGCGCTTCCTCCAACTCCGGCTTCGCCAGGCGCGAACACCACCTCCGCTTGAAATCTGGTCCCATGAATGCTTGCGTGAGCTACCTGACAGCTATGGAATAAGGGAGGAAAATGGTGGACGGAGCAATATTCGAACTATACCCTTGAAGGAGTCTGGGTCATGGCGTCAAGCGATGCAAACCCAAGAAAGCTCGCCATCAAATCGAGGGTCTGGATTGAAGACGAGGAGGGAAAGATCGTTTTTGGAGCGGGGCGGCTACGGATCTTAGAACTGGTGGAAGCCCACGGTTCCATCCTTGCAGCCGCCAAGGAACTGCAGATGAGCTACCGTGCGGTCTGGGGCAAGATCAAGGCTACTGAAGATCGTCTCGGCCAAACGCTCGTCAGGCGGAAGCCGGATGGCACCACGCGGGGTGGGTCGGAATTGACCCCGTTCGCTTTAACCATCATGCGAGGCTTTCGCCAGCTTCAGACTCAGGCGGAAGCAGATGCCGATCAGCTCTTCGAGCACATTTTTACGCCCGATTTGACTGCGAAACCCCCTCCATCTTGATCAGAACCGGTATCCAGCCCCCATTCGGACCTCGAAAAAAGTTGACTTTTTCATTATGTCACTATTGACACAATGAAAAAGTAGTGCGATAAAGGTTTTGTCAGCTTAACTTTCTGTTCTGTTTTTTGAAAATCGGGTGCCGTGCACCCGATTTTCTTTTTTTATGCCACACTTGCTTGCCGACAGCAGGGAAGATGAGCGGTGATCCGTGTTTCTCATTCCCGAACTCCTCAATAATCTTCCGGGTTTCCAGTGCGACCATGAATTCGACAAAGGCTTGACAGCCGGCGGCGTTGACTTTGACAAACTTGGACGGAAGGGCATGACGAAGATTGCCTGGAACACCTCTCGGTCAAACTGCCAACCCGGCCGCCCCTGTTGCTGGCAGCGATAAGTCCGGTCAAAGCCAGAGCGCAAGAGGAGCAATGTCAGTACTGGATTTCCAGAATTTCGACGTTCCGGATGCCTTTGGGGGTTTGGACACGGACCTCTTCCCCTTCTTCCTTGCCGATTAAGGCCCTTCCCAGGGGTGAAGTGACCGAGATGGTGCCCGCCTGGACATCGGCCTCATATGGCCCAACCAGTTGGTAGGAGGTAACCTCTCCGGTTTCGAGGTCTTCCATGACGACGGTACTGCCGAAGGTGATGCGCCCGTTGTCTTCATCGGAAGGGTCAATGATCTCACTGAGCCCCAGTTTTTGTGTCAGGTCATTGATCCGGGTTTCGATCAACCCCTGCTTCTCTTTTGCCGATTCGTATTCCGCATTCTCCGAGATGTCTCCGTGAGCTCTTGCTTCTTCGATCGCCCTGATCACCGCCGGCCGCTCTTCCCTTTGAAGGCGCTGCAGTTCGACTTTGAGACGTTCGTAACCGTCCCTGGTTATAGGAACCCTTTGCATCAGTTACCCCCTTGCTTCGATCTTGATGGGGCTATTTTATGATATTGGGAGCTTGTGTCAAGCTCTGTGAGGCACAAAGACCGGTATCGGTGCGGCACTTGTGGGAGGACGGAGCACGAGGCTGTGTGGCCGGCCCCTCGGTTGGTGGAATTTTCCTGGCTGAGTTGGGAATTTTTGTGGTAAGTTATTTCGATACGCACAAAATGATCCTCCAACTCAAGGATGAGGTAACCCATGCCGTTTAAGCGAAAAGATCTTCTTGGGATTCGAGATCTGGAAGTGCATGAGATCGAGCATATCCTGGAGGTGGCCTTTTCCCTGAAGGAGATCAATACCCGGGCTATCAAGAAAGTCCCCACCTTGCGCGGAAAGACGGTGATCCACCTCTTTTATGAACCGAGTACCAGGACGCGGACTTCGTTTGACATTGCCGCCAAGCGCTTGAGTGCCGACACTTACAGCATAACGGCCTCTACCAGCTCGCTGGTGAAGGGAGAAACCAGCCTGGACACTCTCAAGAACCTTGAAGCCATGAAACCGGACATCTTCATCATTCGGCATGCGGCTTCAGGCTGCCCCCATCGGCTGGCCCAGCGTACGTCGGCCTCCGTCATCAACGCCGGGGATGGCATGCACGAGCACCCCTCCCAGGCGCTCCTCGATATGATGACTATCACAGAGCACAAGGAGCGGCTGGCGGGTCTGACGGTGCTGATTGTCGGTGACATCGCCCACAGCCGGGTGGCCCGTTCAAATATCTGGGGACTGACGCGGATGGGAGCCAGGGTTGTGGTCTGCGGACCGCCAACGCTCATTCCACCGCGCATCGAAGAGATGGGGGTCACGGTGTCGCTGCGCCTTGAGGAAGCCCTTCCCCAGGCGGATGTGATCATGATGCTGCGCCTCCAGACGGAGCGACAGCAGCAGATGCTGCTCCCCTCCCTGCGCGAATATGCGATCTGCTATGGACTGGATCGCCGGAAGCTGAAAACCGCGCGAGAGGACGTGCTGATCATGCATCCCGGACCGATCAATCGCGGGGTGGAAATCAGTCCCGAGGTGGCCGACGGGCCCCATTCGGTCATCCTCGACCAGGTTACCAACGGCGTGGCAGTGCGGATGGCGCTTCTTTATCTTTTGGGGCAAAGGTAGCAGATGACAAGGATGGAC
>CAZDKX010000454.1:0-3073 GCA_964505935.1 uncultured Syntrophobacteraceae bacterium
GCCATATTGCTCTCCCTCTCTTTCGAAGTCAAAATCCCGGAAATCTTCCCGCACACCCCATCATTCTCCCATCGCCGCTCTTCTGCGCCGTACTTCCTCGGCCGCTCCCTGGAACATCTTGACGGAGATATAGACCGAGAGGGCCGCGACTACGCCGAGCACCACCACGGTGGCAAGGACGTCGCAAATGGCTTTTGAGGAAGGCAGGTACATGGGAATGATTTTCAGGATGACCGAGAACGTGCAGCCCACCACGGCACACCCAAAGGCGATGCGAATACCGTAGCCCTTGATATACTTCGTGGCAACCGCGCCGATCTGAGCGCCCATGGACGCCCCCACCAGCATGATGACCGCCGCGACGAGCTCGACCCGGCCTTTATAGGTGTAGGTGGCCGCCCCATAGAGACCCGAGATCATGACTTCAAAAAGGTCGGTGCCCACCGCGACGTGAGTGGGACAGCCGAGAATGTAGATCAAGGAGGGCATGCGGATGAGTCCACCGCCGATTCCCAGGATACCCGCCAGCCAGCCCGTGAGAAAGCTCACCATGATGGGCAGCCAGGCCGAACAGTAGATGCCGGCCACGTTAAGGTGCACCATGGGAGGGATCTTGATTTTGTGAAAGGTCTTGTGCCATTCGAGACCGGTCGCCAGGGCATCCAGTTCCTTGCCCGCCGCCGCGGCTTCCCGTTCCTTCTTCTTCCGCTTGGCGATATCGCTGAACACCATCCAGGTGATGAGCAGAAGCAGAATGACGTACAGCCAGCGGACAATAAAATCCACCCGACCAATCCGTTCCAGCCACATGATCATCTGGGCGCCGACTTCAAAACCGACGACCGTACCCACCAGCATGATCAAGCCGAGCTTGTAATCCACGTTGCCGAACTTGCCGTGGCGCATGGTGGAGATGAGCGATTTGCCGGCCATGTGCGCGATATCCGTACCGATGGCAAAGGCCATGGGAAAACCGAGGATGTTCAGACCGGGCGTCACCATCCAGGCCCCGCCCATCCCAAAGAAACCGCCAATGATGCCCACGCCGATTCCCAGAATGATCAAGCCTGGCCAGAATATATGGACACCCGCAATAGGCATCAGTACATAAAGCCAATCCATGAAGAAACCTCCTATCTTAGGTTGGGATTGCGACCGCCGTTAGCAACCGCTGTTAGTGTTCCGCAAGGTCCCGTGACTTCAAATCGATGCCGATGTGAGACATGATCAGATCAGCCAACGTGCCAAAGATCACCCCAATAACGGGAATCAGGATGACCGTCACAATGGTGAAATAGACATGGCTCTCATTATACAAATCGCCCCACCAGGCCATCAGGCCCGAGAGTTTCCGGGTGTCGGCCACGATGACCACCGGTGCCGCACCGCCGCCACCGGCCGCCAGCACCATTCCCGGCACCAGCAGGGAAACCAGGGTCCCCAGCCCAAGCAGTTTGGTCCACAACCTACGCATGTTTGATAACCTCCCTTGTTGAAATTTGGATTCAAAACGCAACCATGAAATCTCATGGCAACAGACTTTATTGATTATGAGGTCCAACCCAACATCGCCAACGCCCAACCGCCGCCCAACCGCCGGGCCTCCCAAGGTCACCACGACGGATGAAACCTGGCGGTCGCCGGGCCGCTTCACCCCTTCCCCGCGATCACCTGATCACCGCGACCGAACAGGGGGCGTTGGCCACTACCTTGGCTGCGGTGCTGCCGATGAGCAGTCGCTTGAAACCACTCTGGCCCGTACTCCCCAGCAGAATCAGGTCGAACTTCCCGGTTTCCGCCTTGCTGATGATGTTGTTGGCCGGGACATAGCCCGCTTCAAGGACTGCCTCGACTTTGATGCCCTTCTCGTCAAAGAGCGCCTTCGCCTTTTTTAAGGCGACAGCGGCCTGCTTTTCGAGTTTTTCCTGGATGTTCAGGGGAATCTCATCCAGGTCTTCCTTTGAGAAATAGGCGACGGAAATCAGCGTAATCTCGGCACCCTCCTTTTCCGCCAGTTCCATGGCCCGCTTCAAAGCCTTCAGCGAGTGCTCCGACCCATCCGTTGCGACCAGAACTTTCATAAACCAGTCTCCTTCCCTCTCTCAGATCTCCGGCAACATGACACAATCCAATTGCTTGCTCTTGGGAGTTTACCCCGGTGCTACCCACAAACCAGTCGGCGGCTCGATAAGAATTTCCACGGAGAAGGAGGCGCGGTTTATCAGCAGGAGGCGGTCGTGCAGCAGTCGCTTGATGGCCAATCACAGATGGCCCTGAGCAATATGCATACCATACTATTCCTGCCGCGTTTTGCAAGGGAATGCATGCCCGAGAAGTCTCGCCACCTTCCGGCAGGGAGAAGAAGTGAAACTTTCCGATGACAGTCATGTCATGCGTTTTATGACAGTTTCAGTGAATGAGGGGTTGGGGGACAGGAAAGAGCTCTCCGATTTTCTTTCTGAAGGTGTCCACTTTGATGGGTTTGAAAATGTGGGCCCGAGCGCCCATGGCCAAGGCTTGTTCAAGGTGCTCCTTTTGGTGAAGATAGGCGTTCACGATCACGACCATCTCAGGGAACACTTTCTTGATCTTCTTCAGCAGCCGGAAGCCTCCCTCCATCGCGATGCTCAAATCGACCAGGATGAGCGCGAAGGAGATATCCTGCATCAGGTCGACCGCCTCCTCTTCTCCTGCGGCGAGGTAACACTTGCAGTCCCTGCGAACCTCGATGGCCCGCGCAAACAATTCCCTCACGTCGTGGTCGGCTTCGATGATGAGTATGTTCTTTCGGTTCATCTCAGACATGGTGGAAACCCTATTCTCTCGAAAAAGCGCAGCCGAGGCAAGCGGGGAAAGACTGAGCGTGAGGCCGTTGGAAACCGCCGGGTGAAGGGTCCGCGCCCTCCTCGTCAGGGTTTATGAAATCAATTATTGTGCCAGAGAAGGGAGAGGGGAAAAGCGAATATCCAATATCCAACAAGAAACCAGCCAAAAGCAAATATCCAATATCGAACAAGAAACCGCAGAATGTCCAAGGAGACGAGCGTCGCCGATGCCTAAACTCGCTGGTTCC
>CAZDKX010000455.1:0-3048 GCA_964505935.1 uncultured Syntrophobacteraceae bacterium
GCAAATTCCCTCAATCAAAGCAGCCGGCGATGGATTGGAATAACCGCTAAGCAATCCTTAGGATCTTCCTCTTCGCAAAGCGGGCGGCGTCCCGAAGAAATTTCGCGACAAATTCAGACCAGGCCAGGGTCCGGTAGTCCAAATAGAGGGAATCCAACCGACTCCAGTCCGACTTACCCGTGTGTACAAGAAAGAAATTGCCGTCCTGGGCCCGCTCCCGCCGTCGGGGATGCTGGCAGAACTTCGCCAGAGGCTCGATCACCTTTTCATACGTCAGCTTTTCCCTGACCAGTCTTTGAGCGTTTTCCGAAGCGCGCTGCACCGCTGCCGGGTCCTCGGCCAACCGTCCGACTACTTCCTCGAGGGCCGAAACATTGCCTGGCGGAACCAGCCAGCCGGCCTCATACTGCCCAATCAGTTCGCTGAGCTCGGCGTAGTCGTTGTAGATCACCGGCAGGCCGGCCCACAGGAATTCCACGGTCCGCGTCGTGAAGGCCAGTTCCCGTTCCGGGTTCCAGGGCATGATCTCAAACGCCGCGTAAGCCCGTTGATACCAGGTCATGAGTTGGTCGCGGGAGACCGTGCCATGGAAGGTTACGTGAGGGTTGCGCTCCATTTTCGCCTTGAAGAGATCAAATTCTCTTTTCTCTTCCGGATTGGTTTCATGGCTGCCCCCGAATATTTGCAGATTGAGCCCATCCAGTCTTCCGAGGCAATCGGCCAGATCGAGCAGGGCCGGCATGGGGTTCAGCCAGGGATAAAACCCTCCGGCAAAAATGATGAAACGTTGCTCCAGGTCGGTTTGGTGCGGCGGTAACTCACCGGACATGGCTACCGGCATGACATGGATGTCCAGGTCCTCCAGCGCCACCCCCGCAAGGATCAGAAATGCCATGAAGTAATGGCGCTGCCTGTTCCCGGCACAGGTGAAGAAATCGGCCTCCGCCACGGTCCTGAGCTTGGCAATACTCCGTTGAACCCGGACGGTGGGCTCAAAACCCTTGATCATCTGCTCGGCCTCAATGAGGTCAGGCCCGTGAAAATCAATGGCCAGCGGAATGTCATACTTCTTATGCCAGAACTTCAGCGCCGGCTTGGTCAAGATGATCACATCCGGCTTGAGCTTCTGGATGATCTCATCCTGGTTACGCGAGGTCCAAAGGTTTTCCCGTGCTTCCCGAGGGATCTGGTCGCGGAAAGTGCGGCTCAGGTAACAGGTCTCCGGCATGGAATAGACGACGTCCAAACCATGGGCGGCAAGGCCCTGGACAATCTGCCAACTCCGCAGGCCGCCCCCCGAAGTGGCCATGCCCTTGAGCGGCAACACATCGGAACAAAAGACCAGGATTCTATTCACGCTACTGTCCCTTTCCCTGGATGGTCTCAGTCACTCTGTTAGAAACGGCGCTGAACGACCTGCTGATGGTATTGCGCAACCCTTCTCGTTGGTAAAAACGCCAGAACTTCTTCACCAGATTTGGGGACGTCTCCGCCGGGGGCTCATACAGGTTGTCGCCGGGAAATATTCTCAACCCCACATTGGGCCTGCCGTTGCTCGCGTCGCAGTAGATCTGGTCGACACACAGGCAATGCCGGCAAGGGAACATCCAGCTGGCTCGGGGGAGCTGATATTTCTTGTACAAGAAGGCCCTGACCTGCTGAATCATCGGACTATTGTAAAGATCAGCAAAGGAGCACTGTTTCAGATTACCGAAGACAAATGTCGAGCAGCTCCCGCAGCTTTCGAACTTGATCCAGTCCTCTCCGTCAGACTCGACGGTGGGAGGTTTGAAAAACGGCCTGGTGAAAAATTCGCAGACCCCAATTGGGTCCCCGTCATCCGCCTTGATCCGGGTGACGCGCATATCGTTGCTCCAAACATATCCATCTTCCAATTGCTCCTTGTTGCCGAAGATGTCTCCTACCCGTACTTCGTCGGAATATTTCTCATATCCCCGATTGTCTGCCTTTGGCTGGGTCCTGGCGATCTCCTCGGAATACTCGGCGGAAGTCTTGCCGATCCACGAGCCGTCAACCCGCGGCATTCTTGTGAAGGGGAGTCGCAGTCGGTACTTGTTGGTGATGCAATAATCGATCAATTCATCGATGCGGTCGTTAACGCGCTCCGGAATATCCCAGCAGAACTCGTCGCACATTTCCGGATTGGCGTAGTTCAGAGCCATGATCTCCATATCATCGACGCCCAGCTCTTGAAAGACAAAATCAGCATAATCCTTTAAGGACTCAAGATTGGACCGCATCAAGACCAGCCCCACCCGAAACCAGGGATAGGGGTCCATAGCGCGCCGCGCTTGGGAGAACCGCTTCAGATTGGCAGCCACGGTGGGGAAATGGTTATTGAGATAAAGCTTGCGATAGAGTTCATCATTATGGGCATCAAAGCTGCACTTGAGGAAGTCCACCACCCCGGCGATCCTTTCGAGCTTGTCCTCGGTGAGGAGGGAGGCGTTGGTGGTCGGTCGGTAGTAGACGCCATACTTACGGTAGATGTCCATCAACCTTTTGAACTTCGGTGACAGAAAGGGCTCGCCCAAAAGCGTACTTTCGGTGTACCGCGTAGTCGGAAACAACTCGTCTGCCAACCGCTCGATCGATTCCCAATCCCACTCGGGGCGATCCACCGCGGTGAAGTCGGGTCCCATCGAGAGGCGCGAGTAGCCGCACTTCTTGCAATTGTAGTTGCATCGCCATGAGACCTCGAAGGTGCTCCTGGGAGGAAGGGCCGTCAGAAAAGTCTTCTTCGCTTTGATCTCTTGCAACAGCCGCGCTTCGTTTTCTTCTTTTAACTGACGATATGGTCTCTCCATCTTATCCTCATTGAAACTTGCCGGTTATTGGAAAACTCCCCACCAGGGACCTCATGAACCCTGCTGCAAATATGTGAATTCTCTTCACGAGAACTGCTCCTCGGCCCGGCCAGACCTCATCCCAAGACAACTCCAAAGAAATGCTATAGAATGAATACCTACAAGCCTTTCAACAACAAGAGCCTAGCTTTCATGAGAAGGAGCATAAAAGACAAAAGGT
>CAZDKX010000456.1:0-1276 GCA_964505935.1 uncultured Syntrophobacteraceae bacterium
TCGATACCAGGAGGTTCTGCATGTTCTGAACGTCGTTCACGCATCCCATGAGATCATTGCCGGTGCCTGGATAATTGTTGATGCCAACCAGTAATGCCTTTTTCATGGTCTCTTGCCTTCCGGTTGAGAGGGTCACCGCTGGGGACCCGAGACGGTAGCGGGTGGACGTGGCGCTATGCTTCTCGCTCCCAGCGGTGAGATTGCGGTTATCTCTTGTTCGCCCTCTTCGCGCTCTTCTTTCCAGTGAGCGCTACCTCCTGCTTCTTGGCGCCGACCTTCGCCTTCCTGGATTTCCGAAAGGCGTCGCGGATCGCCTTGGAGGGCTTGAACTTCACCACGGTTTTTTCGGGGATGGCGATGGATTCGCCGGTTTTGGGGTTTCTTCCCTGCCGCGCCGCTCGGGTGACCTGCTTGAAGGAACCCAGGCCGACAAGTTGGAGATCCTGCTTCTTGATGATTCCCTCGAGTACGGCCAGGAAGCTGTCGACGATGAGGTCGGCCTGGGACAGGGTCACTCCCATTTGTTCGGCAAGCGCTCTCGTCAGATCCTTTCTGGTCGCCTGTTGCTTTTCACTGATTGTTGCCATGGGCTCCTCCCGTTTGGTGGTTTTGGATCCTGGTGAACGGAGATGGTGATAACCGTGGCGATGGGGCGTATGCAAATCGGGGTGTCCGCGCTGGTCCACGGTAGTCCCGGAAAATGGAGGGTCCTATCGCCGTCGAGGAGATTTTCTGGTGCGGGTCAATCGCTCGAGTTCCTGCCGGGAAATCCTGAGAACACTTCGAATGCGGACGGCTTTCAGCTTATTGTCTTTTATGAGCCGGTAGATGGTTTTCTTGCTCACATCGAGCAGCGCCGCGGCTTCATCGGGTCGGTAGAACTCTTTCACTGTGCGTTCTCCTATGTTGACGTATCGCCGTTCTGTGCCGCCGCCCACCAGAATCCCATGTTGATGGCATCGGCCAGGTTGTGATCGTCGATCCGCTCCCCGGCAATGGCGGAGGCCTTGAGGATCGAGAGGGCCTTGAGTTTGTCCCGGCCGAGGCCTGAACCGCCCAGCGTCTGTTGCCAAGCGAAGGGTTCGATGATCCGGCATTCCACCCCGGAGAGGATGAAGACTGCTGTGATCATGGCCCGTGCGGCAATGAGGCTCGATACCGACCGAAACCGCCTGATGGCGTCGATGGAAAGCGGCAGGTACTGGTTTTCGATGACGAGCAGGCTCGGGTGCCAGGTATCGATGGCCGCCTTGATCTCGAAGAGGAGTTTTGCGGG
>CAZDKX010000456.1:1376-3046 GCA_964505935.1 uncultured Syntrophobacteraceae bacterium
TCTTCCAGGCGCATGCGCGCATAGAGGCCGTTTTCCAGACCATTTTGGCGCAGCAGGTGGCGCAACTCGTTGAGGCGAGCCTGCCTCTCCCGCTCTTCCATTTCTCTCACGCGGCACTCGCAGGCCGGCCGAAGTATGATTTCCTCACCGAAGACCTTGAGAGTGATCGGCGCCAGCGGACTTCCGCAGTGTTCACAGGAAACGCTTGAGGGCTTCTCTGATTGTCTCGCGATACTGAGCCTCCTCTTCTTCACGGCTTAGGGTCGTTTTCGCGATACCGTCCTCCTTCTGGCCGGGAGGACCGTCCAGGGATCGAGTGGACGCCCCGTCACCTTCCCAGTCTTCCCACCTGCGAGCGGAGAGCCAACCCTGCGCCCATTTCGGCGTCTGCCCCTTAGATACCAGCGCGGGGCGCGCTCTCGCTTCTTTGCCTGCGGCATCGATGATCTTGCGGGTGAGCTCGGGGGAGAGTGCGGGGATGTCGAGCCAGGCATCGGCCGCTTCGGCGCGCCCCTTCTTGAGCCCGAAGCTCTCCCAGAACTCGTTGAAAGCATGCAACTTCCAGCCGGAGAGCTTGCGTTTGCGACGGGTGAGATAGACCTGGGGGTCGGTTGCGGCGGAAGCGCCTACAGGTTCGACGGTTGGTGTGAGGGGATCCTCAGCGGTCACTTCGACGCAAGCCGCATCGACAGATGCGGAATGCATATCTACCGATATTTCTTGCTTATTCTGGTATGCCTGACTAGCACTGTCGGGATCTTGTTTCTTTTCCTGTTCCTGTTCCTGGTTTCGAAACGGTTCCGAAACGGTTGCATGAACCTCGGGGAAACCGTTTCGAAAGGGTTTCAAAATAGTCTCCGCAACAGATCCGCAACCCTTCGGCAACGGTTTCGAAACGGTCACCGGAACAGTCTCGAAACGCTTCCGAAACTGTTTCAAAGACTCTTCCGGCAGGTTCTCGCCAAACTGATCGAAGGCCTCCGCCAATATCGGATTCACGGTGGAGCTGGCAGGGATCTGCTCCATGAGCTTGGCGGCGGCCTTCCCCTGATTGGGGTTTTGCATGCGGTTCCATTTGAGGAATTTATGAATCACGACCCATTCGAACTTTTCGTCGTAGGTCGCGAAACCGTTTCTGGACAGTTCTGCAAGTCCTCTCGAAACGGTTTCGGCAGAAAACCGAAGGTCAGCGCTTGGGTAGGCCAAGGGCAAGCGGAAACAGCCGATCATGTTGGTGTGGGGGCCAGAGAGTAGATAGGCCGCGAGAAGCTTGGCCTCTGGGGAGAGAGAAGCGGTGTCCTCAGAGGTCCAGAATGAGACATAGATCTTACCGTAGTCACGCATCCCTTCTCCCGTCACATGATAGGATCGCTCGGTGTGCAGGCTCCGCCCAACTCGGGGCGCTTGCCGGTCTCCCCACTGCGCTGATACTCAGCGAACGTGCTTAGAATCCTGGGATTGGGTGAACTTCACCCTGCAGGCCTACGTCATACAGGCCGGGCCTGCTTGCCTTACAATTCTCCAAATGCCTGGAGGAGGCGGGGGCTCCGTTGACGACGGTGCCGTCAAACCAACCGCATTCCTTGCCGGTGCGTGCAATCGGGCGTAAGACGACTGTCAGACACTAATCTTGCTGACTCTTGAAGTCCTCCAGGTCTATTCTTCGGGTA
>CAZDKX010000457.1:0-1599 GCA_964505935.1 uncultured Syntrophobacteraceae bacterium
CGAGTTGCGAGTTGCGAGTTGCGAGTTGCGAGTTGCGAGTTGCCAGTAGTCGTTGCCTCTCAACCGCGTTCCTTTTCATGTGTCTTCGGGTGTCTCGAAGGGACATGAACTACTCCTACAAAAGTCTCGAATTCCGTCACCCCGGCATGCTTCCAGCCGGGGGCCAGGCACCTTAAAGCCTGGATTCCGGCTCAAAAACCCTGCCGGAATGACGCCCTGAGGGACTTTCGCAGGAGGCTCCACCCTTGCCTTTCAGGGTTGCTCCACCATTAGTTTCATTCAGGGTTGCTCCACCATTAGTTTCATTCAGGGTTGAAGTCATCGTTACGAACAACCTTTCTCCCTCCTTCAATGTCTAGCTGTCGGTTTCCATTTTCCGGTTTTTGGTTTTCATCCTTGTCTCCTCGGAGGTAGTTCCATGAACTTCATTGAGTCGATGTTTAAAAGGCATTCCTGCGATACCGGCAACGGTTCCCCGAGGTCTGCCACTCAGCCTTGCGGCAACCTTTGCGACGCAACCCAGTTCAATGAGTTGCTGGCTTTGGAACGGAAGCGGGCGGAGCGGTCCCGCCGACCGTTCATCCTGATGCTGCTGGACATCAGCGCGCTGCCCAGGGGCACCAACGGCAGCAGCCCGGCACAAGCCATCGCCGACCACCTTGCCGCCTCAACCCGTGAGGTGGATACGAGAGGCTGGTATGAAGATGAGGAAATCATCGGCGTGATCTTTACCGAACTGGGCGGCATGGAGGTCGGTGAGGCGCAGGAGAAGATCCATGAGAGGGTTTTCGAGGGCTTGCGGGAAGCCCTGGCACCCGAGTATGCCAGGCATCTCACGGTTTCGTTTCACCTTTTTCCGGAAGGCTCCGAAACCCCCGAAGCGAAACTCTCGTCGGACCTGCGACTTTATCCGGACCTCCTCTCGGAGTATTCATCCAAGCGGATCTCCCTTTCCCTGAAGCGGCTGATTGACATCACCGGCAGCCTGCTCGGGCTTATCGTGCTGTCGCCCCTGCTCATCACGATTGCCGCCTGGATCAAGCTCACTTCGAAGGGGCCCGTCTTTTTCCGCCAGGGCCGTGTTGGCCAGTTTGGCAAGTCGTTTGTGCTGCTCAAGTTCCGTTCCATGTATGTGAACAACGACCCCGGCATCCACAAGGAATATGTGAAACAGCTCATCTGCTCGGAAGAAAGCGATCCGGCCTGTGACGGCGTGTACAAGATCCAGAACGATCCCCGGGTTACTTCGGTCGGTAGATTCATCCGCAAGACCAGCTTCGATGAGCTGCCGCAGCTCATCAACGTCCTCAAGGGGGAGATGTCGCTCGTGGGCCCCCGGCCGCCCATCCCTTATGAGCTCGAGTTTTACAATCTCTGGCACCGGCGGCGCATCCTGGAAATGAAGCCGGGCATCACCGGGCTCTGGCAGGTAAAGGGCCGGAGCAGCACCACCTTTGACGAAATGGTACGCCTGGATATTCGGTACTCCAAACAGTGGTCCCTATGGCTGGATCTCAGCCTTCTCCTTCAAACCCCCTGGGTCGTCCTCAAGGGCAAAGGGGCTTATTAGGTGAGGTGTGAGGCGTTAGGCGTTAGGCG
>CAZDKX010000457.1:1699-3019 GCA_964505935.1 uncultured Syntrophobacteraceae bacterium
AGGCGTTAGGCGGTAGAAGTGAGGCGTTAGGCGTTAGGCTTGGGTTTGTGGGCTGCTGATGTGCCGGTCATGGGCCGAGTCAGCCCCTTTTCTCTGACTTTTCGCTCTTCACCCCTCACGCCTCACAAAGGAGCTTTTATGTTGCGCATGGGTGTTATTGGTTATGGTTACTGGGGTCCCAACATTGCCAGGAATTTTGCCGGTGCGGATGGAGTGCACCTCGCCGCGATATCGGATAGAAACCCGGATGCTCTGAAGCGCGCCCAGAAAGCCTTTCCGGCCGTCGAGCTGACCAGTGACCACCGCGACCTCACGACTTCTTCGGCGATCGATGCCGTGGCTGTGGTGACCCCGGTCTCGCTGCACTACCACCTCGCCCGCGAAGCGCTGCAAAACGGCAAGCACATCTTCGTGGAAAAGCCGTTCACGGCTACGACGGCCGAGGCCGAGGAGTTGATCGAGCTCGCCGCGCAGAAGAACCTCACCATCATGGTCGATCACACCTTTCTTTTCACCGGCGCCGTCCGCAAGATGAAGGAGCTCATCGACCAGGGAGAGTTGGGGAATCTGTGCTATTACGATTCCATGCGGGTCAACCTGGGGCTATTCCAGCATGATGTGAACGTCATCTGGGACCTCGCTCCCCACGATCTCGCGATCATGGACCACCTCATTCCGGTCAGACCCGAAGCCATTCTGGCGACGGGCGGCAACCATTACACCCCCCACGAATACGTCGCCTACCTCACCATCCATTACGGCAACAACATCATCGGGCATCTCAATGTGAACTGGCTGTCGCCCGTCAAGGTACGCACCACCCTGCTCGGCGGCGAAAAGAAGATGCTCGTCTGGAACGACCTCGACCCCGACATGAAGATCAAGGTCTATGACAAAGGCGTTGAGATCCGCAACAAGGAAGGCGTCTACGACCTGCTGGTGAGCTACCGTTCCGGAGACATGTGGGCGCCCAAGCTCGATCAGACGGAAGCCTTGAAACTTGAAGCCGAATATTTCGTGGACTGCGTCGAGAACGGCAAGACCCCCTTCAATGACGGCGTGGCGGGCATGAGGATCGTCCACATGCTCGAAGGGGCCGGCAAGTCCCTGAAGCACCGGGGAGAAATCGTTTATCTGTGAGGCGTCAGGCGAGAGGCGTGAGGGGTGAGGGGTAATCGGTGAGAGGTGATAGGTAATGGGTGACGGGTGAGGGGTGATGGGTGATAGGTATAGGTATAGGTAGGGGTTATGGAATATGGAGGATGGGTGAGAGGTGAACACGGTGGGTAGGGATCTAGCCCTACCCACCCCCTCCAAGGG
>CAZDKX010000458.1:0-3010 GCA_964505935.1 uncultured Syntrophobacteraceae bacterium
ATGCAACGGGGGCTCATCGATCTGGGCTACCCGATGCCGAAATCGACCGAAAACGGCACGATGCCGCCGGATGGTATCTATGGTTCGGAAACAGGCGCCGTACTGAAGTCCTTTCAGCGGGATCAAGGGTTGGCCGTTGACGCTGTGGCGGGCACCCTGACCCTGACGCGCATGGATGACCTGCTGCGTTCCCAGACGACGGGCTACAGTGCCGCTGCGGAAAACGCCGCCGTGGCCGTAGAAATGGGCGGGCCGAAGGGCTCTCGTCCCTTTGCCGCCACCACTGCTCGCCGCGCGTGAGTCACATCGGGAGGTAACGATGGTTGGTATTGAAGCGCAACAGGCCACCCTGACCTATGAAAGAGGGGGACTCAGGCCGGGCGTCGCGTTCGAGCCGCTCCTGGCTCCCAAGCGTGCGGTGTTTCACTTGACGCGCGGTTATACGCTGACGAGGGACACCGAAACCATCCGACACGCCTGGACCGCCACAGGTGAAGGTCCCGGACAAAGCCGGAGGGGCACGCCCGGCGACGAGGAGCTCGGCTTCTTGCAGACGCAGGAGGTGGAGGCCGTTCAATTCTTCTACGCCGGCGAGAAGCGCAGTCACGGCAGCATGACGATCGATATCGGCCCGAGCCTGACGCCCAAGACTTGCCTGGACTCGGAAGATGCCTTGCAGCCCTGGACCTCCGACGATCGGGCGCTTGTCAACGGCATCTGGCACGCCGGGACGGGCGACCATCCGGCGTCGCGTTGCCCATTGCGGCTTGGCAACATCGCTACCAACCAACCCAACTATCTGTTCGACGTGATCGACCGGCGCCGTTATGTGACGGTGCTGGTGTTTCGCCTGGGCACGCAGTTCATTCCCCTGCGATGGTTCAAATGGTCCATCTCGCACAACGTCAAAATCCGCTGGGTGGGCGGCAAGCCCCAGGTGAACACCAATACTTCCACCTTCGCCTTTGAAAACGTGAGGGTGGGGCCGCCGGACAGCGGTACCGTCCGCAGGATCATCCAGAAACCGGGGAAGCCGTTCGGTAACTTCCTGACGCGGACCGTCATCCAGGGGGTTGTGTTGGGGGACCTCACCGGCCGTACCGCCAACAAGGAGTGGTTCGCCAACGTCCCAGCCGATTTCTGGACTTGAGGCGCGCGGGGTTGAAGCGGCCCCCGGCACGCAGGAGGCCCCGAAGCCATGACTGAATGATATGTCGACCAATCGACTACCCCCCGCCTTCAGCATCCTTCCAATTCCACCATTTCAGTAATGCAGGATCATGGTTTTCATGCGAGGCGAAATAGACCGCACAGCGAAACACATACAGCATGCATCGATCAACCCGGGTGCCATGGTAGTCGCAGAGTCTCTGATATAGCATTTCTGGGGTCTGACTTTTCAATTCCTGAACGGAGCGAAACCCCATGCTCCAGAGGTCCTCGGCGATTTTGACCCCGACCCCGGGTATGCGCTTGAAATCTTTAAAAGAGGCTTTTTTCATGACTTTCAGGCGATAAGCCGTGCAATATCCTTATAGGTCACCAACACGGTAAGAATGAGGAACAGCATCAGACCAACGGCGGTGGCTGCCTGGTATACCCTCGGGTTCAAGGGTCTCCGCCTGATGGCTTCCGCGAAAAGCATTGCCAAATGGCCGCCGTCAAGGGCAGGCAAGGGGATAAGATTCATGATGCCGAGGCTCATGCTCAGCACTCCCGTAAAGTAGCAGAGGCTCAAAACCCCTTTGCCCGCTGCTTCGCCTGCCATGACCGCAATCCCCACCGGCCCGGATACCCCTTCCATGGCCCCATGACCGGAGAGCACCTGCATGAGGAACAGGAATGTTCCAGAGAGAATCTCCCAGACTGTTTTTGCGCTCAGCACCAGGGCACTCGCAGGGTCAATATGTCTCCCGACAACCAGTACTGCGGCAAATACAACAAAAGCGAAGAACATGTTGACCAGGGAACCGGCGGAGAGAATGAGTGCTCTCTGCCAATGAGATGCGCCAAACAGTTCCGCATCCTCTTCGCCGTTGTCCTGAGAGAAACTCACGAAGCCGCCGAGAGGAAGCAGTCTTACCGTGAACACCGTTTCCTTGTGGCGGAACAGGGTGCACAACCGTGGGCTGAAAGGGAACCCGATTGAGAATTCATAGACCTTTACCCCGCACTTGCGGGCAGCCAGAAAGTGACCGAACTCATGGACAAGCACGACCAAAGTGAACACGAATACAAACGCCAGTAAAGCAACCATCCTTGTCAATTCCTCCATGTAAGTCTTAACAGATAGACTATACCGCTCTCGGGCGGCGAAACCCTACCGGGCGGCGGCATATTTCGTGGAATCGAGACTACACCCCTCCATGTCGTATTCATCAAAGACAAGCTCTGCGATAGAGTAGGGTGGTCCATTATAATTTCTCGGATCTTCCTGATCGAGTTTGATGGCCACAATGACCCTTGTACCAATGTCCGTGCAGCGCCACTTGCCTGAGGCGGTATAGAATTTCCGTCCGATCCGAAATTCATCTTTTATCATATCACCTCTCTGGTTACTTGAGGATTCACATCCCTGACGCCAACCGGGGGGAACGAAGTGAGCGCCGCGATGCCTCCGGGCGTGCGAAGCGCCTCCAGAGGAACAAGAAAGCTAAGCCGCCACCAACCGCAGCAATCACGCTTGGGACTCCCCAGAGCGCGCATGCGGTTGATAGTCGGCGTGAGCGCATGGTTGTACGGTCCCAGTCGCCTTACACTTGGCGTAAACGAACTCAAGATCAAGATCAACCCCACAGTCCCATTCAATAGTGTCGAATGCCACTCGAACCCGTTTGAAAGCATCAGGATTCTTAATCCGCTGAAAAACACCAAAGGCCAGAAACTCCTTCAGGTCCAGGACGCCATGCTCGCCATTGTCGAACACTATCGAAAGGACATAGTCACTACCGGCTACAACTTCCTTCACTGATGGATACATCGCTTTGCTCCTTATTGGAGAGGTTGAATC
>CAZDKX010000459.1:0-3006 GCA_964505935.1 uncultured Syntrophobacteraceae bacterium
ACCCTGGAGCGGGGTTTGCTGGTGAATTTTACGGATCCCTATTTCGAGGTCAGTCAGGCCGCACTCGCCAGACGGGATTTGGTGCAACTGCAGGATGAGTCGCTCTTTGACCTCGTGGGCATCAAGGGCATCCGGATCGGGGCGAGGGAGAAAACCACCGGTGAGAAGTTTGCCAGAGAGCTCTTTCCTCCTGACGCCATAAAGATCTACCCCGGCCATCCCGAGGCGATCGAGGCCTTGTTGAAAGGTGAAGTTGACGCCACGGTGCATGATTCTCCGTTGGCTCAGTCGTGGGCCAGTTCGCATCCCGAGCACTGGGCCAAGGTCAAACCGCTGCTCGCCCCGGTAACCAAGGAAGGCCTCAGCTTTGCCATCCGCAAGGGGGACCTGGAATTCCTCACTTGGCTGAACCTCTTCATTGCCCAAGTGGAGGCCGACGGGACCATGGAATTGTTGAAGTACCGATATTTTGTCGAGATGCCGTGGTTGGCGAAAAAACCCGACAAGCAGGCGGAAATGACCAGGGCGCAGTTGCTGCGAAACGAGTACATGCTGCAGAAACAGGAAAAACTGGACGCCTTGCGCAAGGAAGAGCCAAAGATCGAATGATTTTCGCAGCAGACATGCCCACAAGATCATGCTTTGCGTTGGCTGCTTGAAAGTCTACGCGGCGCGTGAAGGGATCCTGGAAGGTTCCAGCGGAGGATTCCTCAAGAGCCGTAAAAATTAGCGCGGGAGGGAATATCAATGAAACCATGGCAGAAACTTATGTTGGGGTTCGTGTTGGGTGTCGTTCTCGGCCTCCTTGGCTATTATGTCATGCCGGAGAAATCGTATCCGTTCATGAAAACGTTTACGGAGATTTGCACCCTCACCGGGGCAATCTTCCTGAGACTGATCTTCATGGTCGTCGTGCCGCTCATCATGGCCGGGCTGATTCTCGGGGTATTTGAACTCGGCAAGGGACGCGGTCTGGGAAAAGTGGCCAGACAATGTATTCTCTTTACCATTGGCTTGACGACGATCGGCGTGCTCATCGCCATTGCCCTGGCCAACATCCTCAAACCCGGCGCGGGGCTGGTCTTCGACCCGGCTGCGCTCGCTCAGAATCAAGGCGTGATCAAGATCGGTGAAAACGTCGCCAAAGCCCAGACCAAAGCCTGGTACGCGTACTTTACCGAACTGCTCACGCAGAATCCGGTCGACTCCATGGCCAGGGCTTTTCAAGGCGAGATGATTCCCATGATGATCTTCGCCTTGATCTTTGGGGCGGCACTCGCCTTGACCATCAAAGAAGAGGACCATCCCCTGGTCAAATCCCTGGAAGCGATCTTTGACGGCTCGCTGAAAGTCATTGACTGGGCGATGAAGATCGCTCCCTATGGCATCGGCGCAATCGTTTTCAACACCACTTACCGCATGGGGGCCGGGTTCCTGGGAAACGTCGCCTACTTTGCCGGAGTGGTTGTGCTTGGCCTTGCCATGCAGCAGTTCATCGTCTATGCGAGCTTTCTCAGGGTCTTCGGAAAAACCAACCCGTGGACGTACTTCAAGCAGTGCCGAGAAGTTTATGTGTATGCCTTTTCCACGGCTTCTTCCAACGCCACGCTGCCGATCGCCCTGGAAACGGCTGAAACCAAATGCGGCATCCCCAAGAAGATCGCCCGCTTCGTCCTGACGATCGGCGCATCGGCCAATCAGAACGGCACCGCCTTATTCGAGGGCATAACGGTGCTCTTTCTGGCTCAAGCCTATAACATTCCTCTGGGATTAGAAAGCCAGCTGGCGGTGGTCTTCGCGGCGATCCTGGCCGGCATCGGCACTGCGGGAGTACCCGGCGGCTCCTTGCCCTTGATTGCCATCCTGTGCATCCAGGTGGGCGTGCCGCCCGAAGGGATGGGCCTGATTCTGGGGATTGACCGTTTTCTCGACATGTGCCGAACCACCCTGAACGTGTCCGGCGACCTGATCATCGCCAAGCTGGTTGCTTCCACGGTGACGGAGGAAGAGGCAGCCGAAGCGGCGGAAGCGGTTCCCGAGGTTGCGTCGTGAGCCCCCTCTCCAAGCCTGGGCTGGGGTTCAAGCCGGGCTTCGCACCCGGATTTTCCCTGCCCGGGGTGGCATGTCGGAGAAGATCGCTCCACCCCGGGTGTGAAAGACCGCGGGCAATGATTCCGCAAGGTTCGCCTAGTGAAGTTTTGCTTTCGGGCGAAGAGACAAGGAGAACGTCATGGAATTCATGGAAGTCCTGACCGAGGCTGCCCAGTCCACCCGTCTGTCGGTTGAAGATTTGCAGAAGATCGCGAACACGATCATCTGGCGAGGCAATTTCTCGGTGAAACATGTTGAGCGCGAGCTGCACACGTTTTGCTGCAAAATCGGCATGTCACCCTACTACTTTCGGACGACCCCTCTGGAGACCATCGCCAATCACATCGAATCGATCATGGCGGCGGAGATCATCGCCATCAATCGCGGCTCGGATCAATTGGAGGTGGACCTGATCAACGAGCGGGAAGACTCCGCCATGTACATCATCAATGCCGGCCACGGCAAAGCCACGGAGATCGAGCGCCGGTTCGAGAAGCTCTTCCCCTCCTTCCGGATGCAGAGCTATCGGACCCGCGGAATTGCGCTGCAGTCGCCCTTTCGGACCTATTTTGTGGAAAGACCGGAGTATCCCGTGCCCGAACCGGCGCCCCATGAGGACGACATCCGCAAGGTGGCGACCAGGCAATTCCTGGCCATGTCCACCGATCAGGTGATCGACCGCTACCAGGGGGTGCTGAGCCGTTCTTTGGGATCCGATCGGCCGTACATCGAAACCAGCGATACGAAAACCAACGAGACGCGCATCATGATTTCGATCCCGGCCTCAGGCGGCTATCGTTTCATCTCGGGGGTGTCGGATATCATCAACCATTACGGTTTGTACAGCCTCTACAAGTTCCTGGAACCGTTTTCCAACGGGCGCCTGATCCATACCGTCTACGTTGAGAGGCAGGC
>CAZDKX010000460.1:0-3003 GCA_964505935.1 uncultured Syntrophobacteraceae bacterium
AATGACGTGCCATGAAGAAATTCGTTGTTTCCCATCCGTAGTTCTCCTCTTCTTCTTCCGTTTTGTCCGTTCGCGAGATCCCACTCCACTCAGCCCAGCTTAGCGCCCTTTTCCGTTCCCTCCGGACGGGCTATTTTCGCCTGAACCTCAAACTCCGCTTCAGGTTGTTGCAGCCAGGACTTGATACCCCAATTCGGGCTCTGTCGCTTTCGCCTTCATCGCTTCCCAGAGCCCTGCCATCGCAACCAGGTTGCGAAAGAAAACACGAAACCACCGGTTAGCGAACCAAGCGCATCTGCCACATCCATCGTGCTTCCATGGAGGCCTGCCTTCCGGCCATGGCGTAGGGAATATACGTTGGGCGGGGCCTTTCCGCAAGCGCTTTCTGCTGGAGGGCCAGCAATGCCGCTTCTTGCTCCGCCTGAATATAAAAACCCAACGCTGACGATATTGCTGCAACCACATTCTTTTTCAATTCCATTAAACCCTCCTGATAAAGTTCAGCCTGTTCTGCGTACCACGCTCCTTTCAGAGTCCCAATTCGTCACTGACGGAAGCCATCGCGCCGATGCTCAACGTGATGAAATCCATCAATGGTATATCAAGACGCTCGCAGAGGCCAACATGATCTCGGTTCACATTGCGAGCGAAGTCCTTGCTTTTCATGCGCTTCCTGACCGAAGTCGGGTTCAGGCTGCGGATCTTCTTGTCGGGGTGGACCAGGGCCGCCGCCACAATCAGCCCGGTAATGGTCTCGGCGCAGGTGAGCGCAAAGTCGAGGGCCGTCTCCCTCGTCAGGCCAAGGGCTTCGGCATTATGGCGCATCACCGCCTTGACAGCCTCTTCAGGAAGTCCGTAAGGCGCCAGCAGCTCCACCGTCTTAAGGCCATGGGCGGCGGGATCCTCACGAGTGTACTCGAAATCCAGGTCATGGAGAAGCCCAAGATTGCCCCACAACTCCGCATTTTGCTCCAGGCGCGCGGCCAGCTCCCGCATGACGGCCTCGGTGGCCAGACAATGCTTTCTGAGATTGTCCGCCTTCACATGACGGTCATGAAGCTGCAGCGCTTCCTCCCTGGTCATATCGGGTCGTTCCCCCGCGGGTCGAAGTTCATTGGTCGCATTTTCCGGCTACGCCGCCCGGCGCGTCTTTTTCTTCAAATTGCTGATGCGTCTCCTGAGGGCATCGGCGAGTTTGTTGTTGCTCGCTTCCTTGGCAGCCGAGCGCTTTTCCTTCAGTTCCCTGATTTTTGCCTTCAAGCTGCGCACGTCAACCCCGGCCTTGCCCGTTTTCTTTTCGTCAACAATGCCTTTGGCTTCTTTGATGGCCGCGATCAGCTCAGTCTTGTTCATGGCATGGACACCGACGATGCCCTCCAGCGTTAAGGCCATTTCGCGGAGGTCCTTGGCGGTCAGTTTGTCCAGGGGCTTTTCTTTTTTTTCTTTTGGCTTCTCTTTACCCATCTGCCTGCTCCTTTGGCTTTGTCAGAGTCTTTTGGTAGGCCTCTGCCATCGAAACGAACGGTTTGACCAGATCTATGGGGACCGGGAAGATGGTGGTGGAGTTGTTTTCCGACGCAATTTCGCGCAAGGTCTGAAGATAGCGCAATTGGATAGCGATGGGCTGTCGCTGCATGATCTCGGCCGCCTCCGCCAGGCGGGAAGCAGCCTGAAATTCTCCTTCCGCCCCGATCACCTTAGAGCGTCGTTCTCGCTCGGCTTCCGCCTGCTTGGCCATAGCCCGCTGCATTTCGATGGGCAGATCGATCTGCTTGACTTCGACGACGGTGACTTTGATTCCCCATGGCTCGGTATGACTGTCCAAAATTTCCTGAATATGAGCGTTGATTTTATCCCGTTCCGACAGCAGGTCATCCAGTTCTCCCTGGCCACAGACGCTTCTGAGCGTGGTCTGGGCGAGTTGGCTGGTGGCGTAAAGATAGTTCTCGACGGAAATGATGGCTTTTACCGGATCGACTACGCGGAAATAGATGACCGCGCTGACTTTCACGGACACATTGTCGCGCGTGATGACGTCCTGAGGCGGCACATCGGTGGCAATCAGCCGGAGGCTCACCCGCTGCATGCGGTCAATGTAAGGAATGAGAATGATCAAGCCCGGCCCCTTGGCGCGGATCACCCGCCCCAGGCGAAATATCACCCCCCGTTCGTATTCGTTGAGAATCCGGATGGCATTAGCCAGAAAGAGGATCACCAGGATGACCACCACTGTCAGACCATATATGGGCATACCTTCCTCCTCGCTGCGTTCACCTTCTCCGGGAGAAGGTGCAAATGAAATAATTCACTACTCTCTAGCACTGATTTTCACGACTTTCAACCTTAAATTCTCGACGGCCACGACTTGCACCTTTTCTCCCGCGGGCAGGTGCTGATCCGCGACCGCATTCCAAAGTTCCCCGTGAACGAAGACTTTTCCTTCCGGGTGCAGGTCCTGCCTCACTTCGCCGACCATCCCGACGAGCCCCTCGGCCCCGGTTTGAGGCTTTCTCACCTGGGCGCGAAAAGCAAGCGTTGCCACCGTCACAAAAAAAGCTGAAATAACCCCTACCGTCGGGATGAAAACCGACCAGGCCAGGCGGATGGTGTGACCGGGGACGCGGAAGAGCATGAGGGAGCCCAGCACCAGGGCGAGAACCCCGGCGAAACTGAGCATCCCGTGCGAAGCCACCTTGATTTCAAGGATGAAAAAGAGCACTGCAAGCAGAATCAGCAGCATGCCGGCATAGTTGACCGGCAGCGTCTGCATGGCATAGAGGGCCAGAATGAGGGCGATGCCGCCGATAACACCGGGGAGGATGGCGCCCGGTTGGGAAAGTTCGAAATACAGCCCAGCCAGACCGATCATCAGCAAGATATAGGCGATATTGGGATTGCTGATGCCTCTCAGGACCTGGTGCTGCCATCCGGGAAGGATGCTCCGCGGTTCCACGCCGGCGGTATGCAAGGTTCTGGGCTGTCCTTTGATTTCGGTTTCCCACC
>CAZDKX010000461.1:0-3001 GCA_964505935.1 uncultured Syntrophobacteraceae bacterium
CGGTGATGATGGGATAGGTCACCTGATCTTCGATGATGTCGGGACTGCGGTCCCAGCGTGAGTAAACGATGACCTGCGTGTCCGAAAGATCGGGAATGGCGTCCAGGGTGAGGTGCCGCATGGCATAGAGGCCGGCCAGGACCGACATGACAATGAAAAGAAACACCAGGAAGCGATTGTTGGCACACAGATCAATGATTTTGTTAATCATGTTCAATCGTGCCCCGCATGTTCGGAGCTTCCCATACCGGACAAGGCGGACTTCAGCTTGCTTTCCGAATCGATCAAGAAGTTCCCCGAGGTCACGACCTTTTCGCCGCGCCGCAAACCGCTCAGAACCGCATACTGATTCCCCACCTGGACGCCCAACTCGACCTTGCGGGCTTCGAAATACCCATCGCCAAGGGCCACGAAAACGATCTGCTCGGTGCCCGAATCGAGCACGGCGCTGTCCGGGATGGCAAGCTGCCTGCCGTAGTCAACCTTGAGGCTGACGCTGGCCCACATATCGGGCTTCAACTTGAAGGTGGGGTTTGGGAACTGCAGGCGGATCTTGAGGGTCCGCGAGGTGTTGTCCAGCGCGGGATAGATGTAGGAAACCGTGCCGGCGTGGGTTTCACCGGGAAACGAAGCAAGGGTCATGGTCGCAGGTTGTCCCACATGAAGGTTAGCCACTTCGTATTCGAAGACGTCCGCCATTACCCAGATGGTGGAAAGGTCAGCGATGGTATAGAGTTCTGTATCCGGGGCGACACGTTGGCCGGGGTAGACGTTTCTCGTGAGCACGAAACCGCCGATCGGCGAATAGAAGGTCAACGCTCGGAGGGGAGTGCTTCGCGTTTCGATTTGCCTGATGTCTCCATCGGAAATGTTCCAGAGCCTCAACCGCTCCTTGGTGGCACGGTACAAGGATTCAGCGTTGGCACTGAGGTCCTTGAACTCACTGTCGGCCAGTGCTTCCATGGTCTTCCTGGCGATCAGGAGTTCCTGCTGGGCCGAGAAGAGCTCCGGACTGTAAACGCTGAAGAGGGGTTGTCCTCTCTTTATCAGCATGCCGGTAAAATCGACGAAGACCTTTTCGATCCACCCGTCGATTCGGGTTTGAATCCGCGCAATCTTCGTTTCATCGTAGGCCAGGCGGCCGACGGTTTGGATGGTCTTGGACAATTGCCGCTCCGTCACCTCGCCATACTCGACCCCGATCAGTTGCTGCATTTCGGGCCTGATGCGTACGGTTCCCGCAGAATGCGCCCCCGCCATTGGCGCCTCTTCCGGCTGCCGCTTGACCAGGTCCATGTTGCAGATCGGGCAGGTGCCTGGCTTGTCAGACTGAACCTGGGGGTGCATCGGGCAGTAGTAAAGGTCCTTTGCTTTGGCGGCGGCTTCCTTTTCGGGCCCCTTCTTTTCCAGATTCATATTGCAGATGGGGCAGGTGCCGGGCTTTTCGGACTGAATCTGAGGGTGCATCGGGCAGTAGTAGACATCCCTTGACGGGGTCGAAGGATGGATATGCAGAAGCTGTCCCACCTTTGTCTCGGCAAGCTGGTCACGATGCATATAGCCAACGCCGACCACGCCCCCAATGGCAATGAGCAACACCAGGAGCCACGCCACGAAACCTTGTTGCCGCCTGCGGAGGTTGAAGGATCGACGCTGGTGTAAAACTTTCATAGTGTTATACCCTTTAGGTGATCATCAAGGATGGGCGTTTTCCTTTTGCCCGTGCCCTGTTTGTTGGGTTTCGTTACCACTCAACCCAACCTACAGTTCCGTGCGCTCTGCTGAGAATGACAGTCTCAAACCTGAAGAACGATAATCTAGCGACCTGCCCTCATGCGGCTGCCTGAAGCCACCGCCCCCAATCCGACATCCGACATCCGACATCCGACATCCGAAATGGCTATCGCGTCAATTCCACGCCCACGAGTGGTTCCAGCTGCGCCAAGGCCTTATGGAATTCGGTCAGTGATTCATAGTGCTTCAATTCATATTCGAGAAGCGCCATGTTGCTGTCGAGCAGCGAGAGGAAGTCCACCCGACCGGTCTCGTAGTTGGCGATTGCGGAATGCAGCGAAGCGGTCGCCTGCGGGATGATGGCACTGGAGTAAAGCCTCACAAGCTTGTCGGAAGTTGTCGCCACGGCATAGCCCTGCTTTATCTGAGAATTCTGCAGGGAAGCGGTATTTTCGCGCATGTGTCTGGCCCCGGCCAGGGTGGACTTGGCCGCCTCCACCTCAGGCTTCTGTTTTCGCCAGAAATAGAGTGGAATTCGGGCCTTGGCTTCGACGCCGTACATTTCAGGATTGCCTTCCCGGTCAAAGTACGTGAAGCCCACCGTGAAGTCCGGGAAGTATTCCCTTCTTGCCAGCTCGAGCGAATACTGCCGTCGGTCGATTTCTCGCTCCTGGATCTTCAGCGCGGGAGAATTCGTTCGAGCCAGCTCGGCAAGCTCGTCAAGGGAGTGGGTCAGCTCCGCCTTCCGGTACTCCGCCGGGATGCCGACAGGAGTCTCCGGGGGGCGATGGAGGAGGCTGTTGATCTGGGCCTCGGCGGTCCAGCGTCGTTGATTGAGCAAGGCTTCCCGGTCGATGAGCTTGGCGAGCTCCACCTGGGCCTTCAAGACATCCTGTTGGGTACCCTGCCCGACCTGATAGCGGGTCTGCGCGATCTTCTCGAAACTCTGCAGTAAGTCCTTTCTTTTTCTGAGGATCTCCAGAGACTTATGGAACAGGTAGAGGTCGTAGTAGGCCTGCTTGAGCCCCGCGATCACCTGACGGTGGGTGAGGGTATGATTCCATTCCTCGGCCTCAGCTTCCATGGACGCCACTTTGCCCTTCAGCCCGAGCTTTCCGGGAAACGGGATTTCCTGTTCGATGCCATACGTTCTTGCGGACGACGGGTCGCCCACCATGAGCCGGGTTGGAAAAAGGCCGCCCATGTGGGCGAACTTGATGGTGGGATCGGGTAGGGTTTCGGCCGGCTGGATCAGCGATTTCTTGGC
>CAZDKX010000462.1:0-2996 GCA_964505935.1 uncultured Syntrophobacteraceae bacterium
TTCATTCCCATCCGCAACATGACCATGCACGAAGCGGTGGCGATGTCTCAGGCGGTGGCTCAGGCGGTGGCGGAGCGTTACGGCCTGCCGGTTTTTCTCTATGAAGCCTCGGCCTCTCGGCCGGAACGCCGGAATCTCTCCGATATCCGCAAGGGCCAGTTCGAGGGGATGGCCGCAAAGATCAAGCTTCCGGAATGGCGGCCCGACTACGGCCCGGCCGAAATCCATCCCACGGCCGGAGTGGCGGCCATCGGCGCCCGCATGCCGCTGGTGGCCTACAACGTCAACCTGGGCACCGACCGTCTGGAGATTGCCGACGCCATTGCGAAAAAGGTCCGTCATCTGAGCGGCGGGTTCCGATACTGCAAGGCGCTGGGGATCGAGCTCAAGGACCGGGGAATCGTGCAGGTCTCCATCAATCTGACCGACTACTCCAAGACCGCTGTCTACCGGGTGTTCGAAATGATCCGGTTCGAAGCACGCCGCTACGGGGTCAGCGTGGTCGGGAGTGAAATCGTGGGGCTGGTGCCGATGGCGGCCCTGATCGATACGGCAGCCTACTACCTCGGACTGGAAGGCTTCTCCATGGAGCAGGTGCTCGAAGCCCGTATCATGGAATAGGAAACCGCATGGCAGGGAATCTGATCATCAGGAACGCTTCTGAATTAGTTACCAGCAAAGGATCTACGCTCAGGCGCGGCCGGGCGATGCAGGAGCTGCAGGTGATCGCCGACGGGGCGGTGGTGGTGCAGGAGGGGGTGATCAGCGCCGTGGGCCGGACCGCGGAGGTGCTGGCCGGGATCGATTCCGGCGCCTACACCGTCATCGATGCCGCCGACCGCACGGTCCTGCCCGGCTTCGTCGATTCCCACACCCATTTCGTTTTCGGGGGCTATCGGGCCGAGGAGTTCTCCTGGCGGCTGCGGGGCGACAGCTACATGGAGATCATGCAGCGGGGCGGCGGGATCGTCAACACGGTCGCCGCAACCCGCGCGGCCTCCAGGGAGGAACTGGTCGGCCTGGGGCGCAAACGGCTGGACTCGATGCTCTCCTTCGGGGTGACCACGGTCGAGGGCAAAAGCGGCTACGGGTTGGACCTGGACACCGAAGTCAAGCAGCTGGAAGCAATGGTCGAGCTCGAGGCCCTCCATCCCGTTGACGTGGTGCGGACCTTCCTGGGCGCCCATGCCGTGCCCCCGGAATACCGCGGACGCGGGGACGCCTTCATCGATTTCCTGAGCGGCGACGTTTTGCCGATGGTCGCGGCTCGGGGATTGGCCGAGTTCTGCGACGTTTTCTGCGAGAAGGACGTGTTCTCCCTCGAACAGTCACGGAGGCTGCTTGGCCGAGCCCGTGAAGCCGGACTGAGAATCAAGATCCACGCCGACGAAATCGTTCCCTTTGGGGGCGCGGAACTGGCAGCGGAGCTGGGCGCCGTTTCCGCCGACCATCTGCTGCAGGCATCGGACGCGGGGATCCGCCGCCTGGCCGAGGCGGGGGTGGTCGCCACCCTTCTTCCCGGGACGGCCTTCAGCCTGAAAGGACCTTATGCCCGCGGCCGCTTCATGATCGACAGCGGCTGTGCCGTGGCGCTCGCGTCGGATTTCAATCCCGGCAGCTGCTTTTCCGAATCGATCCCTCTCATCATTGCCCTCGCCACCCTCTATATGGGCATGAGCCCGGAAGAGACGCTCACCGCCCTCACCCTCAACGGGGCCGCGGCGGTGGGCCGGGCGGACCGCATCGGCAGCATCGAGGTGGGTAAGCAGGGGAACCTCGTCATCCACGAATTTCCGTCCTATCGGTTCATTCCCTATCACCTCGGGGTCAGCACCGTCGAAAAGGTGATCAAGAACGGCATGCTGGTCTACGACAAAACGATCATGGAGGCCCACATTGCTCGCAAAACTGCCCATTCATGAATTTCTCGCGGAGACCGCAGCCGGGACCGCCGTGCCCGGCGGCGGCACGGTGGCGGCGTTGAGCGCCGCGGCGGCGGCCGGTCTGGTGGAAATGGTGGCCAACCTGACCATCGGCAGAAAGGGGTTCGAGGCGGTTGCGGCAGCCATGCAGGAGATCGCCGCCCGCGCCCGCACCTTTCGGGAGAAGCTCGTGCAGGACATGGACCGGGACGCCCGGGCCTATACCCGGGTGCTGGAAGCCTTCCGGCTGCCCAGGGGGACCGAGGAAGAACGGGAAAGCCGCCGGGCGGCTGTCCAGGAAGCCTTCAAGGAAGCGGCGACGGTCCCTCTCGGGGTAGCCGGGGACGCTTTGGCCATCATCGAGCTCGCCGGCACGGTCATTGCCCGGGGCAACCCGAACGCCGTCACCGACGGCCTGGTCGGGGCGATGCTGGCGAGAACGGCCGGCCTCTCCGCCCTCTACAACGTCAGGATCAATCTAACTTCCATCCGCGACGAGGGTTTTGTCCAGGACCTTCTCGGCCAGGTGGCCTCCCTCGAAGCCGACCTGATGCACAAAGAGCAGTCCATCCTGGCCTCCGTTGACCTCTGAGTGATGGGATTCAACGTCTCGTTTTATAACTTCTTCGTGGTCTTCGTGCTCTTCGTGGTGGAAAATCATAAGCTGACGCCCATACGCCTGCGGACAAACAAGGGGACTTTTGCCTTGCAAAATCAGACGATGCGGCTATCATTGCCTCGGTATGCAATGAACCTGTGAGAACCTAATGAAATCCTGTCTCGCGATGCTTCCCGGCCTCGCCCCTGTAGGTCTGTGCCGGTCCGGGTAAACGACCCTGAACGAGAAGCTGCTCGCGGGATGGACGGCGCCGTGTCTATCTTCAATTCGTGTCGCGCGACCACCGGCACCTTCCTGCGCTTGAATCCTCTCGAATGGTTGTTGTCGGGGCGCCCGCGCACTTCCTTGTATACTGATTAAGGTTTGAACCCTTCATTCCTCTGGAAGCCCGGTGAATCGCAGGTTGGGTTGAGTGGCAACGAAACCCAACAAACAGGGCAGGAACAGAATGAAGA
>CAZDKX010000463.1:0-2984 GCA_964505935.1 uncultured Syntrophobacteraceae bacterium
AACGTCATTCCCGCATGTTTCTGGCGGGAATCCAGGTTCTGGGAGTCCCCTGGACCCTCGCCTAGAACCTGCGGGGGTGACGACTGGACACCTCTTTGTGGGGAGCGGTACTTAACCTTCACCAGGAGAGCAGGATCTAACATATGAGATCATGCGACAAGGCAGGTGCGATATGGAAAGAATTCAAAACCGCAAAGAAAGAGCGACTGAATTATTGAGAAAGCTTGGGGAGGCTCATGGGGCGCCAGGCTATGAAAACAGCATCCGTCGCATCTTCCGGGAAGAGCTTGGTGCAAAAGCCTCGACCGACCGCATGGGAAACATTTTCCATGAAAAAAGAGGAGATGCGGAAAGCCCGAAAATCCTCCTTTCGGGCCATATGGATGAGGTCGGGTTTGCCGTCCAGGCCATCCTCAAGAATGGGCTCATCAAATTCGTCCCGCTCGGGGGATGGTGGTCTCATACGTTGCTGGCACAACGTGTCAGGATTCTCACTCAGGACGGCAAGGAGATCGTGGGGGTCATAGGCGCCAAACCTCCGCACCTGCTTGGAGAGGCCGAACGCGAAAAGCTCGTGAAGATCGAGGACATGTTCATCGACGTGGGTGCCGTCGATGCCGGGGACGTGCGCGATCGCTTCGGCATCCGTCTCGGGGACAGCATCGTCCCTTACAGCCCTTTTCTGCCCATGCACAACCCGGATTATCTACTGTGCAAGGGTTTCGACAACCGAGTCGGCATGGCGCTGGTGATTCAGACGCTGCAGTCACTGGGAGAGGTCTCTCATCCGAACACCGTATGGGGAGTTGGCACCGTTCAGGAGGAGGTTGGCGTCCGGGGGGCCCAGACTGCCGGCTTCAGCGTGAATCCCGACGCGGCACTGGTGTTGGAAGGCGCGCCGGCGGATGATCTGCCGGGGATTGTCGAAGACGAGCAGCAGGGGGTAGTCGGACGAGGCGTGCAGATCAGGCTGTTGGACCCTTCGGCCATCATGAACCGGAAGTTTGCCCATCACACCATAGCGCTTGCGGAATCACTGAAGGTCCCCCACCAGGTTGCCGTCCGCAGGAGCGGCGGGACCGATGCCCGCGCGATTCATCTGCACAACAGAGGCGTGCCGACCATGGTGCTCGGAGTCCCGGCGCGTTACCTTCACACGCATAACAGTATCATCCATCTTGAGGACTACCTTGGCACCCTCAAACTGATTGTTGCTCTCCTGGAGAGCCTTGACGAGAATAGGGTGAAGGCCTTTGGCGATTTCTCCGAATGAACGGTTCAGGGGGCAACCCAGCCGGCTGGAAAGGTTAATCTCAGTAAACGAAAACCATGTGTTCGACGTACCATAATGGAAGAACCGCTGAGCGCATCGCCGTCCAGCGGTTCTCATGGGTATCTCGAAACAAATGAGCATTGATCGACGTTGACTACTTCTTCTTGCCATGGGGCCTGGGAAGACCAATCACCGTGCCTTCCCGACGCAAATCAGCCCTACCTTACATGCTTTCCTGCCTGTAAGCCGACGACTACCGTGATCCCAAAAAAGCGAGTATGATGAGCGGTGAGATGAACGATCGACGAACAACTTGCCAATAATTCACAACCATGACTTTGTCGTCAAAAAAATCATTCGCTTTTGTGGATTTTGAAAGCTGCAATCCAAGGGAATGCAATCCTGACAAAGGCCTTTGCGCTGCAGCATCTGCCTGTACCCGGAAAGTGATGAAACAGATCGATGGCGTCTTTGAACCACCAATAGTCTTCCAAGACATGTGCATGGGATGCTGGGACTGTGTCGAGGCCTGCCCCCTGGATGCGATCAAGTTAAAGCATGTCACCTAGAGCGTATCCGGAGAGAAGAATTGTATTGTAATCCCAAATTTTGGAATGGTCAGCATTATTGATACACCGGGAAAGGCAGTCTTCCCGACTCGCCGGCGTGGCTTCATCAGAAATCCTTCTGGCGACTTTGGGCAGTTGTGTGTTACCGTTTGTGACGATTGGAGAGACAAGGGCTGCGAGCATGACGAGATGCCGGGTCTGATGGCTTCTGGCGTCGGGCGCCACATGGTGTCTTCTTCGCAAGCTCTTTGACGGCGTGGCTTGGGCCGTTTAACCCTGTAATTTACGGATAAGCGCCAAATATCGAAGAGGGTCCCATGCAGACGAAAATCACAGTCAAAAGAGGTGACATTACAAGGGAGGAAGTCGATGCCATCGTCAACGCCGCCAACCGTTCCCTGCTCGGTGGCGGAGGAGTTGACGGTGCGATCCACGATGCGGCAGGGCCGGAGCTCTTGAAGGAGTGTCGGGGGCTTGGCGGCTGCGAAACCGGCGAAGCAAAGCTTACAGCGGGCTATCGATTGCCGGCCAAATTCGTCATCCACACGGTGGGACCGGTGTATGGGCACGCAAGAGGCAGGGAAAAAGACCTCTTGTCCAATTGCTATCTCAATAGTTTGAAGCTGGCCATGGCGAAAAACCTAAAAACCATCGCCTTCCCTTGCATCTCTACCGGTGTCTATGGATATCCGCAGGAGGAAGCGGCCAACATTGCGGTCGGAACGGTCAAAGGCTATATCAAAGAAAATCCTGATGTTTTCCAGGAGATAATATTCGTCACTTTCAGGGAGTCGGATTATAGGATCTATGAGAGTCTGATTGCGGGTCCATAGGTCCTCCTTGTTAAGTGGTATGTTAGGGCGTATCGCAAATATGTTATTACAGTGCCACTGCTTTTGTGCGGAAAAGATACTCGAATTCGGGATATGATTCGAAGGAAATTGTCAGATTTGGGAGGCACTCCATGCACGATTGCTCCAGGCTCGGCAGACTGGTCTACCTTGCGACAGTCATTCTCATGGTGACCGCCCTATTGGGCTGTGCTACCACGCAGAGCACCGCACCCACAGGTCCGTCCGTCCAGGCGACGGCTCAGGCACAAAAGACGATGGTACCCGTGCCGGCCCAGCGTCCGGTGTATC
>CAZDKX010000464.1:0-2968 GCA_964505935.1 uncultured Syntrophobacteraceae bacterium
TCAAGGACTCCAATTGCGTGTTCTGCGGCGAGTGTGTGAATGTCTGCCCGACCGGAGCGCTGACCTTCAAACAGGCCCGGTTCAAGGGACGCCCCTGGGAACTGAAGAACACCGTCACCACCTGTACCTATTGCGGAGTTGGCTGTCAGCTCGAATTGAACGTCAAAGACAACAAGGTCGTCAAGGTCACCTCGAGTGAAAAACTACCAGGACCGAACAGGGGGAGCCTCTGCATCAAGGGAAGGTTCGGCTACGATTTCATCGACCATCCCGACCGGCTCACGACTCCTCTGATTGCCGACAACGGCGGCAGGTTCCGGGAAGCTTCGTGGGACGAGGCGCTAGACCTGGTGGCCAAGCGCATGGAAACCATCAAGGCGAAATCCGGACCCGATGCCCTGGCTTTTTTCTCATCGGCCCGTGTTACCAACGAAGAGAACTACTTGATGAGCAAGTTTGCCCGGGCCGTCATCGGCACCAATAACGTTGACCACTGCGCCCGTCTCTGCCACGCCTCCACGGTGGCCGGGCTGGCGGCATCGTTCGGCAGTGGGGCCATGACGAACACCATTGAAGAACTGCAAAACACCGACGTCATTCTGGTGACCGGTTCCAACACTACGGAAATGCATCCGGTTTTCGGATCGGCCATCAAACGGGCGGTCCGGAGCGGGAGAAGCAAGCTGATTGTGGTCGACGGACGGAAGATCGACCTCGTGGATCATGCCGAGATGTGGCTTCGCCACAAACCGGGGTCCGATGTCGCCTGGCTGAACGGGATGATGCATGTCATCATCAAGGAAGACCTTTATGCCAAGGAATACGTCGCCGAGCGCACCGAAGGTTTCGAAGAGCTCAAGAAGGTGGTGGCCGAGTATACCCCGGAAAAGGTGGAGCAGATCTCCGGTATCCCCAAAGACGATCTGATTGCCGCCGCTCGCCTGTACGCCTCGGCTCCGGCCGCTTCCATCATCTACGCCATGGGGGTGACGCAGCACATCAACGGCACGGACGGCGTTAAATCCGTTGCCAATCTGGCGATGCTCTGCGGAAATATCGGCATCGAATCCGGCGGCGTCAATCCGCTCCGGGGCCAGAACAACGTCCAGGGTGCCTGCGATATGGGGGCGCTCCCCGTTGTCTATTCAGGTTATCAGGCCGTGGCCTTGCCGGAAATGCGCCAGAAGATGGCGGAGGCCTGGGGGGTTGCATCCCTCCCGGACAAGGCTGGATTGACCATTGTTGAGGTGGTGAACGCTGCCGCCGAGGGCAAGATCAAGAGCCTCTATATCATGGGTGAAAACCCGATGATGAGTGATCCGGATCAGCATCATGTGGAGGAAGGGTTGAAGAAGATCGACTTTCTCGTGGTGCAGGACATCTTCCTGACGGAGACGGCTAGGCTTGCCGATGTGGTGCTGCCCGTCGCTTGTTTTGCCGAAAAGGAGGGAACCTTCACCAGTACCGAACGGCGAGTGCAACTGGTGCGCAAGGCTGTGGAGGCGCCCGGGGAGGCGCGTTTGGACTGGGAGGTCCTTTGTGATCTGGCCACGCGGATGGGTTACCCGATGAGTTATCCCAACGCCGAGGCCATCTTCACGGAGATTGCCGCGGTAACACCTTCCTATGCGGGCATGGACTACCCGCGCCTGGTAAACGGCGGCCTGCAATGGCCCTGCCCCGCCAAGGATCATCCGGGAACCAAGTTCCTGCACAAGGATAAGTTCGTTCGAGGCAAGGGACTTTTCGCCGGCATCGAATGGATCCCCCCGGCGGAACTTCCCGACCAGGAGTATCCGTTCCTGCTGACTACCGGAAGAGTCCTCTATCACTACCATACCGGGACCATGACGCGCCGGTCGGTTGGGCTCAATGAACGCTACCCGGAATGCCTCATCGAAATCAACGAGGAAGATGCGGAAAGGCTGAAGATCGATGATGGCGAACTGGTTCGCGTCATTTCCCGCCGCGGCAGGATCGAAGCGAAGGCTACCGTCGGTAATGTGACAGAGAGTGGCGTGATCTTCATCCCGTTCCATTTCAATGAGGCTGCCGTCAACAAACTCACCATCGCCGCCCTGGATCCCGTTGCCAAGATCCCGGACCTGAAAGTCTGCGCGGTGAAGGTCGAGAAGATAGGGTAGGCCGCCTGGGGACGATTGATGCCGGGTGGGGCGGGTGGCTTGAGAAGCCGGGCCTCCGCCTCGCTCGGCTCCGAGTTGCAGCTCGAGTAGCGGTTGAAGAGCCGGTTTTGGACCCGGCGCTGCTGTTCAGGCTTGCTGTTCAAGAGGAGGTGTCTTTATGAGTAACGGGACCGTTTCAGTTGACGCTCTAGTACCCAAGGATATGGCCCTGAAGGCCGAAGCCGTGGGTGTTGCCAAGGCCGCTCTGGGCGCCTATCGGATGTTCGCCCTGGCGATCCTGGCCGGGGCCTTCATAGCCATGGGGGCCAATTACGCCACCACGGTGTGGGCGGGATTGGGCAAGATTGTGGTGAGCGCCGGCAAGGAGGTGGCCTTCACCACCGGATTGCCTTACGGCTTACAGCGGCTCCTGGGGGGGCTGGTCTTCTCCACCGGCCTGATCCTGGTCGTGGTGGGGGGCGCAGAGCTTTTCACCGGTAACTGTCTGATGCCCATGGCGTGGGCGGACAAGAAGATCACCACCGGCGCGATGCTGCGGAACTGGGTCATCGTCTATCTCGGCAACTTTGTGGGCTCGGTGGTGACTGCCTATTTTGTGTTCCTGGGCAAGCAGCATGTCTTCGGTGGCGGCGCAGTGGGCCTGACTGCCTTGAACATCGGGATTGCCAAGACCAGTCTGGGGTTTGTGCAGTGCACCTTTCTGGCCATCTTCTGTAATGCCTTGGTCTGTATGGCGGTGTGGCTGTGTTTCAGTGCCCGGAGCACCACCGACAAGATCCTCTCGATCATCCCGCCGATCTCGGCCTTCGTGGCGTGCGGGTTCG
>CAZDKX010000465.1:0-2962 GCA_964505935.1 uncultured Syntrophobacteraceae bacterium
CTCATGGGCGAAGATGAAGCGGCAACGCTAATGACCCTGGAAGCCTACAAACAGGTCCTGTTCGTCCTCATCACGCAGCACCGCGGGCGAGTGGTGGCTTCGCCCGGGGACAATGTCCTGGCCGAGTTTGCCAGCGTCGTGGATGCGGTCCAGTGCGGAGTGGCGGTGCAGAAGGAGATCGAGACCCGCAACACCGAACTTCCAGAGAACCGGAGAATGCGGTTTCGCATCGGGATCAACCTCGGGGATGTGATCGAAGAGGCGGACAGCATCTACGGTGACGGGGTGAACATCGCGGCGCGGCTGGAATCCCTGGCGGACCCCGGCGGGATCTGCGTTTCCAAAACCGCCTTCGAGCACATCGAAGCCAAGCTTCCGTTCGGGTACGAGTTTCTGGGAGAACAGACCGTCAAGAATATCGCCAAACCGGTAGGCACCTATAAGGTCCTGATGGAGCCAAGGGTTACGGTAAAGGCTCAGGCCGAGGCCCAGCCAAAGGTTGGCGCAAGGCGCAGGCCCTTGTTGGTGGCCCTCCTTGGCATCCTGGTCGTGGCGGTGGGGGCCGCAGCGTTCTGGTACTCTTCCCGTCCCTCTGCCCGACCACCGGTGGAGAAAGCCTCCACGGACAAGATGGCCTTTCCCCTGCCGGACAAGCCGTCCATCGCCGTCATGCCCTTCGTAAACATGACCGGAGACCAAAGCCAGGATTTCTTCTGCGATGGGTTGAGCGAAAGCTTGATCATGGCCCTCTCCAAAGTGCCGCAACTTTTCGTCATCGCCCGGGAATCCACCTTCAGCTACAAGGGCAAGGGGGCGAGGATCAGTCAGGTGAGCGAGGAGCTTGGTGTGCAGTGCGTGCTGGAGGGGAGCGTGCAGAGGGCCGGGGATCGAGTGCGGATCACAGCGCAGCTCATCGATGCCCTCAAGGGACATCACCTTTGGTCGGAGCGCTACGATCGGAGCATGAAAGACCTCTTCGACCTGCAGGATGAGATCACCATGAAGATCCTCACGGAACTACGAGTGACGATCACCGCAGGTCAAGCAGCCCACATATCCGCCAAGGGGACGACCAACCTTCCGGCCTACTTGAAGGTTTTGGAAGCGGACGGCTACAGAAATCAAAACAACAAAGAGGCAAATGCCGTGGCGATCCGACTATCCCAGGAAGCCGTCGAACTGGACCCAAATTACCCGACGCCTCATAGGATTCTAGCCATCGCACTCTTAAATGATGTGCTGTTCGGTGCCAGCAAAACACCCGAAGAGACGCTCTCCAAGGCCATGAAAGCGGCAGAAAAAGCCGTCGAACTGGACCAAGCCGGGGCTGGGGACTATGCCATCCTCAGCAATGTCTTTCTGTGGATGCGTCAGCATGACAAGGCGATTGAGGCCGCGGAGCGCGCTGTCGCGCTTGATCCCAACAGCCCTGGCGGTCTCTTCGCTCTTGCCATGTGTCTGAACTACTCGTTTCGGAGTGACGAGGCCCTTCCTTTGCTGCGCCAGGCTGTTCGACTCAATCCTTTTCGGACGGGGTACTACCACCATTTAGGGATCGCTTGCCGTGAAACCGGAAGGTATGAGGAGGGGATCGCTGTCCTCAAAAAATCCCTTCAGCTTGCCCCCAATGATGTGATCACGAGAGTTGTTCTGGTCAGTCTTTATATGTACGCCGGACGTGAAGATGAGGCCCGAGCTGCCGTCGCGGAGATCCAGCGGATAGACCCCAATCTCTCGGTCGCAAGGTTCGCCAGATGGACTCCATGGAAGGAAGGACCGAGAAGGGATCGCTTCCTGGACTCCCTGCGGCAGGCGGGACTGAAGTGAGGATGGAGGTTGCGACCGGTTTCCGGCTTACTGACTGTAGACATGGTTGCGAGTCATCGGCAGATCATTGTTCAATCCTTTCGAAAAGAGCACCTGGAATACGCGCAACTCTCCATATTGGAACCCCGCCGAAGCACCGCGCAGGAACAAGCGCCACATGCGGACTAAAGCGTCATCAAACATCCGGCGCACTTGCTCAACATTGCGTTCGAAATTGTCCGCCCACCGGTCCAGAGTGCGGGCGTAATGCAAACGCAGATTCTCCACATCGAGGAGAGAGAACCCAGCCATACCCATTTCCCGCGCGATCTCATCGAGAGTGGGCAGGTAGTTGCCCGGGAAAATGTATTTCCACATCCAAGGATCGCTGGCTGAGGCCTTGTCCTTGCCGATGGTATGCAGCAGTCCCAGTCCACCTTTCTTCAGGAGTTGATCCACCTTCCGCATGAATACCGGGATGAACTCCTGCCCCACATGTTCAAACATGCCAATGGAGACGATTTTATCGTATTTTCCGGTAAGGTTTCGGTAATCCTCGCAAACCACCTCGATTCTGTCCTCCAGGCCCAGGTCCTTTATCTTGCTTTTGGCATGTTCAACCTGCGTCTGTGAAATGGTGTTTCCAAGTGCGGTCACGCCATGGTTTTGGACCGCATGGATGAGCATTTGTCCCCACCCGCAGCCGATATCCAGCAGTTTTTCGCCCGGCTTGAGCAGAAGCTTGCGAGCGATATGCTCGTACTTCTGATGCTGTGCCTGCTCCAATGAATCTTCGGGGCTCTGGAAATAAGCGCAGGAGTACGTCATCGTTGGGTCGAGGTAAAGGGAATAGAGTTCATCGCCTCGATCATAATGGTGCGCAATATTCTGGCATGCGTGGTTGCAGGTATTTCGATTGGTCATCCGATGCATCCAAAACTGGAACCTGTGCCAGGGTGACGGAGGGGGTTGATCGAATCCGATGCGAATACCAAGCCGCAGCAGCGTCTGGAGGTCACCATCCAATTCCAGGTCACCGCCCGCGTAGGCTTCTCCGAATCCCAAAAAACCATTGGCAATGATGTGCTTTGCGGTCCCTGGTGACTTGAAGCGCAGAGTCACAGCGCCAGGGCGGGAAGGATAACCGTAGCACACC
>CAZDKX010000466.1:0-2959 GCA_964505935.1 uncultured Syntrophobacteraceae bacterium
ACCACGATTCAAAGGAGGAAGGACTTATGAAGTTGAGGCTGTTGGTGAAATCGCTTTCCCTGAGTTGTCTATGCTTCATCTTGCTGAGCGGCGCCGGTTCGGTAGCCCTTGCCGAGGGCTTTGCCGTTGGCAGCCCGTTCCCCGCAATCACCCTGCCTGCTCCGGATTCCTCCGAATCGCAGAATTATCTCGGGTTAAAGACTTCGCAACCCTTTGGCCTTTCCGATGTGCGCGCCAAACTGGTGCTGATCGAATTCATGGATGTCTTCTGCACCCAGTGCCTGGCCAATGCTCCAACCCTCAACAGACTTTACAAAGTGATCCAGGAAGACGCCGCTTTATCCAAGGATGTGAAGATCGTCGGGGTGGCGATCGGCAACACCAAAACCCAGGTGGACGCTTTCAGGAAGAATGCCAAAGTTGCTTTTCCGATCTTTCCGGATGAAAAGCTTGCCATCGCCGAAGTGGTGGAACTGGCGGGGACACCCACGATGGTCCTGGTGTCGAACAAGGGTGACACGCTTATCTGCCATCGGGGCGCGATCAAGGATTTCGACGGTTTCTTGAAAGAGCTCAGGGAAATCCACAAGACGCAACGATAATGTTGAATGGCAACCACCATATCGCGGAGTTCCTGGCGAGTAACCCAATATTTCGAGGTCTGCCGAAGGAGGCCCTGGAGGCAATTGCGCGAACCGTCAGGCCTTTGGTCGTCCCGCCGCGAAAGATCATCTTGAGAGAGGGTGACCCCGGTGACGGTCTCTATATCATCCATTCAGGACGGGTGCGGATCTTTCGCAAGAGCGAAGATCGTGTGGAGACCACTCTCTCTTACCCGGGTCCCGGTGAGTCTTTTGGCGAAATGGCCCTCCTGACCGGCGAGCCCCGGTCAGCCAACGCCGAAGCCCTGGAGGAAACTCACCTGCTGGTCCTCTCAAAAGATGAATTCGACCGCATCTTGCGAGATTTCCCGGAAACCTCCAGAGTGCTCTTCAAGGAATTGCGGCGCTGGCTCATAAGAGATGAAAAGCGCCTCGAATTGGAGGCCCGCGAGGCTTACCGGGCCACGCGGGTTTCGTGGCTGGATTACTTGGTGGTCATCGGCATCAGTGTCATCCTGGCGGTGATCTTCAACAGCTCCAACCCCAACAGCATCGCCCTCTTCCCTGCCACGCCCGACCGCGGCAGCATTCCTTCGATCAGCCCTGCCGCCGCCATGGCGGAAATACAGGGCGGCAATCCCCTCATGCTGGACGCGATACCGGAGAGTTTTTATCAGCAGCGCCATATTCAAGGGGCGCTCAACATGCCGCTGCCATTGTTCGACATCATCTACATGATGACCCTTGCCGATGAGGGGAGGGACCGCAACATCATCGTCTATGGGGGAACGATCAGCAAGCCTTACGACCTGGAACTGGCTGAAAAACTGCTTCTTCGCGGTTTTCAGAAGGTGAGAATCCTGGAAGGGGGGCTGGAGGCTTGGGCTAAGAGCGGCTACCCTGTTCAGGAAAAGGCAGCGAAATGATCTGGTCGCATCTCAAGCGAATCGCCGCGAGCCCATGGCTGGCGCTGGTACTCAGATTTGGTATTGGCGGTTTTTTTGTCTATGCGAGCATGAGCAAGATTCCCTATCCGGCGCAATTTGCGGAAGCGGTTGCGAACTATCGTCTCGTCCCGTACTCGGTGCTCAACGTGGGGGCCGTCACTCTGCCATGGCTTGAGTTTGTCTGCGGACTATTCCTGATCATGGGGTTCACGTCGAGAGCCAGCGTCATCCTCATAGGGCTCATGCTCATCATGTTCGATGTCATGGTCTTGATCAACATGTACTGGGGTGCTCCCATCAGCTGCGGATGCTACGACACGGTAGGGGAACCCATCGGATGGAGGAAAATTATCGAGAATGCGGTCATGCTGATCTGCTGTATCCAAGTCTTCTATTTTGACCGTTATCTGAACTTCCGCAAGGGAGGGCTTGCCGAGCCCGGAAGAATTAGAGTCGGCTCTCCCGCGGCTTGAGGACCGTGGCCATATGTTCAGAGAATCTCAACCAACCGTGCGTTTGTGGCTTTGCGTGCTTTGCCTGTTGTTGTTTTTCATCGTTTCGTGCGAGTCCAAGGACGGGGCTATCGGCACCTACCATGCCGCTCCAGCGGATTCACCGAAGAAGGCCGAGATCGTGATGGAACTCAAGGCCAACGGCAACGGCATCTGGAGAGTGGACGACGAAGAAGTCTCCTTTGCCTGGTATGTCAAGGCTGGTGAACTCAGAGTGAACACCAAAGGAGGGGGAGTCATCATCGGCACCATGGAAAAAGATACGATTCATATCAGCCTTCCGGGCACCAAAAGCATGGCCTTCAAGAAGGTCCCACCACCTCATCATTGAGGCTTCCTCATGGCATGCAACGACTTGGCGGTGTTAATTCCGCTGCTGGTAGACCTTGCCCGTAAGGTAGCTGGGGGCGACTACCGGCACGTTGACGATCTGCTCGATCTGACCCGACCGGGGAAGTATCCACCCACCATAGGAGAACTGGCTGAAGCGTTCGGGATGATGCTGGTGCAGGTCGAAGCCCGCGAGTTTCACCTTGAGCAAATCATTGACGAGCTCGCCGCAAAGAATAAGGCACTCGAAGCCACCCTGGCGAAGGTACGCCTTCTGGAAAAGATCAAGGATCACCTCGCCAAATTCGTTCCGCATCAGGTCACGAGTCTGATCGAAAGCAACCCGGAAAACCCCGATCTGGAAAAACGCGACGAGGACGTGAGCGTGCTCTTTCTGGATGCTGCGGGCTATACCCGGATGAGCGAGCAGGTTGTCCAGGAAAAGGTCAACTACCTCATCGAAACCTACTTTTCCGGTTTTCTCGATGTGATCCTCGAAAACGAAGGAGACATCAACGAGACAGCGGGGGATGGTCTCATGATCATCTTCCGTCATGAAGACCCGCGG
>CAZDKX010000467.1:0-2946 GCA_964505935.1 uncultured Syntrophobacteraceae bacterium
GGTTCTGCGCTGCCCGGTAATGACTGACATGGCCTGGGTGGGGGCGGCTCTTGCTCCGGCTTCCCACTTCACTTTATTTTTCAATACATTAAGTCCATGTCCTTGACAAATGTTTTCTCTATAGTCGAACTGTATTTTTCAGGCTATCATCCTAATGAGATGATTATTCTGGAACTGGAGAACTCCCAATGCGTACCATCCCTTCTGCTCTGCTGGAACAATTCGAGGCCGTTTTGAGGGGGAACGCGGTCCCGAACAACGCACTCGTATCCTACAAAAAATGGCTGCGCTACTACCTGGATTTTTGCCAGAAATACCAATTCTCAGAAGCAAAGCGAGAAAGTCTTGGTCAGTTTCTCCGCAAATTGGAAGAGAAACGACAGACCAAGGCCCAGCAACAAGAAGCTTCACACGCCATCACGCTTTATTACAAACTGATCGATGCCGGAGGTCCCGCTGATCAGCTGAGTTCGCCCCAAGAAGTCCTTTCTCCCCTGAAGCTTCAGATCGATTCTTCCCCTTCAGCTGTTCCAGCTCGCAATGAAGTTGCCAACCCGGTGAAGATTGTCCCCGAGAACCGACCGCCCAAAGACGCACCGCTTTCGCCTCTCCCGCCCACTCAGTCCCGCAAGGTGACAACGGGGGTTTCCTGGAAAGCCGAGTATGTGAGGTTGGCTCAAGAAATCCAGGTTCGCCATTACTCTCCCAAGACCCTGAAAACCTATACCCAGTGGCTGCGCCATTACCAGACGTTTACCCGAAGTGTGGACCCGAATTCGCTCACTACGGACCACGTCAAGGGATTCCTGACCTTTCTGGCGGTTGACCGAAAGGTGTCGGCTTCGACGCAGAACCAGGCTTTCAACGCTCTCTTGTTCATATATCGCCATGTCCTGGGCAAGGAATTCGGCAAGGTAGACGGGGTCGTCAGGGCCAAGCGCAAGCCGTACATCCCGGTGGTGCTGTCACGAGACGAGATCGAGGCGGTCCTGAGGCACCTGGCGCCACCGTATGATCTCGTGGTGAAGCTGCTCTACGGCTGTGGTTTGCGCCTTTTCGAATGCCTGCAACTGCGCGTGCATTGCTTCAATTTCGATGCGGGTGTCCTGACCGTCCATGATGGCAAGGGCCTGAAAGACCGCACGGTCCCGCTTCCCGAGACGATCCTGCCCCAACTCCGAGCGCAACTCGAGTCTCTGAAGGAACTGCATCAACGCGACCTGGATCGGAATTATGCGGGAGTGTTTCTGGTCAATGCGCTGGAGAAGAAGTATCCCAACGCCGTAAAGGAGTTTATCTGGCAATGGTTCTTCCCGGCCAAGTACCTGACTGCCGTGCCGGGGACGGGTGAATATCGACGCTATCACCTTCACGAGACGCACGTGCAAACGGCGATCAAAGCAGCGGTCGGAAAGGCAAGGATCGCTAAGCGGGCGTCGGCCCATACCTTTCGTCACACTTTCGCCAGTCACCTGCTCCAGGCCAACTACGATATCCGCACGATTCAGGAGCTGCTCGGGCACAGCGATCTCAAAACCACCATGATCTACACGCACACGGTGAAAAGCAAAACCATCAAGGAGGCCAGAAGCCCCCTTGATTTATGAGGTGTTATTGGCATATCCGGAAAAACAAGCGAGGCGATCCATCAAGAAGGGGCTTGGCACACACGCTCTGGTTCTGCTCGTGGTATTGCTGACGACGGGGAGTTTGCGCGGCGAGGAGCGCGGCATGATCGACATTCAGGAGACATCCGAGCGGCTGCTGCGGCACCTCACGATGCTGACGGTCACCATCGGGGAGCGGAGCGTGCTGCGGCCGGAAAACCTGGAGAAGGCTCGGGCCTATATCGAGTCCTGCTTCCGCGGGATGGGCCTGGAGGTGGAAAACCAGGGGTACGCCTTCGAGAACCTGAAGGTTGCCAACGTTATCGCCCGGTTCGAGGCGGGGGATGCTCCTTCCCGGCGTACCTATCTGGTGGGGGCTCACTACGATTCGCTGGTGGGCACGGTCGGTGCGGATGACAACGCCGCCGCCGTTGCCGTTCTGCTCGAGACCGCCAGATGCCTCAAGATTCTGGCCGGCTCCCGCCCGTTGCACGCGGCAGTGAAGTTTGTTGCCTTCGCTCTCGAAGAACCGCCCACCTACGCCACCCGCCACATGGGGAGCCGGGTTTACGCCAGGCAGGCGCGCAGCGAGGGCGAGGAGCTGGACGGCATGATCTGCCTCGAGATGGTGGGCTACTACTGTCATGAACCGGGCTGCCAGCAGTACCCGTTTCCGCTCATGTTCATGAATTACCCGAAAACCGGTAATTTCATCGGGATTGTGGGCAATTCCGGGTCCAGGGAGCTGACCCGGTCCCTGGAAAAGGCTTTCCGGAACAACCCCGGACTGCCCGCGGTCACGCTGACGGTGCCGCTGAACGGCTGGATCATGCCGGCCGTCCGGCTGAGTGATCATTCGTCCTTCTGGAACGAAGGCTACCCGGCGGTGATGGTGACGGACTCGGCCTTCTTTCGCAACCCCCACTATCACCAGCCTTCCGACACCATGGATAAGCTTGACTTCGGGCGGATAGCCGAGCTCGTGGCCAGTCTGGTCATGTTCTTCAGTTCCTGAGACCGCTGCCGCTTCAGGGGGGCTCACGCTCCGAGGCATCTTCATTGAGCCTTTCTTGCATGGCTCGAGCGTTCTCGACGAATTGCCGCTTCAGTTTCCGAAAAGGCAGCCGTTTCAGCAGCCCAAAGAACGGCACCGGAATGATTTCCCGGTTGGCCCGTCGTTGCGTCAGCCGGCGAATGCGTCCGCGGGTGGCCAGCTCCCGGCCGGCCTGTTCGTAGGCCTCATAGCTGGCTTTCAACCCGGGGAAGGCTGCCAGACGGGCGGGATCTTTGCCGTGGCCCGCCAGGCGGCCGCCGTTGCGCACCAGGACGCCGACCTGGG
>CAZDKX010000468.1:0-2940 GCA_964505935.1 uncultured Syntrophobacteraceae bacterium
TGCATGTCGGCCTGTCCCTGGGGGGCACCCCAGTGGAATCCGGAAACGGGGAAGGTCGTCAAGTGCGACTATTGTAAGGATCGCTTGGACCAGGGACTGAAACCGGCGTGCGTTACCATCTGTACCACCCATTGTCTGCGTTTCGGACGGCCGGAGGACGTCCCGCACATCCGGCGGGAACGCTATGCCAAAGCTACGGCGGCGTTGGAATGAAATGATCATCCTGGTCAAGAAGTTTTTGTCGGAAATCTCCCCTGCCGCGTTTGCCAAAGGGGGTCCGGGGATTTTGTCCTTCGTTGTGACCTTGCAGGTCATGGCGGTTAGAGGCGATTGCTTATGATGGTTCCTGTCTGCGAAGTTGCCGGTGCCATTGAGGAACTGGCTGAGACCATAGCCAGCGGTAGCCTGGCCGTGCCTCGCTGTCGGCGGCGGGCGGAAGTATTGCTGAGACTGCTGCGAGACGTCTCCTGGGGACGGGGGGGACCCGAACACTTCCAGGCTATGCTGGACCTTGCCCAGGAGCTCATCGACACCAGTACGGACGAGGTCTGTCGGCAAATCGGGCAGAAATTGCAGCAAGTGTTCACTGATCACCGGGAAGTCTTTCTCAGCCACATTGAAACCTCCATCTGCCCAACCGGGGAATGCGTCAGGCTCGCTCCCGCGCCCTGTCAGACGGCCTGCCCGGCGGGGATCGATATTCCCAGCTATGTGACCCTGATCGGGATGGGGAAAGATGCGGAAGCGGTCGAGCTGATTCGTCGGGACAATCCCTTTCCCTGGGTTTGCGGGCTGGTCTGCACCAATCCGTGCGAGCTGATGTGCGTCCGGGGACGCCTCGATGAAGCGGTATCGATCAAATATCTCAAGGGCTTTGCGGCGGAACGGGCGATGTCGGAGGGCACGTATCGGAACCCGGCCCCGGCGCCGGCCAACGGCCGCAAGGTATGCATCATCGGGGCGGGACCGGCGGGCTTGACCGCCGCCTATTACCTTGCCTTGAGAGGCTATGGGGTGACGATCATCGAAGCCCTGCCCGTGGCCGGCGGGATGATGATGGTGGGAATTCCCCGCTATCGCCTGCCCCGGGAGGTGATTGACCGGGAAGTTGCGATGATCAGTGACCTCGGGGTGGAAATCCGCCTCAATACCCGCCTGGGCCGGGATGTCACCATCGAGCAACTCAAAGAGGAGGGATTCCAGGCGTTTCTCGTTGCGCTTGGGGCTCACGGCAGCCTCAAACTCATGATCCCGGGGGAAGAACAGTATCCTCAGGTGCTCAACGCGGTTGCCTTCCTGCGCCGGGTGGCCCTCGGTGATCACCGTTCACCGGGCAAGCGGGTGGCGATTGTGGGCGGCGGAAATGTGGCCATCGATGCCGCCCGCACGTGTATTCGCCTCGGCTGTGAGGTGGTGACCATGGTCTATCGCAGGTCGCGCGCGGAAATGCCCGCCCACGTGGAAGAGATCGAACAGGCCGAAGAAGAGGGTGTGGCCTTCTCGTTTCTGACCATTCCCAAGGAAGTGCAGGGCGTCGACGGCAAGCTGACCGGCCTGGTCTGTCTCCGGGCGCAGCTCGGAGAGCCCGATCAGCGTGGCCGCCGTCGGCCTGTCCCCGTCGAGAATAGTGATCATGTCCTGGCAGTGGACGCGGTCATTTCGGCCATCGGTCAGACCGTTGAAACCGAGGGTCTGCTTCCCCTGGAGGAGCTGAAGTGGTCGCGGCGACAGACGATCATGGCCAATAACATCACCATGGAGACCTCGATTCCTGCGGTCTTTGCGGCGGGTGATGCGGTTTCCGGGCCGGCCACGGTGGTGGAGGCCATCGGCGGCGGGAAAAGGGCTGCGGAAGCCATCGACCGCTGTCTGCGCGGGATTCCTCAGCCGAAAATGCCGCCCGTGCCGACGCGAAGAGCACGCCTTGCTTGCCAGGAAGTGCCTGCCACCACCAAGATGATTCTGAAACGACCCTCCATGCCGTTGCTCGGTACCGATCGCCGGCGCATCACCTTTCAACAGGTGGAACTGGGTTATGCCGAGAATGCGGTGCGCGAGGAAGCCAGAAGATGCCTCCGCTGCGATATTTGCCGCCGCTGTGGCCGGTGTGTGGAAATCTGCCGGGATAGCTTGGGCGTCAATGCCCTGCAATTGGGCTATCTGAATTTCGACCATCCCACGGAAACCGATTTTCGCGTTGCCGCGGAACGGTGTATAACGTGCGGGGCGTGCGCCGCCAACTGTCCCAACGAGGCCATGGTGATCCGAGACGAGGAAGGGGAGCGGATCCTGTCGCTCTGCGGCACCACCTTGAACCGCCTCAAGCTCGAGTACTGCGAAGAATGCGGGGCGGTCCTCGGACCCGCCAGGTACCACGACTTCATCTCGCGGCGCTTGCTTACTGCCGGGGCGTCCCTGGCGGGAAGCACCCTTTGCATCGCTTGTGCCCGCAAGCTCACTGCCGCCCGCCACGCGGAAATGCTGCCCCCGGAGAAATAGTGCTGGGTGCTGAGTGGTGGGTGCTGAGTGCTGGGTGGTGGGTGGTCAAAGTCCCTTATGGAAATGCGCGCCCATGAGAAAAGGGGGTGGGCAAGGGTGAGGGAACTGCCGGCTGGGGATTCTGTCCGAGCTTCTTTGACGATGCGGCAGGAAGGTGAGCGGGGAATCTGGGGCATGGTGAGGATCTACGCAGTTGCGACGCCCGACTGGCGGTTTAAGCGGGGACTGTCTTAAGAGGGTTCGACTGACCAGCATGGGGGGAAAGATGACCTTTCGCAGAGGACAAAAAGTCGAAATATACCGGAAATCGGATGATGAGAGCTGGCAGGAGTATATGAACAAATTCATCGGCGTGCATGGCAGGGTCACCGATCCGGACGTCTCCAAGAATGACCCGGATGCTCTCATCGAAGTCAGTCTGGACGAAAAGGGAACCCATCG
>CAZDKX010000469.1:0-2939 GCA_964505935.1 uncultured Syntrophobacteraceae bacterium
GCGGTTCCTTGAGGACCTTGGCGTAAGTCTCCATGGCCAGGTCCATCAGTTTGATACAGAGATCATCTTTGTTCTTGAAGTAGTAGTACAGGGTCGGTTTCGTCACCCCGGCCATGGCCACGATCTCCCGCACCGACGTTCCCGCATAGCCCCGATTGGCAAAGAGCCGGGCGGCGGCCAGGAGGATCCTCACCTTCGTGTCGTTCTCGTCAAGAAAGGTGAGCAGCTGGGAATTGTCCAGGGAAACGGTGGTCGCGATGGGCGTCGCTGCCTGGTCCTGACTTGATTCCATGGCAATCGCTTCCTTTCCGGAGCGGGTTCTCAGGGTCTATACTGAACGGTAGGTATGTTCCGCGGGAAGGCGGTTGTTGTCAAGCTCTTTCTCGCTGCTCAACCCGATGGTGGTTGCCAGTGTATTCTCTTATTGACTGCTCATTCCAGGACGGTTTCATTTTGAATGCAGTGAAATCATTCAACATGAGTTGACACTTTGTCCAGTGCCTCCTATCTTGCGAATGTAGATTCGCAAGATAGGAGGCCAAACATGAGTGTTATAAGACTGGGCAAAAAGGTGAGGCGGCAGCAAATCGCCCAGGCCGCGCTGGGACTCATTGCCAGTAAAGGCCTTAATGGCGTGAATATGGCCGGCCTGGCCCGGCAGGTTGGTCTGGGGACGTCCTCACTCTATCGGCACTTTCAGAGTAAAGACCAGGTTCTGGATGCGGTACTCGACCTTCTTCAAGAACGACTGCTTGGCAATGTGCAAATAGCCGTTCGGGAAGCGTCCAATCCTCTGGAGCAGTTGAGACGGCTGCTGGCGATGCACTTGCGCCTCATCCTCGAATATCAGGCCCTTCCCAGGCTCTTCTTCTCGGGAGATCTCTATGCCGGGCATCCTGAGCGCAAAACAAGTCTTTACGGGATCATCAAGAGTTACCTGGGGGAAGTTTCCGAAATCATCCGGCAGGGTCAGAAAGAAGGCTCTATCCGGCAGGACTTGGACCCGGATGCCGTATCCGTTGTGTTTCTCGGGCTGATCCAACCGACGGCGATTCTCTGGCATTTGAGTGATGGAGAATTCAATGTCGAAAAGCAGGTCGAGAGGGCGTGGCCTCTTTTCCACGAGGCGATACGAGTCAAGTAGATATGGCTGGCGGACTGCACCTCGAGTGCAATGATTTGAAGAGAAATGGAGGATACGATGAAAAGAATCAATCTTTACGAGGCAAACGGTTTTGGGGAGAATTCGTTTAAGAACTTTCTGGTTCACGACTCCCCGAACTTCAAGATTCTGAATTTCAACTTCAGGGCCGGCCAGGAGTTGCCGGTTCATTCCCATGACATCGAGGGAGAGGTCAGTCTGGTGATCCTTGAAGGTGAAGGCGAATTTCTGGGAAAAGACGGGGCAACGTTGCCTGCCAAGGCGGGCGACGTTGTGGTCAGTGATATTGCCGAACCGCACGGCCTCAGGGCCAAGACCGATCTTCGGCTCCTCGTCACCATTGCCCCGCCGATCTGACGACACGCAAAGAAGCTTTCAACAAGTCAGAGGGTGTTGTTGCTATAAGGGATCCGGGCGAGGGGGTCGCCCGGAATGAACAGGAATTCCATTGCATAAGGAGAAAGTTCCATGGATAAATACGTCTGTACGATTTGCGATTACGTGTACGACCCGAAGGTTGGTGATCCTGAAAATGGCGTTCCCGCGGGAACCGCTTTTGAAAATCTTCCCGACGACTGGCTTTGTCCGGTTTGCGGAGTTTCCAAGGAGGAATTTGAGAAGGCCTGATCGTTCCGCGGTTTACTGAGCTCGCTTTTATCGATCCAGGCTGCGGTGAAGTTTCTTTTCGCTCGCCCAGTGGGTTGTCCCGTCGCGAATGATCGGCTCTGGAGAATCTCCACGCGCGTCTTCGGCGAATAATCGGAAGATTCTGTCCGCTCCTGAGTTCGGAGGTCGAATTACGTCCCGCAGCATCGGCAAGAATGATGATTTCCTGCGCTCTCACGATCCATTTCTGTTTGAAATCCTCCCTCGGTGGCGCTCTGATCGGGCAGTATCTCAACAAACCCTTATAGGTCGAAGGAGGTGCACCATGTCACTCGAGAGGCTGAAATGGGCGGCGATTATCAGCTTTGTCGTGTCAACCCTGCTTCTCATCGGCGGAGGCTATGTCGCCAAAGATCAACTGCCTCCCTATCCGGGTACGGTAGTCGATGAGCGCGGGAAGCCGCTCTTTGTTCAAGCAGACATCTTCGAGGGGCAAAATGTCTACCAACGCTACGGACTCATGGACCACGGCAGCGTTTGGGGTCATGGTTCCCAGCGCGGTCCGGAATTCTCGGCATACACTCTGCACCTCGTGAGTGACAGCATCCGCAACGACCTTGCCCAAAAGGACTACTGTAAGGACTATGCGGCCCTGGAGAGTCTGGAAAAAGAAATCATCGACGTCAAGCTGAAGAAGGAAATCCGCACCAATCGCTACGACCCCAAGAATGAGGTCCTGGTGCTCACGGCGCCGCAGGTTCAGGCGCTCGATAAGGTCACCCGCTTCTGGGAAGACACCTTCCATCGGGGCGAGCCCCACTACTACGCCGATCGCGAGGGACGTATCGAGCTTTGGAATTCAGGGGCGGCTCTCATTTTTGGATACGGCGCAGACGAAGCCATCGGACAGAGCCTCGATCTCATCATCCCGGAGAAACTGCGGCCCCGCCATTGGGAGGGCTACCGGCGGGTCATGGCGAGCGGTTCCACCCGTTACGGCAGGGAACTCCTGGCGGTACCTGCAGTGCGGAAAGACGGGGCCCGCATTTCCGTTGAGTTCACCATGATTCTCGTCCGTTCCTCCGACGGCGAATTGATGGGTTCTGCCGCGATCATCCGGGATGTCACGGCCCGATGGCAAAAGGAACAGGAGACGAAAGTGCGTTGAGAT
>CAZDKX010000470.1:0-2937 GCA_964505935.1 uncultured Syntrophobacteraceae bacterium
CGAAGTCACACGAAGAGTGCTTTTCTCTGGAGCCTCCTGCAAAAGGCTCAAATTCCGTCACCCCGGCATGCTTCCAGCCGGGGTCACAGCACCGTTATTGTGAGCTTCCTGCCAACCCCTTCGTGTGTCTTCGTGTGACTTCGTGGACAAATCCCGTCACTGTCGTGACGCTTGAAGCAGCCAGTTCCAGTTGGCCTCGCTGCGCCCCATGATGCCGCGCCGGGCAAAGATGATCACCACCATCAGGATGACACTGAAAACCACCATTCTCATGCCGGGGATGCCGGGGATCGTGAAAACGCCGAGGTCCATGGGACGTTCCACCACCCGCAGAGCTTCCCCGCCCCAGGCAAAAAGCGCCGCTCCAATGACCGCTCCGGTGGTACTGCCGAGCCCCCCCACGACGATCATGATGAGCAGGTTGAAAGTCAGAAAGAAGGTAAACAAGGTGGGAGAGATGGTCGTGATGAGATGTGCCAGGAGGCCCCCGGCGACGCCAGAAAAAAAAGCACTGACGAGAAATCCCAGTAACAGATGCCGGTAGGGGTCAACCCCCATGGCGCGGGCTGCGGTTTCATCCTCCCTCAAGGCCTTCATGGCTCGTCCCCAGCTGCTGTCGATCAGCCTTGCCACGAGCACCACCGTTAGTACGGCCACCCCCCAACTCCACCAGAGATTGGTGTGCGGTGACAGCCCTTTGAGGCCCAGCGGACCATTGGTGACACTCTGGAGGGCGTTGCAGAAAACGCGCACCACTTCACCGAACCCCAGGGTCACAATCGCCAGATAGTCACCGCGCACGCGAAAAACCGGAAAGCTGATGAGGTAAGCAAAAATCGTGGCCAGCACGCCGGCCGCCAGAAGGGACACCAGGAAAGGGACCTGCACGACATTCAAAGGCCAGATGAGCGGCTGGATAATGAAATTGAGTTGCTTTTCCATGGGGCTCATGGTGAGCAACGCGGAGGTGTAGGCACCGATGGCGATGAAGGCGTTCGGGCCCAGATGCAACACGCCACAGAAACCATTCACCAGATTGTAGCTCACCGCCAGAATGATGAAAATGGCCATATTGTTCAGAATGCGAATCTGGTATTCGCTGCCGTAGCTCTTGAAAAGATAGAGGATACCCCACAATGCCCCAAGGGCAGCCAAATTGAGCCAGATCTTTCTCTTGTCCTTACTCATCTTTCATGTCTCTTTCCCTAACCCATGACCCATATAACCCATAACCCCTAACCCATGACCCATATAACCCGCATCAGTCAGTAATCGCTTCTCCCATGATACCGGTGGGTCGGAACAAGAGTACGAGGATCAGGATGATGAAAGCGAAAGCATCGCGGTACTGAGCCAGCTGCGGCACAAGAGCGACGATCAGGATCTCGGCCAGACCCAGGAGAAAACCCCCGATCACGGCCCCGAGGATATTGCCGATGCCTCCCAGGACTGCGGCGACAAAGGCCTTGATGCCCGGGAAAATGCCCATGAAGGGGTTGACCTGCGGATACTTCATGGCCCACATGATGCCGCCCGCCGCGGCGAGCATCGAGCCCAGGAGGAAGGTCACCGCGATGATGCGGTCCAGGTTGATCCCCATCAGGCGGGTGGTTTCAAAGTCTTTGGAGGCAGCTCGCATGGCTTTACCGACTTTGGTCCGGTACACGATATAGAGCAGGCCCAGCAACAGGGCGATGGTCACCACGGGGGTATAGAGGGTGAGCACCTGAATGTGCAGCCCCATAAAGACGATAACCTGGTCGAAAAGCGGGGGGCGGGGAAACGCCCTGGGCACGCCGCCGATGATCACCAGGGCCAGGTTTTCAAGGAGAAAGGAGGCGCCGATTGCGGAGATAAGGAGCGAGATGCGAGGGGCATCGCGCAGGGGCTTGTAGGCAGCGCGGTCGAGGAGAATCCCGACGAGTCCGGTGGCCAGGATGGCCAGTGGAAAGCTGACATACCAGGGAAAAGTGAAGAGCGATATGGAATAGATCGCTACATACGCCGCGAACATGAGCAGATCGCCATGGGCAAAATTGATCAACCGCAAAATGCCGTAGACCATTGTGTAACCGATGGCTACCAACCCATACAAACTGCCAAGAGAGACGCCATTGATCAGCTGCTGAAAGAAAATCGTTGCTTCCACACCCGCCCCGATCCTAAAGCCTCACCGTAACCATTTTTGCCGTGAACCATGGCCTGTCCGCCCCACCGAAAACCGACCCGGTTCCGGAGACCGAGTCGGTCTGATCCTCCCATCCTCTCCTGGATTCCAGCGGTTTTGCACTTCCCGGGGAACATGGACCATTCCCAGCCGGTCTTCCCCTTGGGATGCGAAGTCATCATAAAGCCTTGTCTACCAGTTTCAATGCACAAATCAAACAAAAGTCCTCGTGGCGAAAAAAAGAGACAGGAAAGCACACCGCTTTCCTGTCTCTTCTTAACTCCTCACGGCTTCACTGAGCGAACCGGAACGAGGTATCGGTTCCCCGGCATCACCCGCGAACTAGGGATTGACCGTGGTCACGTAGACGAACTTACCGCCTTCCACCTTGTTGATCACCATGCTCTTGACGGGATTGCCTTCGTCACCCATGGTAATGGCGCCCGAAACCCCCTTGAAATCTTTGGTTTCGGCGAGGGCCTCACGAATTTTGGTACCATCGGTGGAACCGGCCCGTTTGATGCCGTCGATCAACAGGAAATAGGCATCGGCTCCGAGCGCGTCGAAGGCCCCGGCTTCCTTCTTGAATTTCTCTTCGTAGCGTTTGATGTATTCTTTAGAGCGGTCGGTGGTTGCCGCCTGCTTGTGAAAATGGCCGGTAAAATACATGTTTTCCACGGCCGCCCCGCCCACTTTGATCAACGTCTCATCCTGGGCCCCATCACCCGTCAGGATCGGGTTCTTGATGCCCAGGTCCCGGGCCTGCTTGG
>CAZDKX010000471.1:0-2929 GCA_964505935.1 uncultured Syntrophobacteraceae bacterium
AATCCCGGCGGGGGGCGCCATGGGGTCCTTGTGAAAGACTATTCCGATTCGCATGGGGCTGTGCTATTCGTAACGGGTTGTCATCGAGGCGAGCATAGCAGGACATGAGACCCTCTGGAAGCGTCAAAAAGAAGATCTGCCTGGTGGTTCATGAATTTCCACCAGACTGTTGGGGTGGGCTGGCGCGCACGGCTGAGCGTGTCTCCCGCCATGCCGCCGAAATCGGCCTGGAAGTGCATGTAGCGCACCTGCTGCTCGAGGATTGCCCGCCCATGCTGCTGGATGAAAACCGCACCCGGACAACTGCTGAAAGCAGGACCGTGCATCGCCTGGTCATTGGCCGCGAACGCCTTCCGAAGGGACCGCGGGCGCTGTGGGACTGCCCTCATAACCTGACGCTGAGAATGATGTACCAGTCCCTTGAACTGCTGCACGGCGAAGAGCAGTTTGCGCTCCTGCATTCCTTTTTCCTCTATCCCATCGGCTACATCACCGGCCTCCTGGCCCGCAGGATGCGCCTTCCCGCTATCACCACGCTGGTCGGGGATGACGTCAAGCGCTATCTTTTCAGCCCGGAGAAGGTGGCAGTCTGCCGCAATGGGCTCGAAAACGCCGACCGGATCGTGGCCCTGAGCCGCGATCTCGTGGCGTTTGGCGATGCGCTGACTCCCATCGCCCACAAAAGCCGGGTGATCCATAATGCGGTGGTGATCCCGTCCGAAGCGTGGCAGCCAAAAAGGGAGCAAGCCGGGCGGTTTGTCATCGGCGCGGCCGGGACCTTCAAGTATGCCAAGGGGCTTCCCTATCTCATCAAGGCGGCGGCGAAGCTGAGCAAGAGGATGAGGGTCGACGTTGAACTGCCCGGGCACCTGCGGGAATCCGAGCGGGAGACGGTCGCCACCGTGGTTCAGCAGACCGGGATGGCGGACTGCATCCACTTTCGCCCGCCGCTGGCTCACCGGGATATCCCGGCCTGGCTCCGGAGCCTGGATGTCTTTGTCCTGCCGTCGGTTTCCGAGGGCTGCCCGAATATCCTCATGGAAGCCATGGCTTCCGGCGTGCCCTGTGTGGCGACCCGGACCGGGGCGAATGAGGAACTGATCGAAGACCGCGTTTCCGGCCTGTTGGTGCCCTGGGGGAATGCCGAAGCGCTCGCACAGGCCCTCGGAAACATCCTTGCGGAGGTGGGCGTCGGAGCAGCCCTGGGAGCGGCAGCCAGGAGAAGCATGCAGGCGTTTTCCGCACAACGCGAGAAGACCGCCTGGGAAAGCGTTTACCGTGAGCTGCTCGACTTCTGAGCCGGCTCAGCCGGGCAAGCGCTATGAAGAGCGCCACTGGATTCGGTCCAGCGACGTCGAGTCCGCTTTCCAGGCGTTTATGGAACAGCAGAGTAAGAGCTACAGTCAGACCAAGAACGCTTTTGTCCGCGAACTGATCGGCAGCCTTGAAGGAAGACGTTTCCTTGATTTCGGCTGCGGCGCGGGCCTTTTCACCGTGCAGGCGGCCAGGCTGGGAGCGGCGCTGGCGGTCGGGGTCGATGGTGAAGCGAGCGTGCTGAACACCGCACGTTATTTTGCCGGAAGCCAAGGGCTCGCCGACCGTTGCCATTTTGTCTGCGGTCGGGCCTTCCCCTCTCTGCCAGCCGGGAAACGCTTTGATGTGATCCTGCTGAAAGACGTGCTGGAGCATGTCGAGGATGATCGGGAGCTGCTGTGCGCAGCCGCCCGTGCCCTGTCACCGGGAGGGCGATTGGTGTTGAGCACCCAGAATGCCCTCTCCCTGAACTATCTGATGGAAGGAACTTACCGTAGATGGGTCCTCCGCCAACAGGATTGGTGCGGGTGGGACGCGACCCACGTGCGTTTCTACACCCCCGGCAGTTTGCGAGGAAAATTGGCCGAGGCCGGGTTGCAGATCGTTGCCTGGCGATCGGCCTACGTCATCCCTCACAAACTGCCCGCTCCTCCGTCCAGCGGCAGGCAGTTTCTGCGCCTCGAAGCCGTCAGCAGGGCCGACCGCTTCCTCGGCCGGGTTTTTCCCTTATGCATACTCGGCTGGTGCCTTATGGCCGGCGCCGAAGCTCATCGCTCATAAGGACATCTTGAACCATGAAACCGGCAATCCGCAACTCGCAACTCGCAACCCAGCGCCCGCAACCCGCAACCCGCAACCCTTCCGACGCCGTCCCCGGAGCCCGTTGTGATGTCTATCCCGACCGCTCTTTCGAGCCCTGGCAGGTCTGGCCCGGCTCCTATGACAATCCTCCCGCCAGGCAAGTTTATCCGTTCGCGGCCGGCTCCACCTGGAAAATCAATCACCGGACGCCCATTGCCTCCATCGGGTCCTGTTTTGCGCGGGAGATCCGGGACGTCCTGCTGGCCAAGGGCTTTTCCTACATCACCGAAGAAGCCGGGCATCCGGCCTCGAAGCATGCCAGTGCCGCCTGGGAGCGGACCTACAATACCTTCTGCCTGCGCCAGATCCTCGAGTACACCTTCGAGGATTGGTCCCCGGCCCTTCGCTGGTGGCAGTCTCCCGTTTCCGGCAAGGTGCAGGACCCCTACCGCCGGATCATTCTCTATGACTCGGTTGCAGAAGCGGAGGCGGATTTCGAAAACCATCGCCGCTGCTCCCGGCGGGTGTTCGAGCAAGCCGAGCTGCTCATTGTGACGCTCGGTATGACCGAAGTCTGGGAAGATTGGGAGGACGGTTCGGTGATCTGTCTGCCTGCCGGTCCTTACGTGAACGAGGGGGGGGACATGTCCCGCTATCGCTTCCGCGTGAGCAGCTTCATGGAGAATCTTGTCAACCTGGAGCGCATCCGCTCCCTCATGGCAGTCCACAACCCCCGGTGCCGGCTGATGATCACCCTTTCTCCGGTGCATCTCTGGGCCACCTTCCGCCGGGATGTCGATGTGATCAGCGCCAG
>CAZDKX010000472.1:0-2920 GCA_964505935.1 uncultured Syntrophobacteraceae bacterium
ACGACCCCGGCCGGGAGGATGGTCTGGTCCCCGCAAACGGGACTTTCAAAACCACCGACTATTTCACGGTCGCAACACTTGCCAACCAGTACGATCGCACCGAAGGTTATTTAAAAATCTATTCGGACGTTGGCCATGTCAGGTGGGTGAACCAGTACAACTCAACCACCAAGCTGAATACTGACGACACACTGACCGACTACAACAACTTCGGCTTCAGGATACGCCAGACAGCCAGGCCGTGGGAGGGCGGGGAAGTGCTCGCGGGTATAGATCTGGATGGCATCAGCGGCCAGGTCGATCTCGTTTCGCCGTCGTCCCGGCAGCACTGGCCCGACGAAACGTGGTATCTCACCTCGCCGTATGTTGCTGTGAGCCACCAGTTCGGATCGAAAGACAGTTTCTATGCCATTCCCTCGGCCGGCGCCCGGTATTTTTCCCACAGTGAGTTCGAGACCGAGCTGGGACCTCAGGCCGGCCTGATTCTGGGATATAAGGAAACGGAGTTTCATGGATTTTGTTCTCGAGGCGTCAATTATCCCGGCCTCTTCGTGAAGGCCAACAGTGACCTGTTCATGCCGGGAGACAATAAGTGGCAAAACCTGAACGCGGAGGTGATCAACCATTATGAAGTGGGCGTCAGCCAACGCTACAAAGACTGGGCAAAGCTGGATTTCACCTTCTTTTTTGATGAGGGCAAAGATCGCATCGTGGTCGCCACCCCTCCCCCCTACCCGCCGGTCTGGACCAACATCGGGTCTTACCGGAACAAAGGCGTGGAAGGCACCTTGACGGTCTTCCCCCTGGATGATCTGGCGGTCTACGCCGGGGCGACCTACCTCGACAGCACCCCGTCGGACCTCCCCTATGCTCCCCAGTGGAGTGCGAGCTTCGGGTTCAATTATCGGTTCTTCAAATACTTTCAGGCAAGCTTCGACGCGCTTTACCTCACCGACTACTTTGCCACTTCCCGCGGTCGTAGTACGACGGCTTTGAATACCGAAGAGGTGGACGGCTATTTTCTCTTGAATGCCAAGCTCACTTATGATTTTAACATCTATCGTCAGCTGAGAGGGCAGCTCTTCATCGCCGGGGAGAACCTGACCAATGCGAGCTACCAACAACGATCGGGCTACCCCATGCCGGGGATCAACGGCATGGGTGGCTTCAAACTGACCTTCTGAAAGGATTGGCGTGCGACACCCGAAACCGTTGATGCAACGCATCATTTTGTTCCTGGTTGGGTTGCTGGCGGCCCTCCTGCTGGTGGCAACTCCGGCGACGGCCCACGAGCAGCGTACGCCTGTGCTCGTGGATACCGATATGGCGCTGGATGATGCCCGGGCGATCATTCTGCTGCTCAGTTCCCCGCATGTGGCCGTGACCGCCTTCGTCACCTCCGACGGTTCATCGTCGGCCGGTGTCGGCGCCGACAACCTGCGGAAGCTCCTCGCGTTTTTGGGCAGGGGCGACATCCCCGTCGCAGTGGGCCGGCAACTCAATCTGCCGCCCCCGCCCTGGCGGGAAATCTCGGAAGCGCTGGCTTGGGCGGAGCTGCCCCCCACCCCTCCGGGAAAAGCCGACAGCCCTCGTGAGGCTCTCCCGCTCATACTTGAGGTGATCTCAAAAAGCCAGACGCCTCTCACTTACGTCTGCCTGGGTCCTCTCACCAACCTGGCCGACCTGCTGCGCGCGCAACCGTCGGCGGTCAACCGGATCGCGAGCGTCCTCTATTATGGACTGCCTGCGACGGCTCCCCAACCGGGATGGAACACCAGCCGCGACAAGGAGGCGGCTGAGGTGGTTGTCCATTCGGGCATCCCTTTCTATGCGGTGCACCTGGGACCGGAACAACTGCTCACTTTCGATGCCACCCTCTATGACCGGATCACCAGAGTCGATACCGCGGCCGCCGGCCTGATCACGCTGCTCCACCGGCACGAAAAGGCCCAGACGCTCTTGCAGGCCAATCACTTCAAGGCATGGGACGAAACGGTGGCGCTGTATCTTGACGATCCGGCCATCGGCACCTTTCAGCCAATGGAGAATCAGCCCTCCCTCTTCCGCCTGGCGACATGGGACCGAGCGGCGGCCCGCACCGATTATCTGACGCTGCTTTCCAACCCGGCGACCCAACTGCTGGAAGGACGCACGCCGGTCGTGCTGAAAAGCTACCCGGATCAGCCGGCTCTCTTCCAGGAAGATCTCCGCCCGCTGGTACCGCAAATCATCCTCAACCATGGGCTGGAGGAGTGGCAGACCACGGTCCTCACCAACGAATTGCACCGGCATCTCGGCATCTATTCGATCCTCGGAGCCAAAATGGGAATCCGGGCGCGCGAACTGCTTTCCGCCTCGTTGGACGAGCTTTCCGTGGAGAGTCATGCGGGCCTGAAGCCACCGGTCAGCTGCTTCAACGACGGTCTGCAGACGGCGACGGGAGCCAGCCTCGGCAGAGGAACGATCAGCGTCCCGCCGACTGCCGCGCCCGTTGCCGAGGCGGTTTTCGTCAAAGGCAGCCAGCGGCTGCGCCTGCGCCTGAAGGCTGAAATCCGGGATCGCATCCGGGCCGATATCCAACGGGCCATTCACAGCTACGGCAACCTTTCCCCGGAATATTTCAAGGAAGTGCGCCGGCTTTCTCTGCAATACTGGGTGGAGATGAACCGCGGCGAGATCTTTGAGGCACATTTCGAGTGAAGGAGTCGGGACGGCCCGCAACGACAGGGCAGGAAAGGGTTGAAGGCATGCACAAACCATATCCGGAAGATTTTGAGGCAATCGTGCGCTTCCACGGGCATGTCTGTCCGGGAGTGGCGCTTGGTTATCGTGCGGCCAAGATCGCCGCAGCCCTCCTCCAAGCGGACCGCTCCGAAGATGAGGAACTGGTTGCCATCGTGGAGACCGATGCCTGTGGGGT
>CAZDKX010000473.1:0-2913 GCA_964505935.1 uncultured Syntrophobacteraceae bacterium
AGGCAACTGCCACTGGCAACTCGCAACTCGTAACTCGCAACTTTTCGAAGCAGGCGCATGTCGGACATGCTACTGCAAAAGGAAGGAGAGAGGTTTGAAAACGAGTACCACGTCGACCCTCGAGTTCGGTCTGGCACAGGATGATCTGTCGAGTTTCCATGCTCTTCTGCAAGCTGGGGTCAAAGTTGACGCCCAGGCGGGTAAGAGCGTCAAGGCTACTTTCATCGAGGAATTCGGGCTGAATTCAAAGCATATCGACCAGATTCAAACCGTCTTCCTTGACGGCAAGGCGGTGGACGATCTGGATGCTTCGGTCATCCGAGACGGCTCGGTTCTGGCCCTTTCATCGGCCATGCCGGGGCTCGTCGGCGCCACGCTGCGTCGGGGAAGCTATTATGCGGCCATGCGTTCCCAAATCACCGCCGTGGACACCCAGGATAAGGATGCCGTGGCCTCGCAGCCGGGCATCATTACGCTCAAGCTGTTCAATCTGGTGCTCAGGGAGCTGGCTCCGATCTTCCTCAAGCGCGGCATATGGGTTGAAAAAGCGGCTTTGCATCACTTTCTGGCCGCTCACGCCGGCGATATCGCGAAAAACTGCAAAGAAGCCTACCTCGATGGACATCGGATCGCTCCCGAAACGGTTCCTGAAATCAACTGGCTGGAGGTCGATGACCTGATCTGCGTCAGAGTTCAGACAAAGGGGTCCGATTCGACCACCCCCTGATCGCAAACCACCTGGATGGGCTCAACCAGCTGCCGGGACCACCCTCGGCATGGAGCATCCCCGTCTCCTGCCCCCGCTGCCGCTCCGCGGTGACCGGCGGGACGATGGTTGCAGCTCTGGGCAAAAAACGTCCGAAGGCTGAGCAAGAATGGTAACCGGCAGGTCGCTCGGCCAGCGAACAATGAGCCAGGGGGCGAGGTACGTCAAGGGTCCAGCTTTCTGGTATATGATTTGCACTCTCAAAAGGCGGAAGCTGGAAGGTTCCGGCATTGCCACACCCGGCCGCACAAGAAGACGAAGGTGAGACATGCCGCCAGGCAGCAGGAAGTGAGGGCCGTCCCATGCAATACCAATGTATTCGCTGCAAAATTACCTGGGGAGAGGGGAACCCCGAACAAGACGGCTATTCACATGGTCTCTGCGGGGCTTGCTTGAGGGAGGCGCTCACCCCCTTGTACCGCAGGCGGCAGCTGGCCGAAGGGAATTTTGACTGCTTCGGCAAAGCGCAGTCTTTCTGTGATCAAAGTGGCTGCAAGTATCGCAACCTCTGTTTGGCGGCTGCTTAAGCCTGACCCAGCCGATCACCAATCGTCTTCACTTCAAAGCTTCGCCGGTTCCCGCCTCCCATCGGCTGCTGCTGACCTGCCAGCTCTGCGCCTTCCCCTTTGCCGCGTGAAGGGGCAGTCGGTTCTCATCATTTCCTGCCTGAAAAATACCCACCACCACTTTCTCTGCGCTGCCCGGAGCATTACTTTACCCATGAAGCCGGACAGCTTTTGGCGAGTGTCGGCTCGAATGGCGTAAGACCCCTGGCAGAATTTGGTAACGCAACATATAGGATGGAGGAGACGGCCATGGAATTCGGACTTCCAATTATCGGCCTTGACAATTGTGGCTGCTGCCAGACCGGCGGTGTTGACCGGGATGGCGGCGGGGAGATTTATGGGTGCCATGAGAAGAGCACGGTCCTTACCCAGCGCGAAGAAGAGGTCCTCAAACAAATCCGGGAGCTCAGTCTCAGAGCCAGAGCGATAAAAGAACGGTTGACCCTCGTGGACGCAAGCGGCGTGGATGATGAGGCGGCAAAAACGGCACTCGGGAAGGAACTGGAGAGCTTGCGCCGGCGGCGTTCGGAGCTGGAGGCCGAGCGGCTCGCCGCTGCGGAAGAACGGATGCGACTCCTGGGCCATGCCTAGTACCGCACCACGGCATAATGTGGCCATTATCCCAAACCGTCATTCCGGCATGCTCCTGGATGGAATCCACAAATTGCCGGGATACCAGCTTCCGCCGGCATGACGAAAAGACCGTGGACAGCTGTTTTGGCGGCGCTGTACTCAGGAGTTGCCAAGAACACTTGATCTTTCTACCACAGAGTACGAAGGACACGATGTGATTGCTTCGTACTCTGTGGGTGGTTCGTGGTGTGAAAAAGGCTGAATGGAGTGCCAGGTAATCCTGGACAGCCTTTTAGCGTCAGTGAAAATCATCCTGCCGTCCCAATCCCTGCGTCAATCGAAGTCTCTAGAGACCGCCTCACGGATTTTCTTCCTCGGGTTGACTTTTTCGCCTGGAGATGAATCGAAAGCGCAATCACGTCCTCTTGCCCCCATCGGTAAATGGAGTTACATGGGGAATTCGAAGACAACCGTTTGCTGACTCTGTGCCATTTCGGGAGGACCAAAGCATGATTCGCAAGGAAGACGCGTTGCAGTATCACACCCAGGAGCGTCCGGGAAAGATTGAAGTCAAGTCGACGAAAGCCTGCATCACCCAGAGGGACCTCGCCATGGCCTACACCCCGGGGGTGGCCGAACCCTGCCGGGAAATCGACCGAAATGCGGACCGGGTCTTTGACTACACAGCGAAAGGGAACCTGGTGGCGGTTGTGACCAACGGCACGGCCGTCCTGGGCCTCGGCCACATCGGCCCGCTGGCCGCCAAGCCGGTGATGGAAGGCAAGGCGGTCCTGTTCAAGCGCTTCGCCGATATCGATGTCTTCGATATTGAACTCGCTTCGACCGACCCCGACGAGATCATCAAAGCCGTGGCACTGCTCGAACCCACTTTCGGCGGCATCAACCTGGAGGACATCAAGGCCCCGGAGTGCTTCTACATCGAGCAGCGGTTGAAGGAGATCATGACCATCCCCGTCTTTCACGACGATCAGCACGGCACCGCGATCA
>CAZDKX010000474.1:0-2907 GCA_964505935.1 uncultured Syntrophobacteraceae bacterium
TGCTCTGCATCCATGCAGATCTTCATGACCTTGTCACTTCCTGGCTCCTCGACGTTGTCACCACCGATCAGGAATTGACCCAGCGAGGGAGCAAAAGGGACCCACCCCATAGTTGCATGATTATCGTTTGGGCGGTGGATTTCACCGGTTTTTTGACCCACCTGTTGATGGGGACGTGGCGTTTTGTGCGCAAAATGTGAAGAGGTGTTGTCCGGTGTAGGGGAAGCGAGAGCGCCACGCTTGCGCGATCGGTCCCTGGCGTTTATGTTTTGGCGCGCATGCGCTGGGTCTTCTTTGGATTTACTTCTTCTACTTCCCTGGTCAGGGAGATTTTCACTTTCATCACAGGATTGGTCGTCGCCGTGGAAGTACCCTGGCAGGGTCTGCGGACCGGGTCAGTCGAGGAGTGAGCCACGTCCGTGGGGAATGGGGGAGCAAAGCCCCAAGGGCATTGGCTCCAAGCGGGAAGGGGTTCTTGGAGGATTTGTGGGCTATTTGGGCGAGGCTTTGAGCTGCTCGTCGGGATCGGCGCCGAGGAAATCGCACAAGTCGCGATGGATGGTCGCAGGGTCCCCCTGAGCCATGTCGACTGGGGTTTTGAGAAGTCGCACGGGGAGACGGAGGGGCTTTTCGGGAAGGGAGAGGACCTGGAACCGGTGGCCGTCGAAGGCAAGGAGGTCTTTGTCGATGAGTCCATTTCGGGCCAGGATGTAGTCGTCGACCCGAAGGCTCAGGATCGTGCAGATCCTGTCGTAGCTGTAAAAAGAGATGCCGTTTCGATCGGCTGCGAGGACCAGGAAGAAGTACAGGAGAAGCTCGTGGTGTGTGAGACTTTGAAGGAACCCGTCCCGGAGGAACCTGTGTTCGAGTGCGGTAAAGCTTCCCGCAATCTTTCGAGCTCTTTTGTGCACAAGGAGGGATCGGTCAATCATGGCTCACCTCGGACTGGTTAGGGGTTTCCTTCCTGGCGGACCGGTTGAGCTTTTTGGATTCGTGCATCCGGTAGCTCGGGCCGTCGATATGGATGATGATGGAGTGATGGACCATCCGGTCCACGAGGGAGGTGGTGATGACGGGGTCTCCCAGGTAATCGCCGAGCTCCTTGAAGTCGATGTTGCAGGTGACGATGGTTGAAGCCTTGCAGTACCGGGCATCGATCACCTTGAAGAAGAAGGCGGCATTCCTGGCCGATTCCTGCTCGATGCGGTCGAAGCCGACCTCGTCGATGACAAGGATCTGGGGGCGGGTGTAAGTCTTGAGGGCCTTGTCGAGCGTTCCGTCGCAAAGGGAGGCCATAAGATTGGAGAGCATGTTGGACGCAGTGGTATAGCGACAGGTGTAAAGTCTGGAACATCCGATGAGCAGGAGGGCTTTGGCGATGTAGCTTTTTCCGGTTCCGGAGGACCCTGCCAGGATGATCCCCTGCTTGCGCTCGACAAAGGAAAGGGTTGCAATCTCCAGGATCTGGCGCTTGTCGATGGACTTCTGGAAGGCAAAGTCGAAGTCGGACAAAAGCTTTCGCTCGGGAAGCCCTGATTGGCGGATCCGTCTTTCGATGCGCCGCGACCGAGCCTCCTCCACCTCGGCTTCGAGGAGCCGGAGCAGGAGAGAGGATGCCGGGGTGTTTTCGGTGACCGCCCGGGCGAGCTCCTGATCCAGGATTTTTTGCATGATCGGAAGCTTCAGGGCCTTGAGGCAGTCTCTGATTCGGGTGGTGCTCTCATCCATGATCCTCTCCTTCTTTGTCTGAGATCAGAGCCGAGTAGTCATCGAGGCTGCGCTGGCGGATGACGGGCAGAGCCTCCTTGAGCCTCGATCTCGCCCGCTCGTTTCGGATGGATTCCAGGGTCCTCGGCGTGGCCTTGGCCTTCAGTATCCGCTCGATGGCTCTGCTGTCATAGGCATGGTAGGCCGTGGCATGCACCAGGGCAGAGTGGATGTCCTCGGTCCGATAGTGCTCCTTGAGCTGCAGGATGAACCGGGCATGAGAGCCGCAGTTTCTGGGATGTCTCCCCTGGAGGCCCTTGATAAAGGACTCGGCTCCCTCCCCCAGGGCGAGAAAGGAGTCCCTGACCGGCTCCAACCCGTAGCGCATCTTGGGGTGCATGCGGTGCTCCGGGCTTTCGACCGTCTTCGAGGCACCGGGTTGGATACGCTCGTGGCAGGCGATCATCTCGAGCTCCGGGCTGTAGAGCCGGATTTCATGCTCGGTTGCCTTCAAGGCCAGGATTTCGGCCACATGGGCGCAGGGGACGGAGTAGAGGTTGGTTTCAAACTCGATGAACCCGTCGGCACGACAGACCCTGTGGGCCACCTCAGAGCAATCGTAGGGGTGTTCGGGCAAGGGCTTGAGGGCGGCCTTTTCTTGCTCGATGAACAGCTCGATCACGATTCGCTGTGTGGTGTCATGGAGACGACGATCGCACTTTTCCTTGAGCCACCACCGGGCGACGGCTCTCAGGTGCTCGAAGTCCTCAAACTCGCGTCCATTCAGGAGGTTGGATTCGATATACTGGAATGGCCGCTCGATCTTCCCTTTCGTCCGGGCCCGCCGAACGGCCAGGGGGCGGCACTCATAGTGAGTGATGAAGGCGATGAAGGCAGGGTTGTAGACGGGGCGCCCGGCCTCGAAGCGCAGGACGACGGTCTTCTCTCCATCATAGAGGCAATGTCCGGGAACGCCGCTAAAATAGTCGAAGGCATCCCGGTGCTTTCGGATCAGGGTGTGGAAGTTCCGATGCATCGCAAAATCGATGTACTGTCTGCGGGAGAAGGCCAGGATGTAGGAAAAGCAGAGCACCATGGACTTGCCGGTTCGGGTGAAGGCAATGGTGTAAGGGCTCCAGTCCATCTGCCCCTGGACGTTATGGTGAGCTCACCATAACGTCCATTATGGTAAGAACGGGA
>CAZDKX010000475.1:0-2891 GCA_964505935.1 uncultured Syntrophobacteraceae bacterium
TTTTGGATACCTGCGTATGGGGTGGTGCCGTGAAGGATCTTCGATCCGCTGGGCACGATGCTATCTGGGCAGGAGAATGGGAAGAAGATCCCGGTGATGAGGAAATCCTTGCCGAAGCATATCATGAAGGTCGAGTCCTGGTGACATTGGACAAGGATTTTGGGGAGCTTGCTGTTGTCAAAAGGGTACCTCATTCAGGGATTCTGAGGCTGGTTAACTTCCCTGCCGGGCAACAGGGACTTATCGCTTTGCAGATCCTTAGTCACTACGGAGAAGTCTTGGGGTCAGGAGCAATCATTACGGTAGATTCCAGAAGGATCAGAATACGACCACCATTCGAGGAGGGATAACTCGCGTCCATCAGCATAGAACAGTTGCGGGAGAATCTTGGAAAATAGGCCTCATCGTGGATTTGCGTGATTGGCACAGGGGGCCAACCTAGCCCACCTTCCTCCTTGCCGGGACAATGATTTCCTTGCGAAAGCTTGGTCCGATCCCGCCCCGACGCTGGTATTCTTCTCCTCGGCAGCCTGAGTTCCCGTCGCCCTGTCCTGCGCCATGTCATAACCTTAAACGGCCTATTTGGTGCTTCAAATTGCCTTTCTAAGGCCCAAAAACCACGCCTTCTGAGGCGTTTGTGCTATCTCTTCTGCAACTTGTCTTGGTCCGACCCCGCCGGCCGGACCTCTGCACAAGAGCCACCTTTCAGATCCGAACCGTCTGTCTCGGTTGATGATCGCCACCTGCCTGGCGACATGCTGGATGGTATATCTTGGGGCATATGCCATGGAGACTGGTCTGAACAAGGTCATCCACCGTACCCACCGGTGTGATCTCAGCCTCTTCCAACTTGGACTCCGGCTCCTCGACCATTTACTGAATGAAGGTCTCACCATACCGGTCGCCTCCACGCCTGCGAGGGCTGGTTAAAATGTTTCCGGTAGTGAATCCATTCTGAGGAAATCACGGCGCCAAAGAAAACCCAAGTGGGCAAGAAGAGTGTATGATATGAACGGCTGAGGGCGTAACCAGCTCATCCTTTTGATCCATATGGAGGACCATAATGGCAGAACAACTTACAGTCACCGAAATCAAGAGACTCAGCGTTGCCGAACGGATTTTGCTAGCTCAGGATATATGGGACAGTATTGCCGAGCAGCAGGAATCATTGAGCATGACGGACGCTCAGCGAGAAGAGCTCGACCGGCGGATCGATGCTTACAGACTTTCCCCTGCCGAGGGTGCCTCGTGGAAGGAGATAAAGAAGAGGTTGAAGGCTGACAAATGATGAAGAACCTTCTCATCCGGCCCGAAGCAGAAAAAGATATCCGGGAAGCTCACAGGTGGTATGAAGAACAAAGAGCGGGACTGGGCGCTGATTTCCTTCTCTGCCTGGAAGAGGGGTTCGATCGAATTCAGCGCAACCCGGAAATGTACCCCGTGGTTCATCAGAACGTGCGGAGGCATCTGATTCGCCGTTTTCCCTATGGAATCTTTTACCTTTCCGAGGCTGATCCGATCGTTATCCTAGCCGTGCTCCATGGCCACCGAAACCCAGGAGAATGGAAATCCCGTAATTGATGAGCCCACGAAGCGCTCCAATTCGCCTCGGAGATCGAGGAAAGGTATGGGCGCTCTTTTGAGGATTCTCTGATTGTGGCCGCAGCGTCGCCGGCAGGCGTGGAGAAAATCCGGACGGAGGACCTGCAGAACGGTCAGATCATCGAGGGCATCCTCATCGAAAATCCCTTCGCCACAGCTATCTGAACGCCTTGCCCACCCCGGACTAACCTGCTTCACCCCCCGGGAATGCGCTGCAAAGTCCGAAAGCAGCAACTGCTTCCAAGGGATTTCAACATACCTATTTTGAAAAGCCGGAGACAGCAGTGCTCCTGAATGTAGAAACATAAAGGGCGTCGCCTATCCATCCGTCCCACGTGGTGAAAGCTAACCAGTGCGCCACGGAATAGAGTGACCATTATTTATGGCATGGGCGTCCCGCCCGTGTACTTGACCGACTGGAAGCCCGTGCCGCGTGATGAGCGACTGGCCACCTATTTGTGGGGCACGGTACTTGGCCCGATCCCGCCCGGACGCTCGCATTCTTCTCCTCGCCTGCCTGAGTTCCCGGCAACCTGCTCCGCCATCTCATGACCTTAAACGCCCTATTTCGTCCTTCAAATTGCCTTTCTAAGCCCCGAAAGCCACGATTTTGGGGACGATTGTCCTATAACTTCAGCAACTTGTCTTGGCCCGACCCTGCTCGGACTGCTCGCGTGATCGGCTTTCGAGGCGATGTCTACAAAAGCTAAGTAGTGCGCCACAGAATAGAGTGACCATGATTTGTGGCATGGGTCCCGCCCGCGTACCTCACCGACTGGAAGCCTGTTCCACGTGATGAGCGACCGGACACTTAATTGTGGGGTACGGCACTTGGCCCGAGCCCGCGCGGACTCCCGCTTCTTTCTCCTCGGCTGCCTTCCGCTCTTCCGCTGGTTCCCAAGCCGGAGCTTGGGAACCAGCGAACCTGCTGCGCCATGTCATGACCTTAAACGCCCTATTTCGTCCTTCAAATCGCCTTTCTAAGCCCCGAAAACCACGATTTTGGGGAGGACTGTGCTATAACTTCAGCAACTTGTCTTGGCCCGACCCCGCTCGCGAGAACTTGTCTTGGCCCGACCCCGCTCGACAAAGCCGGAGGACAGCAGTGCACCTGAATGTAAAAACCTAAAGGGCGTCCCCTATCCACTAAAGGGCGTCCCCTATCCAAATCCCATGAAACAATTGCGTCCCTGCTCAAGAGAATTGGAGAGCATCCAATCCACTGAAGTCCACACGTATTTCCCCAAGGGTGCCGGGGGGATTTCATATAAAGTTGAACACCATGAGCA
>CAZDKX010000476.1:0-2872 GCA_964505935.1 uncultured Syntrophobacteraceae bacterium
AGGCTGCATCCGGGCATGGTCCCCATAACCGTCTGGTGCCCGTAAGATCCACAAAATAGTGTCCCGGTGTGGTCCCCTCTACCAGCGGTGAAAACTGTCCCAGGACCTTGATGATGTGTTGCTGCTGCTGCTGATAGTAACGGCCGTCGGGGGGCATAATCAGGAGTCGCCGGCAGAACCGTTGCGCCTGACGGAGCGGCATGCCGGTGCGGATACCTTCGAGACGGGCAAGCCGGTTAACCCCCTGGGTGATTGCTCGCGGTCCCGGCTCCGCCAACGCCAGCGGGCGTTTCTTCAATTCCGGCCGGCGCAGCTCTTCCAGAGTCGCGCAGAAATCGGGAAGATCAAGGTGGGCGATGTGCCTTTCCACAGACGTTACCTTTTTATTCGCTGAGTTCGCTGGTTCCCAAGCTCCAGCTTGGGAACCAGCGAACTAATTTCTTCGTGTGTCTTCGTGGATGAAAAAGTGGTCAAAATGCGTGCCGGTTATTTTGGGACAACCCCTAACCACCAACCCGTTTGCGGTAATGGCGCAGCAAGCCGACGACCGGCCCCACAATTTCCACCTCCCCCGCCGAGAGACGGAGGGATTCCATGTGGCGGTTGGCCGGTCGAAGCTCGACGGTTTCTCCCTGTTGATAGAATTTCTTCACCGTGGCCTCCCCCCGCACCAGGGCGACCACGGTTTGCCCGTTTTCGGCATGGGCTTGCCGGGTGATGATCAGGATATCGCCCTCGCGAATGCCTTCCTCGATCATGGACTCGCCCCGGACCCGCAGGGCGAAGTTGTTGCCGCTGCCGAGGAAGCTTTCCGGGACCTCGACGACCTCCGGGACTTCAACGGCCTCGATGGGGGTCCCGGCGGCCACCACCCCCAAAAAAGGAAGGGAGAGCGCGCCGGTGTGCAGCGGCATCAGCTCCAGGGCACGTTTTCGGTTGTTCCCCAGGCTCTGCAGGTAGCCCCGTTGTTCCAGTTGTTTCAAATGCTTGTAAACGGCATTCAAAGAACGAAAGCCGAGATGCCGGCGAATTTCCTCGTAAGAGGGAGAATAGCCCTGCTCTTGCAGATGATCTCGGACAAACCGATAAACCCTTTCCTGGGCCGGCGTCAGTCCCATGTTCCGCACTCCTTCGAAGCTTGCTGACGTTTCCTCCTTACTCCCCGGGAAAAGGGGGAGGGGATAGCGATTATGATCTGCCGTGAAGTATAGGTGAACAAAAGGTGAAAGTCAAGAGGTTGGCCCTACAGGATGATCCTGTGCGGAAAAGCTCATCCTGCATGATGGAAAACGTTTGACAGATCCCAGTATCTTTTGCTAAAAGGGAACCTGCCTCATATTGGTGAAAGCTGAGAAAATCTTCACCATTCACTCCGAAATGCAAAATAGAGAAGTAGTAACACGAAAATTGTCGTGTGACGCTTCATGTTCTTCGCGGAGATCTTCCGATCAAGCCGGAAGGTCCCGGCGGCTCCTGTGGGCTTTCTTGTACTGACAATGAACTGACAACTCAATAATTGGGATAACCAGAGCTAGAATCTGCTGCCAGGCTCTGACAACGCTGCATCAAATCGGTGAGAAGGTGGATGCGAACGGATCGATTGGGGAATACCGTCGGCATGCGGGTGCGCATCAAGACGACGGGTGGCGAAGTGAAACGGAAACCTAACGTGGAGGAGTAGCAGATGGAAACAGGAGTGAATTCCAAGATTGTTGGTTGGTCTATCGTAGACAAGGAGACTGTGGAGAAACAAAAGAAGCGGAAAACCGATTTCCAGTACTGGGGTCCCACTCCAAAGCAGGCGCGGAAAGCGGCCGTCGCGAAGCTAAAAGGCCTCATTGACAAAAGGATGACCGTCAAGGATGCGGTGGACAGGTTTATCAAGGATGGTATGAACATCGGGGTCGGCGGCTTTGTCAACACCCGGGTCCCCACCGCCATCGTCTGGAACATCGTCAAGAAAGGGGCCAAGGACCTGACCCTCTCCTTCCAGTCCAACTCCATTTGTTGCGAGTGGATTGCCGGCGCCATGCTGACCTACCCCGAGCATATCTCGATCAAGCGGATCGAGCTGGCTTGGTGGGGCTATGAGGTGATCGGTATTGCCCCCCTGCTTCGCTATCTCGCCGGCAACGAGATGATTGAAATCGACGACTACACCAACTATGGCATGTCGGTCCGCTTCAAGGCCGGTGCCATGGGCATTCCCTTCATTCCTGTCCGTGACCACGGCGGGTCCGACATGGAGCTGGTCAACCGCGGTACCATGATCCAGTGTCCGTTCAGCGGCGACAATACCTATATCCTGCCCGCTTGCAACCCCGATGTCGGTATTGTCCACGTCCAGGCTGCCGACATCTACGGTAACGCCCGCATCTTTGGCGCGCTGTGCACCTGCCCGGAAATCGCCCAGGCCTCTGCGCACACGATTCTGAGTTGCGAGACGATCCTTGACAATATGGCCATTCGCCGCTACCCGAACCTGACCGAGATTCCGTACCCGGTGGTGGATGCGGTTTGTGAACAGCAATTTGGTTCCTGGCCGGGCGCCGTATACGGTCAGTACTGGTTTGACATGGAACACTTCCTCTATTTCCGCAGCATGTGTGATGAGTTCCGCAAGACCGGCAGCAAGGATAAGCTCAAGGCTTACTTCGACGAGTATTTCTTCGGTTGTGACACCTATGATGATTTCATTGCCAAGATTGTGCCCCACAAGAAGCTCATTGATCTCAGGAGACGGGATGGCGGGCAACCGATGATCTTCTCTTAATTTTAGACCGGGATATACCAGCGGACTTATACACGAAGGAGAATTGAACATGGTAACGTTAGCTGATGTCAATCCTTATGAAATGATTGCTTATACAGG
>CAZDKX010000477.1:0-2845 GCA_964505935.1 uncultured Syntrophobacteraceae bacterium
GAAAAAAGCCCAGAAGAGATTCTGCTTGATCACGCGCATGGTCAGGGTCGAGAGCTGGATCGCGGAGGCAACCAGGCGCAGGTCATCGCGGATGAGCGTGATGTCGCTGGCCTCCATGGCCACATCGGTCCCCGCCCCCATGGCCACGCCTATGTCGGCGGTGGTGAGGGCGGGTGCATCGTTGATGCCGTCTCCCACCATGGCCACGATCCTGCCTTCGGCCTGCAACTGCCTGACGGCGGCCGCCTTTTCCTGAGGGAGGACATCCGCCATGGTTCGCCCGATATTCAATTCTCCGGCGATGGCCTGCGCCGTTTCGAGATGATCGCCCGTGATCATGCCAACTTCCAGATGCATGGACCGCAACCGGGATACCGCTTCACGGGCGGATGCTCGCAGCGCATCCGCAAGCACGACGATGCCTGCAAAGTCATTCTCCACCGCCACATAAACACAGGTCTTCCCAAAAGAAAACTGTTTTCTGCCGGTTTCCCCGCCAGACCCGGTGGAAACGCCCCACTGTTCAAGCAGTTTCAGATTTCCCACCAGCACCCGCTTCCCCGCCACGGTACCGGAAGCCCCCAGACCGGGCAGGGCTTCAAAGTCTCGCACTTCCTCCAGGACCGTGCCCGTTTCCCGAGCCTTGGCCACCATGGCCTTGCCCAGCGGGTGCTCCGAGAGGCTTTCCAGGGAAGCCGCCGTTTTCAGGATTTCATCACGGCTCATCGCCCCCACCGCGATCACCTCGGTTACCTCGGGCGTCCCCCGCGTGAGGGTGCCGGTTTTATCGAAAATCACCGTGGTCAGCTTACAGGCCCGCTCCAGGCTCTCGCCGCCTTTGATCAAAATGCCCTGCTCGGCCCCCAGCCCCGTCCCCACCATGACCGCCGTGGGGGTGGCCAGCCCCATGGCGCACGGGCAGGCGATGATCAGCACGGAAACGAAGTTCAACAACGCGCGGCTAAAGCTCGCGTCCGGCACCGCGAAATACCAGACGGCAAAAGTCACCACCGCGATTACCAGCACCACCGGAACAAAGATGGACGCCACCTTGTCGGCAAACCGCTGGATCGGCGCCTTGGAACCCTGAGCCTCCTCCACCAGGCGGATGATCTGCCCGAGAGCGGTTTCCGAACCCACGCGGGTGGCTCTGAAGGTGAAGCCGCCGCTGACATTCATGGTCCCCGCAAAGACCTCGCTCTCACGCTCCTTGCTGATCGGCAGGCTCTCTCCGGTGAGCATGGACTCATCGACCGTGGAGTGCCCGTCAACCACCACACCGTCTGTCGGAATCCTTTCCCCGGGACGAATCAGGATCAGATCGCCACAGACCACCTGCGCCACCGGCACATCGATTTCCGTGCCGCCGCGAACCACCCGGGCCGTGGCCGGGGTCAGCTTCATGAGCCGCTTGATGGCTTGTGAGGTTTTCCCGCGCGCCCTGGCTTCCAGCAGCCGCCCCAGGAGCACCAGGGTGATGATCATGGCCGCCCCGTCGTAGTAAAGGTGCAGAGCATGGCCGGGATGGCCGAAAAAGGCCGGCCGGAAGGTTGCCAGGGTCGAATAGAAATAGGCCGAAAAAGCACCCAGAGCCACCAGGGTATTCATATCCGAGGTCTTCTGGCGCGCTGCCTTGACGGCCCCAGCGAGGAAGCGCTTTCCCACCCAGAAGACCACCGGCGTGGTTAGCACGAAGAGCAGGAAGGGCATGACCTGGGGGGGTACGTCGCGCAGCAGAGGAAACCACTCCTGCATGCTTCCCATCATGATCAGCACGCTCAGAACCGCTCCCACCAACACTTTGCGCTTTAGGTCCCGGATTTCCCGCTCGCGGGCCGCTTCGATGGGATCTTCCCGGACCTCTTCCAGCACGCCGAGGTATTCGTAGCCCGCCTCCTCGATCACCACTCGCAAGGTCTCGAGCCCGGCAACCCGGGGGTCGTGCCGCACCGTACCCCGCGAGGAAGCCAGATTCACGCTGGCTTCCTCCACCCCCGGAATCGCCCCCAAAGCCTGTTCGACCCGCCGTACACAGGCGGCGCAACTCATCCCGCCGATGAGGAGCGTCGTGGTCTTCGACGATGTCCCCTCAAGCTGAGCTGGAACAAGGGGTTCATACCCCATTTCCTCGATTTTTCGGCCGATTGCGGCTTCATCGACCACCTGCGGGTCAAACTCCACAACCGCCTGGGAGGCGGCAAGATTCACCGCCGCCGCATGCACCCCTTCGAGGGCCGCAAGCCCCTGTTCGACGCGCCGCACGCAAGCGGCGCAGCTCATACCGGCAATCTGAATGACCTTCTTACCCAAGCTCGAACCCGGCCTTCTTGATCCGCTCCTGCAATAACTCCAAGGCGACCGGCGCAGCTTCCTCAAACGTCGCCTCACCTTTATTCAGATCAACCTGAACCGCCTCGATGCCGTCAATTTCACTGAGCGCTTTGGTCACCGTCTTAACGCAGTGCTGACAGGACATTCCCTTGATTTTAATGGTCTTCACCCTGGCAAGCTCCTTTTATCCCAGCATATTACTACCAACCCGTTCACACATCCCTGCAACTCAACCCTCAGATTCCATCTGAGCACGGCCACCAGCCTTTTTCCAGATAATCATCATCCCCTGCTTACCGAATACCGTCTGAACCAGTTCCCACCCTTTTCGTCCCTGTCCGTTCAAGATCTCCTCAAGTCTGCCGACCTGATCCGAAGGGACTTCCTTCAGCTCGCAGCTGCCCTCGCTGGAGCAGAAATAGACGACTTCCTGGAAAGCTTCGGCCGTATGCAGCGTGATCTGATATTCGAATTGATTCATGGCTATCCTTCTTTTCTTATCCACGAAGTCACA
>CAZDKX010000478.1:0-2837 GCA_964505935.1 uncultured Syntrophobacteraceae bacterium
ACTGCTTCGAAAAGTTGCGAGTCACGAGTTGCGGGTTGCGGGTTGCGAGTTGTGGGTTACCACTGGCAGTTGCCTGTCAACCGCGGTCCTTTTCAAAGGTCTTCGGGTGTCCCACGGGGACATGAGCAGCTGCCCTTTAATGATCGTCAAAAAACCATTGTGCCATTTTTGTGGGGTGGGCTATGCCCGCCGTTGGCCCAGCATGCGGGCATTGCCCAGCCTCCTATTGGCTCACAGACTGGCAGAATTGTTCCAGTCGGTGAAGTAGGGGCGCCTCAAACGGTAGCCATTGCGCAGGCCCCAGCCGGTCAGCTTGATGACATTGCGTTGCCGATCCTTGTCAAATACCTTGTTGATGTTTTTACCACCAGCATCGTCACTGCAGAAGTCCCAGCCGCTCAGAGCAAAACCCTCGCCGTCCTCATAGACCGTCTGCGAGACCTCGTTGGAGAAATCACTTTCCCCGCCATATTGGCGAGCCGTAATCACAATTCAGTGGGGGCTCTTGCCAGGTCTGCAACTCTCTTATCTTTCATTGGGCCAGCTTCTAGCCATGGGCTAAAGGGAGAGTAAGGATGGCAGGGGGTTCATGTGGAGGAGGCTTTCCGGCCTGCCACGACCGGCGATGGCGTTGGCGGTGCAACTCCCGAGGTCTCCCTGACCCGGCACACTATGGCACCGGGGCCGCAGATCGACCTGCTCGGGCAGCGTGACCAGAACTTCCCCCGGCACGGTATGCATGAATCGACGGGCAGGGTGTTGCTTATCAGTATTTTAGGGCGTAAAATAGGTGCGTATTTCAGGGGCCTATTTCGAGCCCACGAAAGGAGATTGCATGATCCAGGTGAAGCTTAGCATCAACGAAATGCAGGCGCGGTTCCTGAACAAGTACCGATCATATGGTTTTAAGGACAGGAGCAGCATGTTGCGCACCGCGATCGAGCTCTTCGAGAAACGGTTGGAAATGGAGAGCCTCAGACGCTCTGCAGACCTTTACGCAGAAGTATATGCTGAAGATGAAGAGCTGAGGGATTTGGTTGAAGCGTCGCTGAAGGGCTGGCCGGAATGACACGCCTGACCAGGGGAATGATCATTGATGTGAACCTGGATCCGACAATCGGTTCGGAAACCGGGAAAGTCAGGCCCTGCGTTATCGTGACCAACGACGTCTACAACGAGAGGGTCCCTGTCATCCAGGTTGTGCCGATCACCGACTGGAATGAGAAAAAAGCCCGCATAAGGACCAACGTAGAGATTGTTCCATCACCGGTTAACGGCCTGAGCAAGCGGTCTGTCGCCGACTGCCTGCAAACACGCCCCGTCGACCATCGCCTCCGTCTGGTGAGAATCCGGGGGACCTTGGCTCAGCAAGAACTGCAAGAGATCGACCAGGCGCTCAGGATGGTCTTTGACCTTTAGATACACAAGCTTGTGCTGAACCTCCGGGGAGTGAGAAGAGGGACCTTAAAGGCGTCTTGCCATGAGAGAGTTTGTCTTCTCGTTGTTTTCGCAGCAGAAAGCCTTGCTCGGTTTCCTGGTGAACGCAGGTTTTCATCGTTGGCGAGCATAAACTGGTCGCTTTCACACTTTGCACTCGGTTGCCGCCGGAAATCGATCAAGCTGTTTCTGGGCAAAGGAGCAAAGGTGAGACATGGTACCAACCCAGCGGCATGTGACGGTCACGACCGCTATGACCCTGCGAATCAGGATGATAAGGGGATAGTCATGAAGAGGAGAGCCCTGTTGGTCCGAACCTTCCTCATCGCCTCCATGATGGCCGGCTTTCTGGTTTGCGGCGGCTGCATCAAGCCCAAAATTACGCTTTTCCCGGGAGATACGGAACCCCTGAAGGAGTATACCCTGCAGGGGGAGGGTAGAGAAAAGATCCTGCTCATCGCCATTACCGGCTTTATCTCCGACAGTCATCGGGAGCTGTCCCTGTCCCGCAGGTCCAGCATGGTCCAGGAAATCGTCTCCCAGCTCAAGAAAGCGGAAAAAGACAAGGACATCAAAGGGGTTATCCTGAAGATCGATTCTCCGGGAGGTTCGGTCACGGCCAGCGATATGCTGTATCATGAGATTGTCCGCTACAAAGAGCGCAGTGGGGTGAAACTCACGGCCGTCATGATGGGCACTGCCGCTTCGGGGGGATACTACATTGCCCTTCCCGCCGATTTCATCGTAGCCCATCCCACGACCGTCACCGGCTCCATCGGGGTGATTTTTCTGAGACCGAACGTCTCGGGGTTGATGGATAAGATCGGGCTGGAAGTGGCGGTCAACAAGTCGGGCCGCAACAAGGACATCGGCTCCCCCTATCGGAGCGCTACCGAAGAGGAGGAGCGGATCATGCAGAACTTCATTGATGACCTGGCCGCGAGGTTCCTCACCCTGGTGGCCGGGCATCGGCAACTCGGCGACCAGGCCAAAGCGGACATCGCCTCCGCCGGCATCTACACGGCCGATGAGGCCCTGCACCTGGGGCTCGTCGACCAGGTCGGCTATTTCGATGATGCGATCCAAAGAACCACCATGATGGCCGGACTTCCCGAAAACGCCAGCATCATCGTTTATCGCCGCGCCGAATATCCCGATGATAACCTCTACAATACCCTCAGCGGTCGCCCTGAAATGCCCACCGTCAATCTCATCAACCTCGGGTTGGCGGAGGCTGTCCCGCCGCTGCGCAGCGGTTACTATTACCTTTGGCTACCTGGCCCGCTTCCCTAGTACTCGACTACGAAGCTCATTAGGAGTCATCCAAAAACAAGTGATCTCTTTACCACGAAGAGCACGAAGCACACGAAGTGATGTCTTCGTGCTCTTCGTGTCCTTCG
>CAZDKX010000479.1:0-2825 GCA_964505935.1 uncultured Syntrophobacteraceae bacterium
CATGGTCCTCCTGCTCACCTACTGGCCCTGGCTGACCATGGTGATCCCGACGCTGGTTTTCAGGTAATTGCACGCAAGGCGGTAAATATTCATAATTGGAGAATTCCATGAAGATCATTTGAACAATAGGCAAAAGGAAAGGAACGGCGAACTTCTTTGAGTATCTAAGATTCATCGGCGGCGATAGCCTGCAATTCCTTGATGACCTCTTCAGCTGGTCGAAAGGGTGTCCCTTCGGTATCCGCCTCCGCCTTCAACACGCCCTCTTCAAATTCTTCAGTGAAGCCGTTATCGGTCAATCGACGCACAGAGACCAACACCAGCGTGTCGGCTTCGAAATCGCCGCGCAGCTGCTGAGGAAGCTCACTCGCCTTGACCAGTTTTTCAATGATGTTCATCATCGCGCCATCCTTTCCCTGCACGGAGTGAAGAGGCAGGGCTGTGGGATCAATTTCGGAGTGTTCCTTAGATTCATCGTTTCGAAGCTTGCTCCAATCACTATATCAGAGTGTACCAAATAAAACGTCGACATCTCGCACAAGGACCGGGTTGGTATAGTATTTCCCAGTCTAACCTTTTCGGGTCGTTAAGCTCATATGCTACCGAAACGAAGGTCACCAAGTGTTCAGGCATCGAGAATGTTGCGCGCACCGCCTAGAATCTGCTCGGTACGGATGCGATCAGTAGCGGGTGTTCGGGAAATCAGGTAATGCCCAAGCGCAATCATCCGAATGCCCTCACCCAGCAAACTGGACAACCGGCTTCAGCGGGAGTGACACTCCAGGTATCAAAATTTCTCATTTTATTTTTTTCTTGACATTAGCGACAAATGTAGGAATTTTACAACCTAATGCTTGTTTTGGGAATAAAGTGCCAATATGGGTAGATTGAATACAGATGACCGGTACCCTTGACGTCATTCGCAGCTGCCTCGAGTCGCTGAGGGCTTCAGAGAAGAAGGTGGCCAGGTGTGTTTTGGCGGACCCTGACGCCGTTATTCGTTCTTCCATCACCGAACTGGCTGAGAAGGCCGGGACGAGCGAGCCGACCGTGATCCGTTTCTGCCGGAAGCTGGGTTTGGGAGGCTATCTCGAGCTGCGCCTCAATCTGGCCCGCGATCTGCCTTCGGCGCAATACATCTTTGAGAACGTCAGCGAAAAAGACTCCCTCGCGGAAATCGTGAGCAAGATCCTGAACGCCCACCGTGAAGCCATCTCCAACACCTTGAACAAGCTCAACCTGGACGACCTCGAGGCGGCGGTGCAGGCGCTGCTGGCGGCCAGACGGATCGAGTTTTACGGTGTCGGCGGCTCCGCCATTGTGGCTCGCGATGCCCACCACAAGTTCTTTCGCCTCGGGCTTCCCTGTATTGCCTACGACGATCCGCACATGCAGGTCATGTCGGCCGCGCTGCTTTCTCCCGAAGATGTGGTGATTGCCGTCTCCCACACGGGATCGACCAAGGACATCATTGACAGTGTCCAGGTGGCCCGGAAAGCGGGGGCCAAGGTGATCAGCATCCTGGGCAGTGAAAATGCACCGCTGGTGAAGCTCAGCACCATTACCCTTTCGGTCTTTTCGCAGGAGGCGGCGCTCCGTCTGGCGCCCATGACTTCCCGCATGGTGCAGTTGGCCATTGTCGACGTCTTGTTTGTGGCCGTCGCCATGAGGGGATTCGACAGCATCAAAGAGCGCCTGGACAGAGTAAAGCGTTCCCTCGTCGAGAAGCGCTATTGATTGGCAGGATGTAAGGTCGGAAGTTTCTTAACGGGCACTCGTGACCGGTGCCGCAAGGGAAAGGAGAGAGCGATGAAGAAGGTTTTAGCCCTGGTGTTGTTGCTTGCGGTCTGTATTCCCTTCCAACACGCAAAGGCTGCCGGCGAGGTTGTGGAAATGAAGCTGGGCCATTTTGCGGCCGATGCGCATCCCGGCAATCTGGCCTCCAAGATGTTTGCCGAAGCCGTGGAAAAGCGGACCAACGGCAAAATCAAGATCACCATCTATCCCAATAACGCCCTGGGTTCCCCGCCGGAAGTGCTGGAGCAGAATATCCTGGGGGCGGTCGACATGAGTCTGCCCACCCAGGGGCAACTTGGCAAGTATTCGAAAAAGTTCAACTGCGTCATGCTGCCCTTCATCTATGACAACTACGCCCATGCGGACAAGGTCTTGGACGGCAAGTTCCTGCCCTGGGCGCTCCCCGAGCTCGAACAGGCCGGTCTGGTGTTTCTCTCCAACTGGGAGTGGGGCTTCCGCAACCTCACCAACAGCAAACATCCGGTGAATGTGCCCGACGACGTGAAGGGGCTCAAAGTGAGAACTCCGCCCGAATTGCCCACCCAGGCGGCCATGGAAGCGCTGGGGGCGGTGGTCGCTACGATCAACTTCAACGAATTGCAGATGGCCTTGAAGCAGGGCGTGGTGGACGGCCAGGAAAACCCGGTGGCGGTCATCTTCTCGAATAAGCTCTATGAATCGCAAAAGTACCTGGCCATGACGGGCCATAATTACAACACCATGGTCCACGTCATCAGCAAGAAGGTCTGGGATAAGCTCACGCCCGAACAGCAGGCGATTGTCAAGGAAGAAAGCAAGAAAGCCGGGGATTGGATGCGGAAGACGGTGCGCGACGCCGAGGCCGATCAACTCAAGCAGCTCAAAGCGCAGGGCATGGAAATCACCTATCCTGACAAAGCCAAGTTCAAGGCCCTGATGCCGCCCGCTTACGACCGCATGAAACCGGTCGCCGGGGCGGAGAACATTGCCGCGTTCATCAAGATCGTCGATGAGGCCAGGTAAGAGATGGGTAATAGGTAATAGGTAAT
>CAZDKX010000480.1:0-2806 GCA_964505935.1 uncultured Syntrophobacteraceae bacterium
ACCCATGAAAAGGACCACGGTTTACAGGCAACTGCCACTGGTAACTCGCAACTCGTAACTCGCAACTTTTCGAAGCAGGGGCATCCTTGTCCTGCCTTGCCTCTTCGCGCTCTAACCCGGCATGGACCGTGATGGCGTCACACAGGGTGAGCAAGGAATGGTCATGGGAGCTCCGATCGGCCCAACAGGGACACCCTTTCGTCCGAATAGATGAGACCGCCCGGCTCAAGGGGGTTCTGTACCAGGGTATAGTCGCGGGCTGTCGGTTCGCTGATCGGCTGGTCGGTGAGAAAGAACAGGTTGAGACGCAGAGCATGCTCCGTCCGGGGATTGATGTTTTTGTAGGCATATCGGAAGCACCTCCTGGTCGTACTCCAGGATAGGCCGTCGCCCAGTAACAGGACAATGCCGTCGGGATGCATGATCTGCTTCAGTTGCTGGAAAAACTCGGTGGTGAATAAGCCAATGGAGTAGGCATCCTGGAGGGTGTGGTCAAGTGCCACGATATCGTATCGCTGCCGGGCAAACCGAACATAACCGCGAAAGTCATCGACGACAAAACGTGCTCTTTCATCTCCTGAGACCCGGGCATATTCCTCGGGAAAAAACTTCCTGGCCGCATCAATCACCGGTCCACAGTTCTCGATGATATCCATTCTCGTAACCAGGGGGGACTTCAGGTAAGAGGCGGCTGACACCCCGCTGCCATACCCGAACATGAGGACGGCAGCCGGCCGGTTGATGATCTGCAGGCTGGTCTCAGCCCATTGTTCGTGGATCCTGCGGTCGACGGGGAAACTGAAGCTCTGATGGATGTTGTTGACTTCGAGCTCCAGGTACGTGGCATCCACGGTGAGATCGGAGTCTTCGCCGCCGATCTGCCGATTGAGATAGATTGCTTTCTCATGATGCAGCCGCCAAACTTCAACGATGCCAAATTCGCTGTCCTTGCTGAAAAGGAGATGTTTGGAAGGAAAGATCCGTTCCGCAACATTGAAGTGGATCAGGCCGATCGCCACGCCAACCAGCAGGGCCAGAAGGGCTTTGCTGGTCAGGTTCATGAGGGAATACATGAAATAGAGGGCCAGCGCGCCAAAAATCACCGCGGAAATATAGGCGGAGCCCATTCCCCACCACGGCACCAGCACCATGCCGTGGGCCAGACCACCGACCACGCTGCCGAGCGTGCTGAAGGCATAAATGTAAGTGATGAATTTTTCACCCCGCCAGTGCATAATCTTGACACTGATTGCATAGCCGATTCCAGAGAGGAGCGAGGGGGTCAGGACCGAGATTATGAAATAGAGCCTCACCAGACTGGGATAGGGGCAATGGTAGACGAAGTACTTTTTGGAAAGGCAAAAGATGACCACAAAAATGATGTTGAGCAGTTGGATCAGGGCAAACTTGCGACGGGCGTCGGTTTCATCCTTGACGGTGAAGGTTCCCCAGGTTCCCAGGTAGGCGCCGACCGCCAGGCCGACCAGAAAGACGGAAATGATCAGGGCGTTTGACGTTGCCGTGGACCCGAAAATGTAGGTAAATTCTCTCAGGAGGGATAATTCCAGCAGCAACGAAACCACCCCGGCGGCGAAGATCGAGGAGAAAATCAGCCAGATGTCTTTCATGACGATCCCGTTTGGTTTGAATTATCAGTGGGGGAGCGGTTGCATGAAGGTTTTGCATAGCATGGCTCCCGAGATAGGTCAAGGAGCAGTGGTCGCGGTTTTGGAGGATACAACAGGTTAGGATAGAAACCTGCATTTCCGTGGGAGCGGCTTTCGAGCCGCGAGGCCCCTTCCATCGCGGCTGGAAAGCCGCTCCCACATGGTCTCATTAGAAAAGGAGGGGTTTTCAGAAACGCAGCAATTCAAGCTTCACGAGCATTGTTCAAGGAGATGCAGAGAGGACTTATCCGAAAGGCTTTTTGGGAGATGCTGGGCGTTTACCGTTCTGAGGGGGCTACACCATGGAGGAACTGCCGTGAGATATCCTGAAATCAAAACCGCCCTGCCGGGACCGCGAGCGGCGGCTCTCATCGAAGTGGACCGCCGGTTCGTTTCTCCTTCTTACACGCGGAGCTACCCTCTGGTTGCCGAGTCGGCGGAAGGGCTCTGGATTCGCGACCCGGACGGCAACATTTTCCTTGACTTCACTGCGGGGATTGCAGTCTGTGCCACGGGTCACTGCCATCCCCAGGTCGTGCAGGCCATCAAGGACCAGGCCGAACGGCTGTTGCACATGTCCGGGACCGATTTCTACTACCCGCCGCAGATTGTCCTGGCGGAAAAACTCGCGGGCCTGGCGCCGGGTCCCGAGGCGAGGAAGGTCTACTTTGGCAACTCGGGTGCCGAAGCGGTGGAGGCGGCTTTCAAACTGGCCCGCTGGCACACCCGGCGCGAACTGAACCTGGCTTTCTTCGGCGCCTTCCATGGCCGTACCATGGGGGCCCTCTCGCTCACCGCCAGCAAGACGATTCAAAAAAAGCACTATCACCCCCTGGTCCCGGGGATCACCCATGTGCCTTACCCCTATTGTTACCGCTGTCCTTACCAGCTCTGTCATCCAACCTGTAGAACGGCCTGCGTTGACTGGATCGAGGATACCCTGTTTCGCACCACCGTTCCCCCGGAGGAAGTGGCTGCTATCTTTGTCGAACCCATCCAGGGGGAGGGCGGCTATGTCGTGCCTCCTCCGGAATTCCATCGGAAGCTTTATGACATTGCCCGCAAATATGGCATCCTCTATGTTGCCGACGAGGTGCAGTCGGGCATGGGACGGACCGGCAGGATGTTCGCCATGGAAC
>CAZDKX010000481.1:0-2800 GCA_964505935.1 uncultured Syntrophobacteraceae bacterium
TGCTCGTGCCGGAGGCCGCGGCCGAAGTCCCTGATGCGCCACTGGGCATCGCCGTCGCGGGAGATGGCGATTTCCCGCGTGCCAGTCAATATCTGCTCGTCGAGCGCGTTGGCAATGATTTCCCGAATGGCATGGAATGCATCCCAGTTTTCAAGCATCCGATCGATGTTCAGGTCAAATTTCTTCATTGCTATGTTTGCTCCGCTTCGATTTCGTCTGACGCCCAACTACCAGCTGAGCCGCGCCCGGCTTTTTGGGCGTCGGCTCCAGCGAAAGTTAGCCCATAATTGCTGTAGACTCGTCACCACATCGCTGGGAACAGGCGCTTTCGAGTTCGAGCAAATTCAGCGTATCCCTCTATGCCGAAGAGCGTTCGTTCTTCTATTCTGATGCGCAGAAGGATTGCTGGCACAAGAATCAAAAGAAATACACCAATGGTCACCCAATTAATGAAATACACGGATATTCCGGCATTCGCGATGATCATCCCTGCGTAAGCCGGATGCCTTGTGAAGCGGTACGGCCCGGAAGCCACGATCTGGTGCTGGGCGACAGCTTGAACTCTGTGCGAGTAGTAATGGCCCAAGGTGCGAATTGCCCACAACCGATAGCAGACACCAGCCAGAAAAGTGCCCATCCCAACAACATGGACGATGTTCGGCGCCCGCCAAAGAGATGCGAACCAGAGGGCACTAAGAAAGGTAAGCGCCTGTCCGAGCCCATATAGCTGGCATGTTGCATAATCTGATGTCTTCTTGCCCTCAGTGCTCACATCCCTTTTTGAAACTCGCAACTCGACGAGCATCCACAAAATGTACAAGCTGATGAATACGTTATCGAAATTGACTGTGTATCCGCTCCAAATGCTTGCCATTCGGATTGGTCTGACAAAAGCCAGTACAATTATTCCCATTACCAAGCAAAACCACATTATCAGTGGTTTATGGTCCCTATTCTCCATTCAGATCATCCCCACCTCATCTTGTCAGAATCAAACGTTGCCCCATGACCGCGCGGCTAATGCGGAGCTGAGCCGATGGCATGAGCTTGCAGCCACCGACAGGTGGCGCATGCAAGCCATGCCCTTCGGTTCCAGCGATTTGTTGGCGCGCAGCGAAGCGGAGCGACGACGAGTCGCTGGGAGCCGCAGGCTCAGCTCCGCATTGGCGGCCGCGTTTCGCGGCCGCCAACAAGTAATTCTACAGTTTCTGTTCATCATGACGACGCGGGAAGGTATTCCCGTCAGCCCGGCAATGGGTGGCGTATCCTGTGAGGGTGAATTTTGTCTTGACTTCCCACATCGCATTGTTTTTTCAATATATTACGCTCGTCTTCATGACAAGGATTATCTTACACGCCAATGGGTTTTTTCAGGATATCATGCTGGACGCAAGGTTATTCGACAAACTGGAGAACTCCCGATACACACCATCCTGTTTTCCCAGTTGGCATAATGCGAGGTCATCCGGTAAGAGAGTTGTTTCCGAACATGCTTTCTGGTCCCACAAGTAAACGGCTGCGCGATTGCCCGGTAGAAATCGTCCAGAGTACAACCAGACGGGGGAATTGCCAGTTACTTTCGCATCGACAACCCTTCCATTCACCCGACGACCTGCATGCGGGTGAGTCTGCGGCCGATGACGGAGGCCAGGACCACCAGGGTCGAGGAGATGAAAATCATGATGATGCCGAGGGCGGAGAGACGGCCCCAGAGGCCGTCTTCGGCGAAACGGAGGATCTGCACCGCCAGCACCTCCGTCCCCGGCCGCGAGAGTACGACCGAAAGGGTGAGCTCGCGCACGAACATGGTGGCCATGAGGATCCAGCCGGACACCATGCCGGGGATCAGGAGCGGGATGACGATGCGCCTCAGGGTGCGGAACGGGGGCGCGCCGCACACCCGCGAGGATTCCTCCAGGTGGCTGTGGATCTGGATGAAGGCGCTCGAAAGCGGTTTCACGCCGTAGGGCAGGTAGGTAGCGATGTAGCCGATCAGCAGCGCCCAGAGGGTCCCGTAGAGCGGCGTGCGCACGAAGAACAGCATGAACCCCACGCCGATCACGATGCCGGGAAACGAGAAGGAAAGGAAGCTCAGCGATTCCAGGATCCCGGCCCCGACCGTGCGCACCTTGACGATCACGTAGGCGACGAAGATGGAGAGCATCACCCCGACGGTCGCCCCCGCGAGCCCCAGGATGACACTGTTCTTGAGCGAGAGGAGCGAAACCGGGTCGTGCAGCACCTGAAGCCAGTGCCTCCCGCTCATCAGGGAAAACGCCCGCGCACTGGGCGCCATCACATACGGGGTCAGGGACGTATAAAAGAGTACCAGCACCGGCAGCACGATCAGCACGAAGGAAAGGGCCCCGACCGCGGCGAACAAAGGGTAGCGCCATCGCTTGAGATCAATCACGGCGGGTTTGAAGCCGCGGCTGGAGACCGTCACGAACTGTTCGCTTGCCGCAGTCAGCCAGCGATAGACACAAATGAGGCCGATCGAGGCGGCGAGGGCGCTCATGCCCACGGCGGCGGCCTGGCCATAGTCGGGGACAAAGCCGGTGGCGACGATGCGGTAGATATGGCTGGCCAGGACGTAGATGCGGCCGGGCATGCCGATGACTGAGGGGACGGCAAAGGAGGCCAGGCTGCGGACGATGACCAGGATCACCGCCGCCAGGATGGCGGGCCGCAGCACCGGCAGGGTCACGCGGAGCAGCGTGCGCAGGTTGGACGCCCCGCACACCCGCGAGGATTCCTCGAGAGAGACGTCAAAGGCGCTCATCGCCGGCGCGATGATCAG
>CAZDKX010000482.1:0-2795 GCA_964505935.1 uncultured Syntrophobacteraceae bacterium
GGAGCCGGCTGGTGCTGGGCCTGCAACTCCTTCAGTTTGTCGACGAGCTTCCCGGTTTTTTGCCGGGTCTCTTCCTGGTCGGCGGCAAGCTGCTGCGCTTGCTTGCCCATGGATTCAACGTCTGCTTGCGCCACTTGTCCTTGCAGCGCATCATTTTGCTGGATTGCAGATTCCTGCTCCCGAATGACCTCCTCCAGCTCCTTTTTCAGCTCCTCGCGCTGCTTCTGCTGCTCCCTGGCGGCTTCCTCGGCCTTCTTGAGCCGGTCTGCCAGGTCCTTCAGCGCCAGCCGCGCTACTTCAATGTTCAGGGCGGCTTCCTTGAGCTGCGGATCGAGGCGCAGGGCCTCCTGATAGTGCTGGATGCTCTGTCCCCACTGGGTGAGCGCCTTGCGGGGATCGGTTTCCAGCTCCTTTTGGCCTTCGGCAAAAATGGTATTGCCCAGATTGTAGTGGGCTAAAGCTTCCAGGGCGAGCTCCGTCGCGTGCAGGGCTGCCGCCTGGTAGGCTTCGCGCGCCTTGTCGTATTCACCTTTCTGAAAAAAGACGTTTCCTTTGTTGAAAAGGACTTCGCCCGCCTCCGGCTGCTCGGTTAAGGCTTTCTCATAGGCATCCAAAGCTTTGTCAAACTCACCGGCCGCATAGAACGCATTCCCTGAAGCAACCAGACTCCCGGCCGATTCAGCCCAGGCATCAGCAGAGAGAGGCGCAGCAACCAAGAAGACCAGAAGCATTAACCATAACGCAGTCTGCGCGTTGCGCGTTGCGGGTTGCGGGTTGCGGGTTGCGCGTTGCGGGTTCATGGTCAGGCTACCTCCACTCTCGCTCAACATACTGTATGAATCTATTGATCTTGCTACCCAGCTCATTGTATTCGTCCAAGAGGAGCTCTATTTCCTCTTGTGCCGCAACGTGAGCTGCCTTCAGAAAGTTCAGATGAAGGATGGTCTCATCGCATGATGCATGGGCATAAACCAGATATTTTATAAAATCCGCCTTGTATCGGTTGCGCCCGTAACCTTCCACGATACATGCCGTTATTCCTTTTGATGAGCGTCTAACTTGGCTTCCCTCCTCATACAATTCGAAACCAGGGAGTTTCAAGGACATTCGGTGTACGTTGGTCGCCAAGTCAAAGGAGATCCTGTATATTTCGAGGTCCCGGTAACTCTTCATCAATGCACCTCTCTACCCCGCAACTCGCAACTCGCAACTCGCAACCCGCAACCCGCAACCCGCAACTCGCAACTCGCAACCCGCAACCCGCAACTCGCAACTCGCAACTCGCAACACTCCTACCCTCCGTTCCTCTTCCGCCGTTCGCTCAGCGCCATTTCCGCCAGGAGGAGGAGAAGCGCCATGCCAAGAAAGATCTGAAACTTCTCTTCATAGCGGTTTATCTTGATTGATTCGAGGAATTGTTTTTCCGCATCGGCCAGGAGGTCCCGGTAGATGGCGCCGAGATCGAAGGTCCCCGTGGCCACGTTGAGGTATCGGCCGCCCGGGGTGGCGTCCACCATCTTTCTGAGGGTATCGGCATCCAGGCGGCTCCAGACTTCCTGGTTCCCATGCCGCAGGAAGATGCGCTCGCCCTTTTCATTCACCACGGGGACCCGCTGCCCTTCCTTTTCATCGCCCAGGCCGATGGCGATGAGTCGGATCCCGCGCTCGCCGACCTCCCTGGCCGCTTCCACCGGGAAACTGTCCTGATCCTCGCCGTCGGTGATGAGGATGATATCCTTGTAGCGTTTCAATCGGTCGCTGTAGACCTCATCGACCGTCTTCCGCAGAGCGTCACCGATCAAGGTTCCGCCGCGACTGATGCTTTCCGGGCCGGTGTCGTCGAGCATGAGCCTGAAGAAGCCGTAATCCTGGGTGAGCGGGCATTTAACCGTCGCGGTCCCGGCAAAAGCGACCAGCGCCACGCGGTCTCCTTCGATTTTATCGATCAGGTCGCGAATGGCAAGCTTGGCGCGCTCGAGCCGATTGGGCTTCAAATCCTCGGCCATCATGCTCCTCGAGACATCAAGGACAAAAACGATGTCCCGGCCCTTGCTCTCAACCTTCTCCGGCCTCGGGTTCCAAGCCGGTCTGGCAAGGGATAGGACGATCAACAAGGATGCAGCAACGACCAGCAACACCTTCCCCCATTGCCGCGCCCGACTCACCGACTGGTTGATCCGCTCAAGGAGCCCGCTTTCCGCAAACTTCAGCAGCGCCTGGTCCTTTTTTTTGAACCGGTAGACGGCTACCCCGAGAAAAAGCGGCAGCAGCCAGAGCAGCTGCAGCATCTCCGCGCTTTCGAAGTGAACGGTGTTCATGGAATCCTCCGGAAAACCGTGCTGATCAGGACCTGCTCCACCAGCAGCAGGGCAAGCGCAAGCAGCGCAAACGGGGCAAACCGCTCCGCGTAATCGATGTGGCGCACCGACTCGATTTCCGTTCGCTCGAGCTTATCGATCTCCTTGTAGATTTCGAGCAGCTTGTCCGCCGATTCCGCCAGCCAGAAGGCGCCGCCGGTTTCGCCGGCAATGACCTTCAGGGTCGCTTCATCCACCCCCGGGCCGCCGGGCATCTTGTAGTCGCCAAGAGGAGTCTTGATCGTCACGAAGGACTCCCGCCCGCCGATGCCGACGGCGTAGATCTTGATGCCCCACTCCCTGGCCAGACGGGCCGCCTCGAGCGGGGAGCGCTTTCCCGCATTGTTCTGCCCGTCGGTCAGCAGGATGATAACCTTGCTCTTGATCTGGTAATCCAGGCCGGCGGTGACCGGCGATGGCCGGCTGCGACCGCCGCTT
>CAZDKX010000483.1:0-1118 GCA_964505935.1 uncultured Syntrophobacteraceae bacterium
GTAAGCTTCGCTCTTCCATGTCCTTCCCCCCTGGCAACCTTTTTCTCCACCCGGGGCTTGGGGTACTCCTTAAAGTACCCTGATCCTGAAGCTCCGATCAATGCCTCTTGTGAGGTGTCTTCCGGCACTTCTTCTCTTCTTCCAAGTTTTCCCAAGGCCTCCCCAATATCCGAGCTTATTCTCTGAACGTATCGGTCGGTCGTGCTCAGTCGCTCGTGCCCGAGGATGCGTTGAATTGTAGGGGTGCTTTCCTTATGTTTGTCGGCAAGCATCGATGCCACGAAATGTCTTAAGGCATGGAACCCGAAGGGCCTGATTCCTGCCCTTTCACAGAGGCTCTTGGTAAATCTTCTCCGAACGAGATATGGCTTTCCGTAATGTGGTCCTGGATGATCGTCTACGAACACGTGGGGATTTTCTTTGAAGATCCTGTTCTTCCACCACCATTTGAGAAGGTTCCATAAGGAATCATTTTGGTCCAGTTTAAGTGTTCTTCTTTTCGGGGTTCCATCCTTTGTCTTTCTGGTTGTAAGGGTAATCGTCCGCTTTTCGAAGTTTACGTCATCCCAGGCAAGTTTGAATATCTCGCTCCGGCGGGCACCGGTCTGAAGGTAGCATTCGAGGAATACGCGGTCGACGCCCTCTGCAGCGGCCAGCATTTTGAGCACATCACGTTCAGACGGCACATAGGGTCTTGCCGTTTCGTGCCGGAATTTCTTGACCTTGCTTACAGGATTTGTGGGAAGGTCAAGAATAGCCATCCCCCAGTTCCACATGCTGTGGAGCTCTTTTCGATCCTTGTTGGCGGCGTTTGCCGACCTTTCCTTTGCCTGGGCAAGGAGATAGTTTGATACGTGCTCCGGAGTGATTTCGATTACCGGCAAATTTGTTCCGAGGTGTTTCAGGAAGCTTTTTGTGACGCGCACCTTGTCATCGTGGGTCTTCTCACTTACTTGTCCTTGCGCCAGATCCAGATATTTCTCTGAGAACTGCACGAAGTCCAAAAGGGTCTTCTTCTCTTCTTCTGCGAGGAGCCGCTTCCTTTCTTCGTGTTCCCACTCCTTTGCCGATTTTCGGGTCTCGAACCTCCTTTGGGCTACCCGTTTCCCGCCGATCTT
>CAZDKX010000483.1:1218-2788 GCA_964505935.1 uncultured Syntrophobacteraceae bacterium
CCGATCTTCACGCCGTTGAGGTCTGAGTAGTGATCATAAAGCCACCTTTTGGAGACTCCTGGCAAGAGCTTTCTGTCAATCACCATCTTGGGCGTGAGAGCTAGTTCGGAGTCCAATACCTTCATGGTTTTTCTTTCAAAGATAGCATGGGTAATTTTGGATGCATAGAATGGGAAGGGTGCTCATGAGCCTGACTGACAGCGGGGAATGGCACCTGGGAGATTCTATGCGGTCATGACGACACCAAAAGTTGCCCCTTGGGCAGTGTCTGTACGTCTTCAAACTTGATGAGATTCGTGCTCCAGACATGCGGACCGGTGGTGGCCAGCGTCCCCGCCTCTTTACCTCCCGGCGTGCTACCGTGCTACTGCATCGGTGCAGGCAAAAGGGGCGCATATTAAGGATCAGATCAAGATGGGAGCAAATGAGGAACCTGGAATGAAAGAACGGCTATAGCTGCGGTTACATTTTAGGTGGATCTATCTTTTTTGAATCGCAGAGTCCACCGGGCCTGACGCATTTTCCAGGTCCACCCGGAATCTTCGTTCCCGCAAATTTCCTGTTTCCTACGGCCCGCTTATACGGGCATGAGTCACAATGACCGCTAGCTGCTATCTGGTTTGCCTTAGCCATTTTCATTCCTTCCTGTTTTATGTAGTGTTCAAAAACCGAGGTAGCCTTTAGAATAAGCGACAAGATGGGCGGGTCGTCCGAGACGGATACATCTAAGGAGGTGAAACTTCCATGCCTTTGGCCTCACTGGAAACGAGATACGAGCATATTGTCATCGATGAGAAGGGAACCCCGATCGTTGCGGGATCCAACATGAAAGTGATCGAGCTTGTTCTCGAAAAGCTGGCATACGGTTGGAGCCCCGAGGAACTGTATTTTCAGCATCCACATTTGACTTTGGGTCAAATCTATTCCGCTCTAGCCTATTACTGGGACCACCAGGAGGAACTGGACAAAGAAATCGAGCGACGGCAAGAGTTTGTCGAGCAACTCAAGAATGCCGCCGGCACATCACCTCTCAAAGCCCGCTTGAAGTCGCGGGGGCTGATCTGATGCCCCTCAAGCTGTATATGGACCAAAATGTGCCGCGTGCGACCACAATTGGTCTTCGCCTCCGTGGTGTTGACGCTATCACTGCTTCTGAGGACGGATCGAGCCTTTTGAATGATCCGGACTTGCTGGATCGATGTGGAGAGCTGGGAAGGGTGCTTTTTACACAAGATGATGATTTGCTCGTTGAAGCTGCAAGGAGGCAAAGGGAGGGAGTGTTCTTTTCGGGTGTGATCTATGCTCACCAGTTGGGTATTTCTGTCGGGGCATGCATTCGCGATCTTGAAGTGATTGCAAAGGCCGGTGAGCTCGAGGATTTGTCTGATCGAGTAGAATACCTGCCGCTGTGAAGAACTGCTTCGGGTATTTTGACTCAGTAGCGCTCGCCAAACACCCCCGATGGCGTTCCCGTGTTCCACAGCTCGATGGTTTGGCGCTGCCAGAGGGTCTTGATCCAGGCGGCATACTTCTGGGTGTAATCCTCGATGCTGACGCTCTTGCGCCAGGA
>CAZDKX010000484.1:0-2787 GCA_964505935.1 uncultured Syntrophobacteraceae bacterium
GCCATGGGCGAGGAGATCGTCCTCTGCATCAAGAACCATTCCGCCGTGGGTTCCGCCAAACGGATCGCCGAATTGGTGACGGCCATCCATCGCCGCTTTCCCGGCCTCCTGCTTTCCTATCACGGCCACAATACCGATGGCAACGATCTGTCGCGCATGGTTTCGGCGGTCCTCGAGGGCGTAAAGATCGTCGAAGTTGCCGACCACGGTTATGCCGGGATCTACAGCCAGGCGCCGGCCCTCAGTTTCATCCAAACCCTGCATGACTATGGGTACAACGCGCCGGGTCTCAAGGTCCAGCCCCTGGTGGACACCTCGGATGCCCTGCGCCTGGAAAGACGGCTGTATGAGCGGTACGAAAGTCCTTATCGAGGCATCGACCCCACCGTCAAACGGCACAAACTGACCGGCGGGGCGGCCAGCATTGCTTTTGAACAGGCCGATAGTTTCGGTCTGCTGGAACGGATGCGCGATGTTTTCAATGAACTGATCCAGCTCAACGGTGAACTGGGCAATATCTGGTCGGTTTCCCCGGGAAGTCAGATCCTGCTGACTACCGCCTTGAACAATGTCATCTACGGACGCTTCGAGCGTCCGTCGGACGACCTGAAGCGGCTGCTGCTCGGCAAATACGGACCCTTTCCGTTTTATGAACCGCAGGAATGGATCTACCAGAAGGTGCTGGAGAGCAATCGGACGGATGGCAAACGGTGGTATCAGATCATGGCGGAAGAGGGGGGCATGCAGCTCCTTCCGGACGAGGATCTGGAAGCCCGGCGGCGGGAGTTCGAGACGCAGCTGAAGCGCTCGGCGAGCGACGAGGAACTGAGCCTCTATCTCCAGTTCCCGCGTGATGCCGTCGAGTATTTTCGCTTCGAGGAACAATACGGGAAGACTTGGCTGCTGCCTCCCAATGTCTGGCTGAAGCGGGGAGGCTTTAAGGATGGTGACCGCATTACCTTCCCGGACTATGCTGGCAAGACTCATCAAATTGATGTCATTTCCACCCGGCGTGACGGAGATTTCGTTCATACCTCGCTGCTGGTCGACCACCATTTTCAGACCCATGCGACCGCTGTTCGACCCGAACGTTTGGCCAGGGGTTGAAGGCTTTTCCCCTGCGGCGGAAGGTCCGATGGATTACAGTATTGACCGGTTTTTGAGCCATCTTGCGGTCGAGCGAGGTTTGAGTACCAACACGCTGGCGGCATACAGCAGCGACCTGCAGGAGATCAAAGGGTTCCTGCGCGGAGCAGGGATTGCCAGCTGGGAAGATATGACGCGTGATCATATTTCCGCCTATCTGAAGTGGGTGGGCGGGAGACTTTCAGAACGGAGCAAGGGCCGGCGGCTGGCGGCTTTGCGCTCTTTTTGCAAGCACTTGCTGGTGGTGGGCGCCATTCGCCAGAATCCCGCCGCCCGGGTGACTTTCCCCAAACCCCGTCAGAATCTGCCCAAGGTGCTCTCGGGACCGGAGGTGGAAGCTCTGCTGAAGCAGCCTGACGGCTCCCAAATCCTGGGAAGAAGAGATCGGGCGATGCTGGAGTTGCTTTATGCCACGGGCCTCAGGGTGAGTGAGCTGACCGACCTTCAGCTCAGGCAAATACACCTCGATCCTGGTTATCTGGTGGTGCTGGGAAAGGGCGGCAAGGAACGCCTGGTCCCTCTGGGGGAATGGGCGGCCGCCGCGATGAAGGTCTACCTCGAGGAGGCACGCCCGCTCCTGCTGAAGGGGCATTCCCGGCCGGAAAGCTTTGTCAACCATCACGGCCGGAAACTGTCGCGCCAGGGAGTTTGGAAAATCATCAAGCACCATGCCCTGAAGGCCGGAATCCGGCAGAACATGACTCCCCACATGCTGCGCCACTCCTTTGCCACCCACCTGCTGGAGCACGGTGCCGACCTGAGATCACTGCAGGCGATGCTGGGGCATGCGGACATCTCGACGACCCAGATCTACACTCATGTGGCTCGTGCCAGACTGAAAGAGATCCATCAAAAACATCATCCCCGGCCCTGACAGGTTGTCTTCATGGAAGTCATCACCACACATGTGAACGCTGATTTCGATGCGATGGGTTCCATGATCGCCGCAAAGAAGCTCTACCCCGAGGCCGTGCTGGTGTTTCCCGGCTCCCAGGAACGGACGCTGCGTGAATTTTTCGTGAAAGCGACGGTCTACATTTACGATTTCAAACGCCTCCGCGATGTGGATCTCGCTCAAGTGACGCGCCTCATCCTCGTGGATACCCGCCAGCTCTCGCGCATCGGCAAGTTCCAGGAAGTTATCGACCGCCCCGACCTCGACATCCACATCTATGATCATCACCCGGCCTCGGAGGACGACATTGAAGGGACGCTGGCGGAGGTCCAACCGGTGGGAGCGACGGTGACGATCCTGACCCGGCTGATTCAGGAGCGGGGTCTCGCCGTGAGCAGCGAAGAGGCGACGGTGATGAGCCTCGGGCTCTTCGAGGATACCGGCTCGTTTACCTTCAATTCTACGACTCCCGAGGACTTTGAAGCCGCCGCCTATCTGCGGCGCTGCGGCGCGGACCTCAACGTGGTGGCCGACATGGTGGCGCAGGAGCTGACCGCCGAGCAGGTCAGCCTGCTCAATGAGCTCATTCTTTCGGCCCGGACCTACAATATTCAAGGCGTAGAGGTCTGTGTTGCCACGGTCTCCGTCGAAAAGTACGTCGGCGACTTCGCGGTCCTGGTCCATAAACTCAAAGATATCGAAAATCTGGACGTCATTTTTGCCCTGGCGGCCATGGATGATCGGAT
>CAZDKX010000485.1:0-2781 GCA_964505935.1 uncultured Syntrophobacteraceae bacterium
CTGGTGCATTCCAGGGGCGAAAACCTGCGCTTGAGCGGACGCAAAGCCGCTGAGCGGGCGGCATTCTACCAGCACCGCAAGCAGCAGCTGGTTCGCGACATGGTAGAAGAAAGCATTGCCATGAAGCCATACACGATCAGCTACTTCCTCATCAAAGCCTTCAAGGACCACGGTCCCGACGCACGGCTGGCCACCTCGCAAAGACCTCCACCCCAGCCGGCAGTCTCGAAAACCGATTGAGCTTGAGCCTGGATTCAGTGTAATAATGCCTTTACGCATGGGTAATGAAGAGGCGCCGAGCTGAGCACACCATCCGTCGCCACAGAGATCGGAGAGGGGTTCATGGTTTTGTGGGTTGCTGCGCTAAGAGGGATATGGAGAAGCCCTCTGGCTGCTATGATGGTCTTGTTGGCGACCGTGTCGGCAATCAACGCCGAGGACCTCACGGCGGTTTACCGGCAGGCGGCGGCCACCAATCCAGCACTGGCGCGGGCACGCTCCCTGTTGAAGGCCGATGAAGCCACATTGCCCATTGCCCGAGCCAACCTGTTGCCGCACCTCAATGCCAGCGGCGGGGTAGGGGGGATGAGCCTGGATATGAAGGGGTTCGGCGAAGATTTCGGGCTTCCCCTGACCCCGCTCAAGGACGACTCTTATGAGGCCAGCTACAGCGTTACCTTGACCCAGCCGGTCATCAACGGCCAGGCCTGGGTTGGCGTGCGCCAGGCGGATGCGCTGATCCGGGCAGGTCAAGCTGCGGTGCTGGCTGCCGAACAAGACCTCATCACCGAAGTCGCGGTCTGCTATTTCGGGGTCCTCCGGGCTGAGGCCGATGAGCGCGTGTCGCGCAATCAGAAAGAGCTGTTGCAGACGGTCCTCAATCAGACGGAGGCGTACCTCAAGGTCGGCAGCGGCGACATCATTGCGGTGCAGGAGGCCAGGGCCAGCCTTGATGCCGCCGAGGCTACCCTGATTCGCTCCCAAAATGCCAGCCGGATAGCAAGACAGCAGCTCGAACGGCTTACCCACCAACCCGTGGGATCGCTCGCTGATGTGGGACCGTTCACTCCCGAGGGACCCAACCCCAATCAGGTTGGGCCGTGGCTGAGCATCGCCAGGGAGAATCAGCCCCTGCTGAATCGGGCGCGCGAGCAGTTGAAGGTGGCTCAGGATGAGATCGAAATCCAGCGCCGGGCACATTGGCCGAAGCTCAATATTGGCGCGGGTTACAGCTATGAGAAGGGCAGCTTTCTGCCCAGCCTGGAAAGCAACAGGATGCGCATTGGTATGAACGTCTCCGTCCCTCTTTATGAGGGTGGCCAGGTAGTCGCCAAAACGAAGCGGGCCGAGGCCCAGGCCAAGGCCAACGAATATCACCTGAAGGACCTGGAAGACCAGGTCATGGTTGATACGGAGAGTGCTTTTCTGGTGCTCCAAAACAGTGTGGAAGAACTGCTGGCGGCACAGCAGGCGGTGACATCCTGTCGTACCTCAATGGAGGCGACCCGCAAGGGTTACGAAATCGGCTCCCGGTCCGTGGTTGATCTCCTGAAAGTGGTTCATGACTTCGAAACGGCGCAGCGGAACTGCTATGTGGCACTGTACTCCCAGATGGTGGCGCGCGTGAGGCTGAAGGCGGCCACCGGGGTGCTCTGCGAGGATGACGTTGCTGACTTGAACACTTTGCTGCGGAAGAGTGAACAGTGAAGAGTGAACAGTGATCAGTCACAAACTTCGAACAGCAAGGATCCGTCAGGGTATCGGTGGGGGAAACGGGGCGGTCGACACGTACGGTCCTGCTGCTGCAAAGTTCTTGCTGATGGCGGAGCGGAAGTCCGGGAGGCCCGAGATGGGCCGGCAGGGGGACCGGAATGAATAAGGTGAAGCTCCTGAGGGTTTTGGTGCTGTTGGGGGTGCTTGGCGTGGCCGTTACCCTGGGCTATCGCTATCTGCAGAAGCGGGAAGCACCTGGAAAGGCCTTGCACCTCTTCGGCAACGTCGATATCCGACAGATCCAGCTGGCCTTTCACGACAGCGGGAGAATCGAACGCCTCCTGGTCGAAGAAGGACAGCGGGTGCAGAGAGGAGAACTCCTGGCGGAGCTCGATCCGACTCGCTACGAAGCGGCCGTCGCCCAGGCCGAAGCTCAGGTTGCCTCGCAAAGAGAGGTGCTGGCGCGGTTGCTGGCCGGCAACCGGCCGGAGGAGATTGCCGCAGCGAAGGCGCGCGTTAAAGCAACGGAAGCGGTGCTGAAGGAAGCGGAGGTGACTCATCGGCGTGCAAAAATCCTGGCCGGCCCGCAGTATGTGTCGCAACAGCAGCTGGACAGCGCTGAAGCGAAGCTCAACACTGCCAGGGCCAATCTGGACCGGGAGCAGCAGGCGCTCACCCTGGCGGTCAAGGGACCGCGCCAGGAAGACATTGAGGCCGCCCGCGCCCAACTCAAGATGTACGAAGCAGCGTTGCAGCGGGCCCGGGAGGAACTTGCCGATACCAGACTGTATGCCCCTGAAGAGGCGGTAGTGCAGGATCGCATTCTGGAACCGGGTGATATGGCGTCACCCCAGACAGCGGTTTTCACCCTGGCCCTCGATAATCCCGTCTGGGTTCGTGCCTATGTAGCGGAGCCTGATTTGGGTAAGATTGCACTGGGGATGCGGGCCGAGGTAAGAACCGACAGTTACCCGAATAAGACTTACCGGGCGTGGATCGGCTTCGTCTCCCCTACCGCCGAATTCACCCCCAAGCAGGTGGAAACCACCGAACTTCGCAGCAAGCTGG
>CAZDKX010000486.1:0-2769 GCA_964505935.1 uncultured Syntrophobacteraceae bacterium
GTGGTGGCAACCCTGAGCAGCACCGGGACTCCCGCTTTCTTTGTTCACCCCGTGGAGGCCATGCACGGCGATCTCGGCATGGTGCGAAGCGAAGATATTGTGCTGGCGCTCTCGAACAGCGGCGAGACCGATGAGCTCAACATCATCCTGCCCCGCCTCAAGGGTATCGGCACTCGCATCATCGCCTTTACCGGAAACCTCACTTCGACCCTGGCCCAGTACAGTGATCTGGCCATCTACACCGGCGTGCCGCGCGAGGCCTGCCCCCTGGGCCTGGCTCCCACTGCCAGCACCACGGCGCAACTGGCCATGGGGGATGCCCTGGCCGTGGCTCTCATTAGACTGCGCAATTTCCAGGTCCAGGACTTCCAGCGCTACCATCCCGGAGGACACCTCGGGGAACGCCTCCGGGTGCCGCTCTATGAGGTAATGCGCCACGGCGACGACATCCCCCGGGTAGGGCGGGAAGCACCGGTGCCGGAAGCTCTGGTGGAGATGAGCCAGAAGGAGCTGGGGGCCACGCTGATCGTTGGGACGCAGCAGGAGTTGCTGGGAATCTTTACGGACGGTGACCTGCGCCGGGCGCTCAACCATTTTCCCGACCTGGCTCAGCGGCGCATCCACGAGGTTATGACGCCTCGTCCCCGCTGCATTCGCGCCGACCGCTTCGTTGCCGACGCCCTCGAGATGATGGAACAGCACTTGATAACCGTACTCCCGGTGGTGGATGCCGCCGATCATCTGCAGGGCATTCTTCACCTTCACGATCTGCTGGGAAAAGGTAAAATCCGGTTCACCCGGACGAATAGTGGTCATTAACCCTCCATGTACAATCAACTCATTTTCTTCCTTATCGCCCTGTTGCTCTTTGCCATGCAGCACTCGGCCGATAACCCGTTGCTTCCCCCCCTGGCAAATCTTTCCTTGGGTGTCAGCTGTTTTCTGTGCTTTGTGCTGATCTGTCACCTTACCTTTCGTCGCCTGAAGTTGGCCGTTGCCGCCGACTTCCAGCGATCCTCCCTCATCTCCCGCTATCTCGCCGCGCAGACCAGGCTTTCCATTCTGGCACTGGCAAATCTTGCGGTTGAGGTCTATGTCTTCAACATCAAGTACTATCTGCGTCATCTCCCCGGGTTCGAATCCTCCCTCACCCTGGCGGGGATGACCGGGCTCGCCCTGTTCCTCCTGCACCTGGGAGTAATCTGGGCCTACAGTTACCCGGTTTACCAGCGCATCCACCACTCAACGATCCGACCGAGGGCTTTCCTGTGGGAGAACCTGGCCTTCAGTACTGCCATTCTGCTGCCCTGGTTCCTCATTTCCATATTTTCCGACCTCTTGCAGCTGCTCCCGCTCCCCGTTTTTCTGCAGTCGGATGCGGGTCAATTCCTGCTCATGGGAGGGCTGCTGATTGGGTGTCTGCTCTTTGCTCCCGGGCTGATGGTGCGCCTGTGGGGATGCCGGCCCCTGCCCGCAAATGCTTTGCGCGTTGAACTGGAGGAGTTCGCCCGGACTCATCGCTTCAGAATCGGCAACTTCTTGCTATGGCCTCTGTTTGGAGGCGACATGCTCACGGCGGGCATCATCGGCATCCTTCCCCGATGGCGCTATATTCTGATCACCCGCGGGCTCCTGGGGCTCCTGAACCTTGATGAGCTCAAAGCCGTGGTGGCTCACGAAATGGGCCATGTGCGCCGCTGCCATACGCTTTTCTTTCTCGCTTTCTTCCTCTGCTATTCGATTCTGGCGTTCGCCTTCAACGACCTGGTCTTCCTGCTCCTGCTCCAGGCCCCCTTCGTTCTGGACTGGCTGCTGCATGCCGAATCGGTCAACCTCACCCTGCTTTCGGTCCTCCAGAGCGCCCCGATGATCATTCTGCTGGTCCTCTACTTTCGTTATCTCTTCGGCTTCTTTCTGCGAAACAGCGAGCGTCAGGCAGACCTCTACGCGCTCAAGGTGATCGGCGATCCGCTGCCGCTGGTTTCCTCCCTCCAGCAGATCGCGTATCACGGCGGGCACCGGGAAGATCTGCCAAACTGGCATCATTTCAGCATTCGTGAACGCATCGAGTTTTTACTGAAGGCGCATGAAGACCCCGGTGTGGCCAGAAGACACCACACCAAATACTACAGCGCCGTGGTGGCCTTCTTTCTCCTGGCAGCCGCTCTCAGCATCCTGGGGTTCAGCATCGAGCGCAGCCAGTTCGTTCGCCACTGGAAGGCCGACGTACAGGTCGCTATCCTTGAGCGGGAACTGGCACGCACTCCTGAAGATGGTCGGCTCTTCGCCGCCTATGGCAGCCTTTTGTTGGAACTCGGGGACTTGGCAAAGGCGGAAGCCGCTCTGCGCAGGGCCCTCGAAGTGGGTCCCGAAGATGCCACGCTTCTGAACAATCTGGCCTGGCTGTATGCAACCTCCCCGCCACCCCATCGCAAGCCCGCCGAGGCTTTGGAGCTGGCCCTGCGGTCCGCGAGGCTGGATCAGGCCCCCTATATTCTGGATACCCTTGCCGAGGCTTATTATGTCAACGGGCAGCCTGAGCAGGCTTTGAAAATGATTCGACAGGCCCTGCTGAAAGAGCCGAAGAACCGGGAATATTTCTTGAGTCAACAACGGAAGTTTGAAGCCGCCCTGGAGGGCTCACAGGAAAGATGAGTTGCGCAGCGTAAAACTTTGCCCACCCTACCGGAGCGAAGCCCGCAGGCAGCAACCGCGCAGGGTGGGCATTTCTTTGGGCACCCTCGACGGGGCGAGGAGCCTGACACCAAC
>CAZDKX010000487.1:0-1216 GCA_964505935.1 uncultured Syntrophobacteraceae bacterium
TCTACGCGGATGGGAACAACGGCGAATATAAGGGACTCAACATTGCCGATCGCGACTACTTCAAAGGGGCGAAAGAGGGTAAGGCAAATTTCGGGACCGTGATCAAGTCAAAGAAAACCGGCAACCCGATCGTGCCGATCAGTGCGCCCTTGTATGGAGAGAACAAGGAGTTTGCAGGGAACCTTTCTCTGCTTCTGAAGATCGACTTTCTCGTGGAAAAAATTGCAGGGACCAGGGTGGGCAAGACCGGGTATGCCTTCATGACGGATGCCAGCGGACTGTTCATTGCCCATCCCAGGAAGGAGCTCATCCTCGAAGCGGAGCTGAAAAAGCTGCATGGGATGGAAGCGATCACGAGCGCCATGCTGGCGCATAAGACGGGGGTGGAAGGCTATGTCTTTGAGGGGATCGAGAAGATTGCCGGCTTTGCCCCGGTCACGCTCACCGGCTGGAGTGTAGCGCTGACGCAAAACAGCGAGGAATTCCTCTCTTCAGCGCATGCGATTCGCAACGGGGTCCTCATGGTTGGCGGTATTTTTCTCGGGTTGACCGTCATCCTGGTGCTGTTCTTTGCCCGCAGCGTCTCGAAACCGATTACGCGGGTGGCCGAAGGCTTGAACGAGGGTGCCGAGCAGGTAGCGGCGGCCTCCGGCGAAGTTTCCTCAAGCAGCCAGTCACTCGCGGAAGGGGCTTCGGAGCAGGCTGCCGCCCTGGAAGAGACTTCCTCTTCCCTCGAACAGATGGCTTCGATGACGCGTCAGAACGCTGACCATGCCAATCAGGCCAATACCCTCATGGCGGAAATTACGCGCGTGGTAAAGGATTCCAATACGGCCATGGGACATCTCGACGGTTCCATGAAAGACATTTCGAATGCCAGCGAAGAGACCTCGAAGATCATCAAGACCATCGATGAAATTGCTTTCCAGACGAACCTGCTGGCGTTGAACGCCGCGGTCGAGGCTGCTCGCGCGGGAGAGGCCGGGGCCGGTTTTGCCGTGGTTGCGGATGAGGTGCGGAACCTGGCGATCCGGGCGGCGGAAGCGGCAAAAAACACGACCAACCTCATCGAGGGAACGATCAAGAGGATCAAGGACGGCACCGAGCAGGTCAACAGGGCTGGCGAGGCCTTTCGTCTGGTGGCGTCCAGTACGGGGAAGATGGGGGAGTTGGTGGAGGAGATTGCCGCCGCCTCCAATGAGCAGGCCCAGGGGAT
>CAZDKX010000487.1:1316-2760 GCA_964505935.1 uncultured Syntrophobacteraceae bacterium
GCGGCGATTTCACGAGAGTCCCTGGCTTCGTTGGGGTAATGGTGATAGCGAATGGCGGTCGTGACGCCGGTGGGAAAGCGCCAGTGCCGGGCGATCGAGGCCCCCAATTCCTGGTGGTCGATCCCGAGGACTCGGCGTTCAGCCTCGACAAAGCGCAGGTTCTCCTTCTGCACCAGAGGCAGAATCGCGTCATAGTAGTCTTTGACGTAAAGGCTCAACAGCGTCTTGCCGATGTCGTGGAGCAGGGCTGCGGTATAGAGCACGAACGGGTCGCCGCGTCCGGTCCGTTGAGCAACCAGTTCGGCCATCAGGGCAACAGCCACCGCATGCTGCCACAGCTCTCCCTCGCGGAGGTCGTACCCGCTGCCATCACCACGAAAATACCGGGAAGAACAGGCAAGGGTGATGATTTGAATGAGCTGCCTTTGCCCCAGGCAGACGATGGCATCTCGCAACGAGCGAATGGGCTGCCGGAGAGCGTAGTATGGGGACTGGCTCATGGCCAGGACCTTGGCGGTAATCGCCTGATCATATTTGATGACCGTCTCGATTTCATTGACAGGCGCCATTCTCTGGATCAGAGGCAGGACTTTGCCAACGACATCGGGAAAGGGAGGAAGTTTCTCGGCGGATGCGAGTACTTTTTCCAGAACTTGGGTTGAAGACTGTTCTGCCATAGGTTTGTCCTTTATCTCCTCAGTCTGATCGGACCGTGTGGGAGCGGCATTCCAGTCGCTCCCACTAAATTGTGCCGCTCTATCTTAACCCGTTATGATCTTAGAGGTTTTTGGCCACTCACGGTACGGGTCTCTCCTCGTCAAGTCTCAGTATCGATCGGTTGCGCGCTCAGGGGGCTTTTCCTCGGAACGGTTTGCGTCTCCGGTTCCGCTGGTGGCGTCATTACTTTGACAAGTTGTTGCGCCAGGGCTCGGGCGAGGGCCTGGTAGGGCAGTGCCCCCTGCCCTTCGTAGGTATGCCAGACCAAGTCGATGTCCACCCCCGTCTCCGAGGTGCCGTCGAGCCTGACATACCACACCAGGGTCTCGGTCGCTGCGCTCATGATCTGCACTTCCACCGTGAGTTGGCTGGGAGTGTTGCCTGATCCGGCCAGCAGGTGGACGATCTTTCCCCTCATGACCAGATCATAATCGTCGAACCCCGAGGTGTTCGAGGTCTCCCCGGGATGCCTGGGAATCTGGCTGGCGAGGACGATTTGACGATACAGGCCGGACCTCAGGAGCTCCTGATAGAACTCCTGAGTGACAATGGTCCCGGTTCTTGGGGCATACCGGGGATGAGTGAAAGGGTAGATCACCAATTTGGATCGATGGTGACTGATGAAGGCAGGTCTCAGAAAAACTTGCGACTCCATGGACGTTCTGGGGGCCGTCAGCAGCGTCAAAGGTGTCGAGGCACACCCGGTCTGGCTCATCAGCATGGCACC
>CAZDKX010000488.1:0-2720 GCA_964505935.1 uncultured Syntrophobacteraceae bacterium
CAGTTCCCATCTATATGTTGCTTTCTTGCACTCCGGTTGGAGTCCCAAAGCTGGTACACGTATAAGTATGCTCACCATTTACATGAAAGGAAATATCCTTATCATTTATAACAATAACCAAATGATGCCATTCATCCAGCTTCGCTTGGCCGGCTCCCAAACAGCCGTTGGCAGTGTAATGTGCGAAAGTAACAATATTTTCCATGGTTATTCCGATCATAAACTGATTTGTCGCTTCTCCTCCACCATACCCCAATAGCGTCTGCGTATGTGGATTGCCGGTCCAGTAATACTCCGGCCTAAACCACAAGGAGACTGTTCTATTATTTGTTGGCAAACCATTTGCTGTGTCCACAATGTAGTCGCCGCTGTCAAAATGGTATGCTCTATCAGGATTCCCGCAACGATCCGTCGTCGGCGTGACTCCATCTCCGCTTATGGTGCTGTGATTTCCTGCCCCGCTTTGATCATCCGGATTGCCGTTGAAGGGATAGTACCTGACCAGCCCGTCGCTCAATCCTGCGTAAGCGGTTCCTCCGGCCGCCAGCAACAACAAGAATAGCACTACGATTTTCAACCTAACCCCGGTCATAGTCGGTCCCTCCCCGGTGATTTGATACCACCCTGCTGCTTGCCTCAGGCGGCATCCCGGCCTTTCTTAGTGAGGTGATAAAAAACTGCTTTTTCACGATTTTTCGGCTAGCAGGTTTTGTCGTTTCTGTCAAGGTCTTCTCCGAGGCCAATTCTATGCCGATTTCAGGAGACATGGAGGCAGGAACCATTGCGGTGCTGCACCGTGGTGGTCATCACGATGGGGAGTTCACTGCAAACTGGACATCCGGCGCTCTGGATTGAACCAGAGTGCCCGAAAGGCGATATCTCCCCCGCATCGAAAACATGCTGCCCCAATGAAGCCAGTTAGGGTCTCTCCGGCGACGAAGTTTAACGGAAGCCGGAATCCAGGGAGCCTCCTGCAAAAGTCCCTCAGGGCGTCATTCCGGCAGGGTTTTTGGGCCGGAATCCAGGCTTTAAGGTGCCTGGACCCCGGCTGGAAGCATGCCGGGGTGACGGAATTCGAGACTCTTGCAAGGGGCTACAGGCTTTCCAGTGATTTCTGCCCCCGGCCAAACCCATGCGGGGGTGACGCTTACTGGGGAGCGTTTGGGATACACTGCATAGGGATATCAGATAACATGATATACTGCCACCTACGTAACAGTAACTCATGTCCCCGTGGGACACCCAAAGACAAACCAAAAGGCTCGAGTTACACTGGGCACTCGGGACTCGTTACTCGGAACTTTTCAGGGCAGGGCAGTGTCCGGAAAGGGTGCTGGTGCCTGTCAGGAACTGACGGCAAAGACAATTTCATAAAAGCTTAACCCATTAAGGAAGTCTCATGGAAAGGCCTGATTCACCAACTTCGTCACCATCCCGTGGTTCGCTCATGAGAGAGTCACTGAAAAGAATCCGCACTGTGGACACCTGGAAGCGGCTCTCCTTCAATCTCTTTCTGCTGACCGCGGGCGCCCTGATTTTCGCCGTCGGCCTCAACGGGGTGTTGATTCCCAAGCAGTTCATGAGCGGCGGCGTGATCGGCGTGGCCCTCATTGCCCACTATCTCATCCCCTCATCCAACGTCGGGCTGATCTATTTTGTCCTCAACATTCCCCTCCTGCTCGTCGGCTGGTTCTGCGTCAGCAGAAGGTTCATTCTCTACACGGCATACGGGATGACGGCCTTCTCGCTGGCCACGGCTTTCGTCTTTCCGAAGTTCCCCCCCATCGAAAACCCCATGCTGGCGGCGATCTTGGGCGGCATTATCTGTGGTATGGGCGTGGGCCTTGCACTCCGGTCCCAGGGCTCGAGCGGGGGTCTGGATATCCCGGCGGTCTATCTCCACAAGAAGCTGCAGCTCAAGATGGGCTTGACCTCCTTTATCGGCAATTCCCTCGTGCTGGCGGTTGGCGCCTATTTCTTCGGGCTGGAACCGGCGCTCTATTCGTTCGTGTACGTCTATACCAGCGGCCGCGTGACGGACTCGGTCATCACCGGCTTCAATCGGCGCAAGTCAATCATGATCATCTCGGACGCTTCCCCCACCATCGCCGAACACATCCTCACCGACCTCGACCGGGGCGTGACCCTGCTCAGCGGGAAAGGAGGCTATACCGGGGAGCACAAGGAGGTGATTTTCAGCATCATTACCTTGACCGAGCTGGCCAAGATGAAGGAGATGGTTTTCGACATCGATCCCAATGCCTTCATGGTGGTCAACGACACCCTGGAGGTTTTCGGCAGAAGGCACGGCGCCAGAAGGATCTACTAGATCCCGGTTCTTATTTCCCCGGCCAATCGATGAACTGGACCCAGAGGACGGCGCCGTATTCCGCGTCTTTCTTCGTGCCGTCCGCATGCGGGATGACCTGCTTCTCCTCGGTCAAGGCGGCGAAGCCCCACCACCCGGCCTTCGGGACGGCGAAGGTGAAAATACCGTTTTGGTCGGTCTTAACCACCTGGGTGATGAAGTAGTCGTTGAGAGCGGTCACCTTCTTGTCAGCGTTCCAGTATTCCACTTCCACATCCGCGTTAGCGACCGGCTTGCCTTTGAATTTGACCACACCCTGCAATACGTTGCCGGCATAGAGGCCAAAGGGCCGGGTCAGGGGGATGATTTCGGCCTTGAGGCCCACTTCCCGGTCCCACCCTTCTTCGTCGCC
>CAZDKX010000489.1:0-2702 GCA_964505935.1 uncultured Syntrophobacteraceae bacterium
CGGCGGGTAAAGCGCGGCGGAACGTTACGAGAGGTCGTCCAGAATCTTCCCAGCTACCTGCTCCGCATCCACTTGATAGGTACCATTCTGGATCATGCTTCGGATTTGGTCCACCCGTTCCGTGCGGATGTCTGCCATCTCCATGACCACTTTCTTGATCTTGTCGATTTCCTGGTACCCCTTGGAAAGCTCCACCCGATCGGCTGCTTCCCCCGTTGCATTCGGCTTCGTTGAAGGCGCCCTGGTCTGCTCAGCCGCTTTGAGCTCGGCTTCCTGCACCATGGCTGTCTGTTGCGTACTGTAGTTTCCAACTTTCTTGATGTCCATGTCACACCTGTTTGATGAAAATGCCTTAAGTGGTATGGGAGTTAACCGGTAACCTGTTTCAGGGTCGCGACTCTCCCGCCGAATCCTGATTATCGCCGTACTGAACTTGCTCCAGGGCCTGAGACTTGATGCGATCCATCAGCAGACACTGCTTGGCCTCATCCGAGATCGTCACTCTTTCCGCAGGCAACGGCCGATGTTCACCAGCAGTCTGACTGGCCAGCTTGGACCGCTGCAACTGTCGGCTGTAGGTTCGCAGTACATTTTCCACATGTTGCGCTGTGATCTCCATGGCCCTCTTACCCCTTCAAACATCTTCTCGACCAGTCGCCTCCTAAACTTTAGCGAAAAATGCCAGAGGACCCGCTTTTTCTTTCAGCAACCCCCCTGAAGAATTGCCGCACTCGCTCCTGCAACCTGTCTTCAAGGATTCTATTCCCGATTGGCACTGATCTTGAAATACCAGAAACCGGGAACAGCCTCTCTCTGAGGCTGCCTGGCCACTCGGCATCCCGGGACCCGTGTCGCCTGCTGCGTATGGACCTAACGCGGGCGGCACAGGAATTGTTCAACTGAATTGACGATTCGTTCCCAGTGGGCAACGATTCCCGGTACCGGCCAAACGGGGGCTGGGGAGCGCAGACCTCAACCTGAACAGTTGGAAGCTACGGAGAAGACAAAGCCATTATGGAACCTCGGCCCGCAGTACGCGAAATGTCGACCAAACGCCTCGAGCGACTCTCAGAGGTCATTATTGACACGCTCAAGGTCCTCTCCACCCGGCAACAGAAGCTCACACCCGAGTCGCTCTCCGAGGCCCTGAAAGGGAGGGACGATTTTTTCAAGCTCATGCAGCGGGACGGCAAGCGGACCACCGACCGGACCAGCGCCAAAGATGCCGAACCCTCCGCCCCCTCTCCTGCCGCGTCATCTGCTCGAATCCCCGGCAGTGACCAAGGCGCCACCTGGGGCACTCCCTTGCAGGGCCCGGACGATATGGCCGGCTTATCCGAGTTCTACAAAAAATCCATCCTGGCTTTGCTCACTTTGGTGCAAGAGACTGAAAACAAAGATCTCTCGACTTCTCTTGATCATATGCGCTCACTGATTCTCGGCAACAACACGGACCTTGCAGTGCTTGACAGCAGCCTGCACCAAATCAAGAATCTCATCATTAAGGAGACTCTGGACTCATCCCCCACGGAAGGCTCGATTTCCTCCCGCAGCTCATCCTTCTGGAGTTTCTGGCAGAGACGGTCAAAATCGCCCCAGCCCGATGCTCCTGCCGAGGAACTCGCCCTCGATCTCCAGCGACTCCAGCACACCTTTCTGAGCATTACCAACGAACTGCAGCTGGCCCTTGGCCAGGAATACCTGCCGCGCCTCAGCAGCCTCAAGGGACGCTTCGAAGCATCGAAAGATGTGGAAGCATTGCTGGAGCCGGCCGGCGACCTCATTGGCGTCATTCAGAGCTATGTTCAGCACGCAGCTCAGCAACGGGAAGAGATAGCCAACTTCGTCAAGGAATTGGGAGCGGGCCTGCTCGAAATGGAAAACCAGCTGATTACTTCGCTCAGCCACACTGAAGAAACCTATCAGCTCAATGAAGCCTTCACCAGTTCTTTGCATGGGCAGTTGGAGGACATCAGGGAATCGTTCAGCATCACTAAAAGCTTTGAGGAGGTTCGCAGTTTTGTCCTGGGCAAGCTGAAGACCATCCGCTCAGCTCTGGAAAGCAAACGCAAACAGGACGAAAGCTATCTTATGAATGCCCAGGAGAAGATGGGGGATTTGCAGAAGGGCTTTGAACGAATGAAGAAAGAGGTTGGCCAGGTTCAAAGGAAGACCAGGATCCTGGAACAGGAAATTCTGCTCGACAGCCTCACCGGCATTTATAACCGGCGTGCCTATGAACTGCGCATCAAAGAGGAGCTGTCCCGCTTCCAACGTTATGATCAGCCTTTTTCACTGGTACTGTTCGACATTGACCACTTCAAGAAAGTGAACGACCAGTACGGTCACCAGGCCGGGGACAAATGCCTGCGGGAAATCACGGCGCGAATCAGGCCATCTTTGCGCGACAGTGATTTCATGGCCCGCTACGGCGGCGAGGAGTTCATCATCATTCTGCCCGGCACCAACGAAGAGGATGCGTACCGGGTGGCCGAAAAAGTTCGCAATCTGGTGGCAAAGACCCGATTTCTCTATCAGGGAGCGGAAGTGCCGGTGACCATCAGTCTCGGTCTCACCGAGGTAAAGTCCACCGACGAAGCTCCGGAAATCCTCTTTCAGCGTGTGGACAGCGCGATGTATCAAGCCAAGAAGGGCGGCAGAAACCAAACCCATCGTTTCTAGGTTGCGGGTTGCGGGTTGCG
>CAZDKX010000490.1:0-2699 GCA_964505935.1 uncultured Syntrophobacteraceae bacterium
TGGCATGCATGCAGCAGAACCCGGAACAGTACTTGTTGAAGCGAATGTCGCGGGACCCCACACACTGGATGAAGGCCAGGCGATGGGCGCCATGGATTTTGTCGATCCTGGCCTTCAGGGCCTCCAGTTCACCGTTGGCCTGCAAGTAAACCCTGTAGGCCTCGGCCCACTTATGATGGTCGTCCTCCTGGATCTTTCCGGCTTCATACTGAGCATAGAAGGCATCGGAAGCCATGGCAAAATGCTTCTCATAGCGTTCGAGACCCTTGGCCGCCTTCTGCTGATTCTTTTCCACCCCAGGCAGGGTCTCCATGACGGCGAGGTCCGTCAGTCGATAGACGTGCCCATGCGTCGGTCCGCTGGCCGAAAGGAAACGCTCAAATTCCAGGGCCGTGACCACGTTGGGCAAGCGCCCATAGCCATACTCCGGGATCTTGCGGGCATCGAAGAGATCGTAGCCGGTGGCGACAATAATCGCTCCCACCTCCAGCTCGACAATCTTCTCCTCCATCTTGTAATCAATGGCTCCGGCCTCACAGACTTTGGCGCAAACCCCACACTTCTTGCCCGGCTGAAAGTTGCGGCAGACCGACGGGTCGATGGTATAGGCCGAAGGAATTCCCTGAGCGAAATACTTATAGATGGCCTTGGCCTTCCCCAGTCCCAGATTGTAAGCATCGGAGGTCACCGTCGGACACTTCTCCGCGCAGGTCCCGCAGCCCGTACATTTGTTTTCGTCGACATACCGGGCTTTCTTGCGCACCGTCACGCGAAAATCCCCAATGTCCCCTTCAACTTTTTCCACTTCCGAGTAAGCCAGCAACCGGATGTTGGGATGTCGACCGACATCCATCAGCTTCGGCGCGAGAATTCACAGAGCGCAATCATTGGTGGGAAACGTTTTGTCAAGCTGCGCCATCTTGCCGCCGATACTTGGCAACCGTTCCACGAGATGCACCTGAAACCCCATCTCACCCAGGTCCAAAGAGGCCTGAATGCCTGCAATACCGCCCCCAATCACCAACACATCCCGCTTCACGAATAGGGTCTCCTCTTGGGTTTCAAATCATCACTTATCGAAGTTCGCTTCTCTAAACATACAATCGTAGCGGTGGAGGCGTTTCCATTGGAAACGCCCTCTTACACCACTCTAAAGATATTCTCAAAATTACATAATGCTATCTATAACATATTGACGAGCTTCAGGATCAAGCAATCTTGAGAATCCTCCCATGGTCACGATTCAATGTGCTTTAGAAGAAAAGCAAAGAGATCGACCACTTCCAGGTCGGTCAGATCGGTATTCTGCTGACCGCAACTCAGATGGATGCGGCATTTGGGACAGCTCGTGATGAGCGTGTGGGCTCCGGCCTCCCGTGCTTCCTGCAGCCGCTCGATCTGGATGGACTTGGAACAGTTCGAGCATTCCATCCAGGCGCTGGTACCGCAGCAGAGAGCATTTTCGCGATTGCGCGACATTTCCTCGAAACCGGCGTCGGGAACAAGCCGGATCAGCTCCCGCGGCGCCTCATAGATCCCGGCCACGCGGCCCAGCCGGCAGGGGTCCTGATAGGTGACCCCACCCTTGCCGTTGTTGGTACAGGGGGCGAATTTCACTCCTGAGCCCGGCAGCTCGCGCGCGAAGAACTCGGTGACGTGAAGCACTTCAAAAGGCAAGTCGCCAAAGTACTTGGGGATCTGATTCTTGAAGGTTGTGTAGCCCTCGGGGCAGCTGAACAGCACGGTCTTGGCCCCGGAGCCGCGGATGACTTCAAGGTTCATGGCCGCCAGCTTCTTAAACGTGGCCTCATCGCCGCTCCACAGGGCGTCATGCCCGCAGCAACGCTCGTCGTTGCTAAGGGCCGGCTCGATGCCCATGCGATTGAGCAGTCCGAGGACCGCTTTCGGCACCTCGAGGGAACCCTCACCGGGCTTCAAGACGGCCTCGAAATACGGGGCGCAGCCGACAAAATAGAAGATGTCTCCCGCGTCTTTATAAGTTCCAGCTTCGGTCGCCCAATCGGTCCGCTGCTGCTTGATGTTGGCCATTTGCAGCATGGCAATGGCCTGGAGCGTCCCATGGTGGCTCAATTGGGGCAGGTTCCCTTCCTTGCGGGCCAATTCCCGGTGGGCCCGGGCAAACTCGGGAAAGTCAATCTGCGCCGGACAACGGGTGCTGCAACGCGCACAGGTCAGGCAGGCCCAGAGCTCCCGCCCCTGCACCACGGTCTCATCGTGGTCCATCAAAGACCGCTTGATCATCTGGCGTGGAGAAAAAGAGGTCAACGATCTGCTGATGGGGCAGCTGCCCGTGCAGACACCACACTCCATGCAATAACTGATTTGTTCCGGACTGATCATCATAGCTTCTTCCATCAGGGCATATACGGTTTATGAGGAATCGTCGGCAGCCTCCTGAGCCCGGCCCGGTCAGGCCGCACTCGCGAGCTTGCTATGCGCCTCGGCCAGCGGATTTCTACCCAGTTGTTTCAGCACCTCGGTAAAAAGGCGGATCTCCTCGGCAAAAATCGGACCGTCCGACGCCGAAAGCCATTTCAAGCGAAGATAACGTTCATCCACGCCCAGTAAGCGGAGCACCTGCCAGGTACTTTCCAACACCTTGAGACACTTTTCATTACCTCCCAGGTAATTGCAGTCCCCGATGTGTCACCCGGAAACCAGGACGCCGTCCGCTCCCG
>CAZDKX010000491.1:0-2680 GCA_964505935.1 uncultured Syntrophobacteraceae bacterium
GAGCGTCGTTCGCGGCTGGAAAGCCGCTCCCACGGAAATGCAACTTGCCATTCTGGCCGGGTATGGTTCCTTGAGGCGCGAGGGTGCGCGTGGCGCCATGGCGGGGTCGGGAAGAGGTGTCAGTCATCCTCCGTTGAGCTCCGAAGTAGGGCCTGTTTGCTCCTTCGACCTTCTACGGTTCCATCTTCGATATTCTGCGGTTCGATATTCAAGCGGTTCGCTTTTCAAGCCGTTTTCAGCTCACTCAATTCGCTCTCGATCATCTCCCGCTTCACCGCTGGGGCTTCAGCATCAACCTCCTGCAAGCGTTTGAGACCCTGGCGATAGGCTTTTTGGCCGGTCTTCGTTTCGAGCTGCTGGATTTCGACATCCCGGGGGAGGCGAGCCCGCGACCAGGCGGCCAGGAGCTGCAGCTTGACTTCGGCTTCCATGGCCGGGTGGTTGCTCACCAAGTCCACCAGGACGGCCCACTCCCGGGCGGACGGCCCCCCCCACTGTTGCGCCAGGGCGAACAGGCGGTGACACACGACCACCGCTTCCCGCTCGTCTTCGGTTTGGAACCGCCGGCCGCTATAGACCCGCATGGCCTCTCTGCCCACCTGGCTGATAAAGGCGAGGGTGAACCAGCGGAGGAGATAGAAATAGCTTTCGCGGCTGATCTCTTTTCCCGCCCAGTAAAGAGGATTGGTCAGGTTCTTGAGATTGAGCGCCCAACGGGCCAGGCGATAGAGGTGCGGATTGTTCTTCAGCAGTTGTAGAAGGGGGTTGCTGTTGATCTTCTGATAGATCTGGTAGAAGCGTTGATACTCGCTCAGTTTGCGATTGCCCAGATACCGGAAGGGAATCGCCGCCCCCACTCTGCTGAGACGGGTGGTGACGCGCCGGACAAGCTGCAGCAGCTCGGACAGGGAGGCTTCATATTGAGGCACCGCCGCGTCGGGATGGTAAACCGCGGCGACGGCGCTGACGATGCGGACGGCGCGCTGGCCGAGGGCCTCGATGCCCAGTTGCAGGTCGGCGTCGGGGAGCTGCCAGACCTCCCGGCGGAACCCTCGGATCAACTCCAGCGCCCGCCGGTCCTCCTCACTCGCGGGCGGCAGCGCCTCCAGTTCCGCTCCCTCATCAGTTTCCCCTTCCAGCAGCCGCTTCCACCGGCGCCTGAGCCACCAGCGCACGGCGAGCAGGACCGCGACCGTGACCACTGTGACTCCGAGGAAGAAGGCGCTCAGCCAGTGCTGCTGGAAAAAATCAGCGAGGGTCTGCCAGCCCAGAGGGTTGTTCATGATTAGGTCCGGAAAGAGTCACAGGTCGGTTGGCTGGAGACCGGTTCGTCGGGCAATGCGCGACAGCATTTTTGGGGCAATTTCTTCGTTCTCATGGAACGAGAAGACGAAATCCGCCCAGCCAGGAAGGCTGCGTACAGCTCCGCACAAATGGGTGTCCACCCTCCTTTCATCATACCGGCGAAGCTTGTCCCGGCAGGTTTCAAGCCGGGAGCCGGTATCCAGGCAATCAGCCAAGACGCGAAGGGCGAGGCCCTGGACTTTTCCCATGGCCTCCTCAAGGGTATCTCCATCAGCCAGGGCTCCGGAGATCTCCAGTATCTCTGCGATCCACCGACCGCCTGTTTCCTGTTCGTATTCGATGGTAGGAGTCATCGCTCCCAGCCTGTCAAAAAATGCTTCATCCTTAAACCGCAAAAACCATCGCCTGTAATTATGCCTTTTTAGGACACGAAGTGTCTTCTTCGTGTTCTTCGTGTCCTTCGTGGTTCAAAACAGGGCCACCAGCAAACCCCGCGATTTCTGCAAATCTTTCTATTGCGTACGTTCGGCACTTTTCACCGGCGTTTGTGCCGCCCATTTCTTGAGGCGGGGCAGGGTGTCGGATTCCCAGGTGGAACCGAGGCGCAGGTTCAGGAACTGGCCGTAGAAGGCATTCAGGGCGGCAGTAACTTCTTCCAGAAAGTACATCCTTTCGAGGAATTTACCCTCGGGATCATCGCCATCGAAATCGGGAAGCTGCTTGGGTGTCTTGAGCCCCCTGACGGCCCAGAGAAAACTGTCCAGGGTCAGGTAGTATTCGTTGTCCTGAACGCGCAGGAAAAGCTGCAGCTCATCCACCAGCTTCCCCTGGCGCAGGGCGGTGCGGGCTTCGTGGAGTTCATTGGCCTGGGTGGTGCAAATCACCCGCTCCTTGCCGTCAGCCGGGAGGACCAGCACCATCCGTTCACCCAGATTCACCTCCGCGGGACGGTCGTCGGCCAGTTTCAACGTGCCGCCGCCATCTTCAATGAGAAACCACAGCCAGGTCAGAAATTCATACCCCAGGGGCCGACCTTCGTACATGGCCTGCGCCGAGCGGAGGGAGACCATGGAGGACAAGACATCCTTCTGGCGCCCGTCCAGCGGCACCTGGTTGAGCGCCCAGTGAACGTGGTAGAGGGGGAGCGGATAGACCCGGAAGTGCTGTTCAAAGTGCGTCAGGAAAGCATCGATCGTCCTGGTACCGGTCGTACCCAGCAACAGCCAGTGCTCGGCCGGGTCCCAGACCACTTCACAGCCGGTGGGTTTGGGCATCATCCGGTTCATCAGCCAGTCCTGCACGTTTTCCTGGATTTCCTGGCGCTCCTGCCGGGAAGGCCATTTGCCGTTGTTCTTGCTGCGATATTCGTCAACAC
>CAZDKX010000492.1:0-2676 GCA_964505935.1 uncultured Syntrophobacteraceae bacterium
CCACCTTCTTGCCGCTCAGGATGGCCGGGATGAGATAGGCCCAGGTCTTGCCGGTGCCGGTGCCGGCTTCCACCAGCAGAGGGACCTCGCCGGTCAGGCAGGCGAAGACGGACTCGGCCATCTCCTCTTGCTGGGCACGGAATTCAAAGGCGGCGATCTTCTTGGCCAGCAGTCCTTCAGGTCCGAAATAGCGGTGCATGCTCAAGCCTTTGGTGGGTTACGGAAGGGCTAGAAGAGGTCGGATTTGAAAAACGATTCCGAAGTGGCAGCCGGCACAATGGGTTTCTCCCCCATGCCGCCGTAGTAACCGGGGCCCGTGGGCGGTGCTCCGGCAAAGGCCGCATAGACCGCACCGGGATCATCGCCTCGCACCACCATGCCACTGCCGGGGTTGATCCGGGCAAAAACCACCCCTGATGGAATGGGAAAACTCTCCACCGGTTCGTTTTTCAGCCATTCCTTCATGAAGTACAGCCAGATGGGGCAGGCCGCCCGACCCCCGGTTTCGCCCTTGCCCAGGGAGATGGTGTGGTCGTCATAGCCGACCCAGACTCCCGCCAGCGTTGACGGGGTAAACCCGACAAACCAGGCATCCTTCATTTCGTTGGTGGTTCCCGTCTTGCCGGCCGCGGGCCGCCCCAGCTCCTTTGCTTTCTTGCCCGTACCCTCTTCCACCACGCCCTGCAGCAGATGGTTCACGAGGTAGGCCGTTTGCGGCGAAATAACGCTCTCCCGGCTTACCTGATGCTCTTCCACCAGCCGGCCGTGGCGGTCGAGAATCTTCTCGACCAGATAGGGCGCCACGCGGCCACCCTGATTGACAAAAGGCGAGTAGGCGGTAAGCAGCTCCTCGAGGGTCACTCCAGAAGCCCCCAGGGCGAGGGCCAGGGTAGGCGAGAGCGGTGATTTGATCCCCAGCTGCCTGGCGTAGCTGATGGCGTAGTCGACCCCGATCTGATTCAGGAGCTTCACCGTCACCACATTGCGGGAGTGAATCAGGGCCTTGCGCAGCAGAATCGGACCCCAAAATTGCTGGTCGTAGTTCTCCGGCTTCCAGACCCCTCGGAGGCTGTGGTCATCGAAGGCCACCGGGGAATCGATCAGCATGGAAGCCTGGGTGAAGCCCTTGTCCAGAGCGGCGGCGTAAATGACCGGTTTGAACGCCGAGCCCGGCTGCCGCACGGCTTGAGTGCAGCGGTTGAACTGGCTTTTTTCGAAGTCCCGGCCGCCAACCATACAGAGGACTCGGCCCGTTTCCGGGACCATGGCCATGAAAGACCCTTCCATGGCGGGGTCCTGCTCCAGCACCGTCTGCCAGCTCTTGTCATCCTGGAGCTTGTCGAGACGCACCCGGATGATATCGCCGACTCGAAACATTCTGGCGGCCCGCTTGTCGGAAACCTGCGTCCACTGCCATCCCGAAGGCGGCAGTTTGCCGGTACCGTTACCGAACTGCAGCTGACACACTCCGGTCCTTTCATCGTGGCCCGTCACCAGCGCCGCCGCCACCAACCCCTGAGCCAGCTCGCGGTTGCGCTCGGCCAGAATTTTCAAAGTGTTCGGCCAGTCTTCCCGGGGCACGTTGAGGTGAATCCCGCGATAGCGGCTGTGGCGTTTGTCCAGGTCGCGCAGTCCCCAATCGAGGGCCTTCTGAGCAATTTCCTGGGCCCTCACGTCCAGGGTGGTGTAAATCGAAAAACCTTCCTTGTAGAGGCCGTCCCGACCATAGCGCGCTTCCACCTGGCGCCGGACCTCTTCGGTGAACGAGTTCAGGGCCTTGAGGGTCCAGTGCTTCGGTTTGGCAAAACGGAGCGGCTCCGCAAGGGCCTTCCTCGCCTCCTCGGAGGTGATGAAGCCCACTTCCGCCATGCGCTTCAAGACATATTCCTGGCGGTCCTTGGCTACCGAGAAGTTCTGTGTGGGCGAAAAGCGGCTGGGCGCCTTGGGCAGACCGGCCAGCATGGCGCCTTCAGCCAGGGTCAAAGCGGCCGTGTGCTTGTCGAAATAGGTGCGCGCCGCGGCCTCGACGCCGTAAGCGCCGGCGCCGAAATAGATCTGGTTGAGATACATCGAGAGGATCTCGTTCTTGCTCAGCGCGTGGTCAATACGATAGGCCAGGACGGCCTCCTTCAGTTTGCGGAGGTAGGTTTTTTCCGGGGTGAGCAGGAGCGATTTGACCACCTGCTGGGTAATGGTGCTTCCTCCCTGGACAATTTCGCCCGCTTCCAGGTTTTTCAATGACGCTCGGATGATCCCGGGCAGATCAACGCCGCCATGCTCGTAAAAGCGGACATCCTCCGATGCCAGAAACGCCTTCACCACGTGCGGCGGGACTTCCTGGAGCGACACCAGATAGCGCCGCTCGGCATAGAACTCGCCGATCAGCGAGCCATCCGCGGCATAGACGCTGGAAACCAGGGGAGGATGGTAGTTCTTGAGGGACTGGATGCTGGGAAGCGACCGGTCCAACTCGAGGTAGAAGACCGCGAGCACCAACCCCCCGACCACCATGGAACCCACCAGCACCGCGACCAAAGCCATGGCGAGCCAGCGGAACGGGCCCCGCTTTTTTGGTCGATACTTATAGGCAGGAGATTGCTTCATGAATGACACCTCTCGTGTAATCAGGCCGTGTTGTATATCATACTTCAAAATCGAGGAAAAGCACGCCCCGCT
>CAZDKX010000493.1:0-2675 GCA_964505935.1 uncultured Syntrophobacteraceae bacterium
GCATTCTGAACATACCGCTTTCAATTGGATTGAATTCGGCCATAGGTACAATTCTTGCGGCATCAGGGGCTGTCGCAGTCAATGATATTCTTCAACAATGGGCTTCGATAATATCTAAAACATCCTCCGATTGCGTGGCCGGAATAATAGAAGGTGCAGCGGACCGGCAGAACTACATCAGAATTCGCGTACAGGATTATCGAGCCAAGATCGCCGACCTGTTCACCACCTGTGAGAAATTCGAAATCATGTTCCCTGAATCTGATGTACTCCAGATGCTCGAATCGGACAAGTTCCCTAACCAAAGCACTAACAGCACCCTTACTGATTTGCAGAAATGTCAAATCGTCAACGCCCTTGATCTTCTTTATTTCTGGATGTATCAGCCCAGAGCCCGCACCACCTGCATCTCTTATTTGAAGAAGATGACGTATGAAGAACTACAGATCTTCATAGAATCCCAGGCGGTTCTTTGCCGGAAAAGTGAAATCGCCAGGTTATTCGTAGATGGACTCGTGGGAGAGAACTGGTCCAAGCCACTAGCTTTCTACCTGAGCAATCACAACATGTACCTAAATTATCTTCAAAAGATATATAACTCCTTGTGCATTAGTATAAGTATTAGTAAACGATTAACACTATCGATTAGAAGATCACTTTCATTTATTATGTATAGATCTAAAAAAAGACAACATGGGACGCTTATTCCTAGACACAATTGATCATGATCTTGTTCGCTACATAATGTAGGTGATTGTATAATTAGATTAAAGTATTCATTAGATCCATGTCGAAACATTTGTTAATTGAGGAATGCAGCCAATGATGAGAGAATTTACGGACCCCTCTGTGCCAATGTGACTGAGACACCTCCCCTATGTTAAATTAGTGTCGAGGGTGGGGAGGGAAACAACCATGAAAGAGGTTTCGTGGATGAGAGAAGGTCTGTTCAATGCAGGAACCCCGGAGGCGATTGAAGGCGAGCACAGCGAGCCGAAAGGAGCCACAGGGGTACCTGGGGCGCTGGACCCCGAGGTCACTGAGAAAGCCACCCGGCGCAAGTTCTCCGCGGAATACAAACTCCGCATCCTGCAGTTGGCCGACAGCTGTTCGGATCCCAGCAGCCTGGGAAGACTTCTGCGCAAAGAGGGGCTGTATTCATCGAATCTGACCACGTGGCGCCGACAGCGCGATTTGGGCATGCTCAAAGGGCTACAGCCCGCCAAGCGGGGACGTAAAACCATCGAACGGAATCCTTTGCGGCCAGAGCTCGATAAGTTGCGTAAGGAAAATGAACGTCTCCAAAACCGTTTGAAGCGAGCCGAACTGATCATCGAGGTCCAAAAAAAAGTCTCTCAAATGCTCGGAGTGGAGCTGCCCGAAGGGAGCCCCGAGAGCTGATGCAAACCGTTGCCACCTTTGGAGCCGATATCGGCGTGAAGCCTGCGTGTGAAGCCCTCGGGCTGGGTCGTGCCACCTACTATCGCAACAAAGCCGATGCCGGCACCAGAGGGCAGTCCACGCCGGCGGGTCGATCCTCTTCGAGAGCTCTAAGCTCCGAGGAACGAAAAGAACTTCTAGCTCTCATGCACAGCGAACGCTTCATGGATCAGGCTCCACGCGAGATCTACGCCACCCTGCTCGATGAGGGCCGCTATCTGTGCTCGGTCCGAACCCTGTACCGTATGCTGGAGCAGGAAAGCGAGGTCAGGGAGCGGAGGAACCAGCTCCGTCACCCGGCCTACGCAAAACCCGAGCTTCTCGCCACGGCGCCGAATCAGGTCTGGTCATGGGATATCACCAAGCTTCTTGGGCCCGTCAAGTGGAATTACTTCTATCTCTATGTGATCCTGGACATCTTCAGCCGCTATGTAGTTGGCTGGATGCTGGCAGGCCGGGAATCGGCAGCGCTCGCTCAGCGCCTCATCGAGGAGACCTGCCACAAGCAGGCTATCCAGCCGAACCAGCTCACCATTCATGCCGACCGGGGCTCGTCCATGACCTCAAAGCCCGTGGCCTTCCTGCTTGCCGATCTTGGGATCACCAAGACGCACAGCAGGCCGCATACCAGCAATGACAACCCGTTTTCCGAGGCGCAGTTCAAGACTCTCAAGTATCGCCCCGACTTCCCCGAGCGCTTCGGCAGTATCGAAGAAACCCGTGGTTTCTGTCAGTCTTTCTTTTCCTGGTACAACCAGGAGCACCACCATACAGGAATCGGACTGCTCAGCCCGCATGTGGTTCACTATGGCCTGGCTGAGAAGGTCCTCGAGGCCCGCCGCAACATCCTCAACGAAGCCTACAGGCTACACCCGGAACGCTTCGTCAACGGGCCTCCAAGACTCAACTCCTTGCCGGAGGGGGTCTGGATCAACCCGTCTCCTTCCAAGGAAGGCCGATGAGAGCTGCTTCTTGCATGAATCAGCTTTATCAGGGAGTCTCCCGGCCTGCAGGAACTCCCCACGCAACACCAAGGAGCGAGCCGTCGGGACCGCTGAGAATGGGTCCAACCGTGACTCGTCGGAGGCGGTCCCGACGGCGGTCAAGGAGGACGCTTGCTTCAGTCTTGGGATCAGGCGGCAGTTCCAGGAACCCGCTTTCAAAAGCCAAAACAAGTGTCATCGTGTTCACTAATTTCTTAAACCAGGTGTCTCAAAGTTGTTGACACATTCCGA
>CAZDKX010000494.1:0-2668 GCA_964505935.1 uncultured Syntrophobacteraceae bacterium
TGCGCAGGACAATGGCCTTGCCCCATGAGGTATAGGCGCCGTTCTCGAGGGTGAAATCAACTTGGAGAGCCGTCAGCAGCCCTTCCCGGTCCGCCCCGAGGCGCAGGCGACAGCTCATGGGGTGGCGCTTGGAGGTCATCCACATGGATTCGGTGAGGGTCGGCACGTAGCGCACCGGACGGCCGAAATGGAGGGCGGCGGCACCCGTGAGCGCCTCGGAGGTGATGTCGAGCTTGATGCCGAACTGGCCGCCCGAAAACGCCTCCTCGTACCGGATGTCCTCCCAACCCAGAGCGTCCTGCAGGACCATGACATGGTGATGGATGTTGATACCGCGGCCGATCACGACCAGCCTGGCTTCTTCACCCTCCCCCTCGAGAAACGCCACGCTGGCTTCGGGCTCGAGCGGGGCCTGATGGATGAGCTGCGTGCTGAACTCCGCCTCCACGACCGCGGTGGAGCGTTCCAGGGCGGCGTGGGCGTCCCCTTTGACCTGGAACTGAGTCGAGCACAAATTCGGTTGGTCCTCATGCACCCTGGGTGCCTGGTCGGCCAGGGCCTCGGGCACCGTCCTCACGGCGGCCAGGGGTTCATACTCGACCCGGACGGCCTCGGCCCCGGCCAGGGCCTCTTTTCTGCTGCGCGCGGCCACCACCACTACGGGATCTCCCAACACCCGCACTCTTTGGTCGCAGAGTACCGGTTGGTCGGCAACCAGATACTTGATCCGATTGGTCCCTTTGATGTCCTTGGCGGTCATGACGCCGACCACGCCGGTCATGGTCAGCGCCGGCCCCGTATCGATGCCCTTGATCAGGGCGTGGTGATGCGGGCTGCGGACCACCGCCAAATGCAGGGAACCCCTTACCGGAAGGTCGGCGGTGAACTGGGCTGTGCCACAGGCGCGCAGAAAAGCCGTGGGACGCGGCATGGAAACGCCAAGGACCCCTTGCGTGAGATCCGGCCACACTTGATCGGGCGTGGTTTCGCCTCTCAAGAATCTCCCCGCCAATTGGACCGCCGCGATGATCTTGCGATAACCGGTGCATCGACAAAGATTGCGGCTGAAAGCCTTTTTAATCTCAGCTTCAGACGGGTTGGGATCCTGATCCAGCAGGGCCTTGGAGGCCATGATCATCCCCGGAGTGCAAAAGCCGCACTGGACCGCTCCCGCCAAAACGAAAGCGACCTGGAGCAGGTGAGGGTTGCCGGGGGTACCGAGGCCTTCGATGGTGATCACCTGACTGCCGTCGAGATCTGCCGCTTTTCTGAGACAGGACCTCACGGCCTGACCGTTGAGAATGACCGTGCAGGCCCCGCACTGCCCCTTGCGGTCGCATGATTGCTTGGCGCCGGTCAGGCGAAGGTCCTCCCGCAATACGTCCAGAAGCATCGTATCAGGGTCCACCACCAGCTCACGCCAAACCCCGTTCACATGGAGTCCAATTTTCCTCATGATCTCTCCTCTCGTGGAACCCATACCATCGTGCCAACCGTTTCGCCCCGAATCCCCTTCAAAAAGAGGTGTTGCAGCGGAGACTACCAGGGAGGCGTTTATTATGTCAAGATCGGCATATAGCGAGTGTGGGGGATCTCCGGTTGGGGGCATTTCGCACAGCAGAGCAACTGGTCGACGTCTGGCAAGGGTTGTGCGGGCATCTCGTTTTTTGCCTGCTATACGGAAAGATACCGCGACTGGACTTCCGTGTTGGCGAGAAGGTCCTGTTTGGTTCCTGCGAAACGGATCACGCCCTTATCGATCACGTAGCCCCGGTCGGCGATAGCCAGGGCGAACCGGGCGTTCTGCTCGGTGAGCAGGATGGGCATATCGGACTTGAGGTCGGCGATGATTCTGGCAAGTTCTTCGACGATCACCGGCGCCAGGCCCTCACAGGGCTCATCCAGCAGAAGCATCAGCGGATTGCCGACGAGGGCCCGCGCAATGGCCAGCATCTGCTGCTCGCCGCCCGACAGGTTGCCGCCCTTGCGGGTCTTCAGTCCGGCAAGGAAGGGAAAGGTCCGGTAGGTCCGGTCAAGGGTCCAGGGCGAACGTCCCGGCCGGGGTGGAAGCAGGGCCACCTCCAGGTTTTCATTCACCGTGAGTTTCGGGAAGATCCGTCGGTCTTCGGGTACGAAAGCGAGTCCTTGTCGGACATTCTCGTAGGCGGGTTTTCCGGCAAGGTCCCTGCCGTTGAGCCGCACGGTCCCGGATTCAGGCGGATTGACGCCGATAATCCCGCGCATGGTGGTGGATTTTCCCGCACCATTGCGGCCGAGGAGGCAGACGATCTCCCCCGGCCGCACCTCCAGCGAAACGCCCTGCAGCACGTGGCTGTCGCCATAGTAGACGTGGATGTCAGAAACCTGCAGCATCGAGGCTTCCTCCCAGGTAGGCCCGCTTCACCTCAGGGTTCGCCCGGATTTCCGCCGGAGTTCCCTCGGCCAGCAGCATTCCCTGATTCAATACAAAAATCCGTTCCGCCACCGAAAAGACCACCTTCATGTCGTGTTCGGTAATGAAGAAGGTGGTGTCGGAACTCTCGGCAAGTTCCTTGATGAGGCCGATCATGCGGTCGGTCTCTTCGGGGTTCATCCCGGCCGTGGGTTCATCGAGGAGGACCAGGCGGGGGCGCCGAGCCAGGACGATGGCGATTTCGATCAGCCGCTT
>CAZDKX010000495.1:0-2661 GCA_964505935.1 uncultured Syntrophobacteraceae bacterium
GGTAATAGCCGCCAGCCAGGGCGACGATGATGGCTGCAATGCCGAGCAGCGCCTGAAAACTGGTTTTGTCGATGTCCATGATGATCACCTTGCGGGCGACGGCGATCATAGCGATCAGGAGAATGACCTCGACTTCAGCGCGGATCACATGTTCCGTCAGATAAGTCTGCATGGATTCGACCAGTTCGAGACCAATGAGGACCAGCAGAAAGAGTCCGAAGAGCTCTTTCATCTCTTCGATATCCAGCAGCAGGGTAGGGGGGGAGAGCAGGTCTCTATAGAGGATGTAAGCGAGATCGATGATCGAAAAGACCACGACCAGGGTCATGAGCACGATCATGGTGCCGATGATAACGGTTTTCACGCGTCCGAACACGGTGAGCAACATGCTCTGATTACCTCGATCGGGTTAGCCGGATGCCGAAACCATAAAGAGCCGGGGAGCGACGTCCAGACCGCCTCAGTTGCCAAAACCGAGTCGGTCTTTGAAAGCAGGCGATCTTCCGTGATTTCTTATAGCACAGGGAGCAGCGGGTGCAAAGCAGTGTTGAGGGCCGTCCGTCGGTCATCCCGGGCGGAATTGGGGCGCCGGCGCGGACGCGGTCAGGGTTTGGTACCCAGATGGATGACGGCAATGCCGTTGGTCAGGCGACGGTAATGCACCCGTGTGAAGCCAATGTTTTCAAGAATAACTTTGAGTCCGTCCGGGCTGGGGAACAGGCGGATCGATTCGGGCAAATAGGTGTAGGCACGCCGCGAGCCAACGAGGAGCTTGCCGAGGGCCGGCATCAGGTAGAAGGAGTAGCAGTCGTAGAGGGCGCGAAACCAGGGGGTGACCGGCTGGGAGAATTCGAGGCACATGAGCGTCCCCCGGGGCTTCAGCACCCGAAACAGCTCTTCAAAACCCCTTTCCATGTGGGTCAAATTCCTGATCCCAAACCCCACCATGGCCGCGTCATAGGTGCCGTTCTCCAGGGGCAGCTGTTCCGCATCGGCCTGTAGGTAAACGATGCGCTGCCCCCATGGGTAAGCGGCCACCTTCGGCCGTCCGCTTTCCATCATTTTCCAGTTGATATCGCAAAGGGTGACGAGACCCGCGGGACCAATTTCCCGAGCGGCAAAGCGGGAGAGATCCCCGGTGCCGCCGCAGATATCGAGCACGCGATCGCCCTCACGCAGCCCCATCATGCTCACCGCCAGTCGCTTCCAGAGGTAGTGGATGCCGAAGCTGAGAAGGGTGTTCATGAAATCATACTTCTCGGCGACGGTGTTGAAATGGCGACGAACCCAGTCCACCTTTTCCCGTTCCGGGACGGGCAGGTAGCCGAATTGGGTCATGCCGGGTTCAGGGTTGTGACTCACGGGAGACGGTTCCAATTTGAGGGGCTGTACAAAAACAACCCACGTCTGTTTCGAGGTCTTTTCGATCCACGAAGTCACACGAAGTCACACGAAGAACAACGCCATGGCATGAGGCAGTCATGGGGCGCTCCCGGGTGTGAATAGCATTGCCTCGTCCTTGGACAAACACCGGTCTGACCATGGATGCCAGAGGTTGTCGAAAAGGCGGTCTTGCCGAGCGGTTGCCTGATTCCTGGAGGCAGGGGAAAACACTAGGCCGGCTTTGCCACCAAGCCCGTGCGAAGGCAGCGGGTGCAGACCCGAATGCGGGTTACCCGTCCGTCTCGACCGACATGACGAACGGACTGCAGATTGGGATACCATACTCGTTTGGTCTTGTTATTGGCATGGCTCACATTATTGCCCACCTGGGGAGTCTTTCCGCAGAATTCACACTTCCTGCTCATGGAGCGGTGTCCTTTCTTATGCCAAGCTATGGGGCCGAACCACCGCCGGCCTCCAACAACATGCGCACTTTCAGTACGGGGCAATCAATCTTGTTTCAACTACCAAATAAAAAAACTCTTCTATCATAGCGAATTCGCGATGGCAAGTGGTTTTATCGCCCTTCACATCGCCGTCACAGGGCTCTGAGTCGAAGGCGCAGGCGTTCCAGCGTCTCCCGGGTGAAGGGCCGGTCGTGGTAGTAAACCTCTTCAAAATCGTCGACAAAGGCCTGGGCCCGACCTTGCAGGTCTTTCCGGTCGATGCGCTGGACGAATTCTTCCAGGCCTTCATGGGCGTGTTTTTCATAGCCATGAGCGGCCATACGCTGGAGGAACCTGGCGATGATACGTTCTTCGCGGCTTTTTGGGTTGGCGAACAGGGCCCAGAGCAGAAGGAAAACAGCAAGGAGGATGCCGGGTATCAGCAGCATCTCCCTGGAAGCGACCTCCTCCACACCGAACTTCAGATTGGGGCGGGCGATGCGCTCCCGGACGGCATTCACGATTTCGACCTGTCTGGTGAAATCGTAGTCGATGATGACTTTATACCAGTAGTAATTGAAGGTATCGAACAACAGCCGCAATTGGAGAAGGACGCGGCCGGCGGCGGAGCTTGAGGCGACGGTGACGGCCGGTGGTGTCGGGTCAAGCCGCAGCCAGCCGGCGTCGGTCAGGTGGGCCTCGACCCACACATGGGCATTGCGCTGGGTTACGAGGTAGTATTTTCCGGCGTTGTTGTAAAGGCCTCCTTTGTAGCCGCCGATGAGGCGGGCCGGAATGCCGGCCATCCGGAGCATCACGGCCAGGGAGGAGG
>CAZDKX010000496.1:0-2658 GCA_964505935.1 uncultured Syntrophobacteraceae bacterium
CCTTTCACTCTTCACGCCTCACGCCTCACGCCTCACCCTTCACTCTTCACCCTTCACCCCAATGGAGCGATGGTAGGATGACCTAGAGCGGTTCTGTCCCTTGATTCAAGATATTCAGATATTCCGTATAGACAAAAATCCGCCCCCGTTTTTTGCCCGTGATTTCCTTGGCAATGCCCAACTTCTGCAAATGCTCCAGTGACTGGGTGACAGTCGGCACCGTGAGGCCCAAAGTCTTGGCTGCCTGGGGAATCAGGAGCAGCGGCTTGGCCTGCATAAGTTGATGCACGCGCAGAGCTGAGCCTGCCGCTTTTTTGAGCGTTTCGAGGTGAGCTCGATCAGCCTCGAAACGCTTTAGGATAAGCCGCGCCGATTGCGTGGCCTGATCGGCCGTCTCCATCACTCCGGTGAGGAAGAATTTCAGCCATCCCTCCCAATCGCCCTCCATTCGCACCTTCTGCAGCCAGTCGTAATATTCCTGCCGGTGGGTCTTGAAGTATAGGCTGAGATAAAGGATGGGTTCGGTGATGGCGCCTTCGGCGCAGAGCAGGAAGGTAGTGAGCAATCGGCCTAGACGGCCGTTCCCGTCCAGAAAAGGGTGGATGGTTTCAAACTGAACATGGGCGAGGGCCGCCTTGATGAGCAATGGTGTGAACACCGGATCGTTGTGCAGGAATCGCTCCAGAAGCCCCAGGGACTCCTCGAGAGTCTCGGGCGGCGGCGGCACAAACACAGCATCCCCTGGCCGGTTGCCACCGACCCAGTTTTGAGAGCGGCGGAAGGCACCAGGTTCTTTGTTGCTCCCCCGGCCCTTGGAGAGTAGGATCTCATGGATTTCTCTTATCAAACGGAGGGAGAGGGGAAAGCCGCCGCGCAGTCGGTCCAGACCGTAGCTCATGGCAGCGACGTAGCTTGAAACCTCCTGCACGTCATCCAGCGGCACGCCGGGAACCTCTTCACTTTCATAGAGCAACAGGTCATTGAATGAGGACCGAGTCCCCTCGATCTGGCTCGAAAGCAGGGCTTCTTTTCGCACATAGAAATAAAGGAAAAGCGATGTGTCCGGAAGAAGCAGCGTCATTCCATCCAGCCTGCCCAGCGCCCGATTGGCCTTTTCCATCAAGTCATGATGTTCTTCATCCAAGCGCAAAGGGGGCGAAGGAGGCAACGGCTGCGGCAAGAAAGCGCGGTACCTCTCTCCAGCCGTTGAACATTCTCGGTATGTGCCGGTCTGCCGTTTGATCCGCATCTTCCCCCTTAGTAAAGAATGCTTTACTTGTCGTGAGTTCTATTAAAAGATAGCCTATTAACTTTTAATAAGTAAGAAAAAACCAGGAGAAAAGAAGAAGACGTGTCGAAAACACGGCATTTCCTTTTGGGAGTATCTCAAAGACCAGCTGGAAAAGACTCAACTCATTCCAAAGCTGGCCGAATTGATCCGTAACCGATCGATTCAGCCGGCATGACATAAATCCTTTCTGGAATAGCTACGGAGCCGTTCCATGCTCTGGGATTAGGTCCGTATTGCGCTTTTGTCTCTTGGCTCCTCCCCCCTGACCTCTAACCCTCTCACGCCTCACCGTCTTCCGCTTCACCGCTTCCCCACTTGACCTCATCCCGGCATTCTTTTATGTTAGGAGCAAAAGCTGTATCAGGATTCTTCCAGTGGATGATGCTTCGGAGGGAGGCCATGTCGACACGAGAGATTCTTCAAGAGGCGCTTTCTCTACCCGTCGAGGAAAGGGTAGAGATTGTCGATTCGCTTCTTCGCAGCCTCAATACGCCGATCAGTGCCATTGATGAGCAATGGCTTGAAGTTGCCGCCAGGCGACTCCAGGAAATTCGTTTGGGGAATGTAGAGCCCATTGAAGGTGATCAGGTATTTGCTGAGATTCGTGAGCGCTTCTCTAGATGACATACCTTTTTCACCCAGAGGCCAGACAAGAATTGATGGATGGTATCGAGTATTATGAATCCTGCAGACCTGGCCTGGGCCTTGATTTCGCTTCGGAAATCTACTCAACAATCTCAAATATTCTCAGTTTTCCCGAGGCTTGGCCGGCACTCGGTGGGGACCTCCGCCGTTGTCAAACGCGCCGATTTCCTTATGGTGTCATTTATGCGCAGGATCTGCACGGCATCCTTATCCTGGCTGTGATGCATTTGTATCGGGAACCCGATTATTGGAAGAATCGCATCGATTACCTGCCCTGATACACTTCCTCACCCTCAGGACCTCACCGCTTCACCGTCTTTCTGTTTGCCGCTATTCCGATTCACCCACTCACCGCTTCACCGCCTTCTGCTTTTTGCTTTTGCCCCTCACGCCTCACGCCTCACCCCTCACCGTCTTTCGCTTTTCCCCTTCCCCGTTTCACCCTCACTTTTCACTTTTTGGCCGATTCATTCCTTCGTCGTGTCGGTCGCTCGGTGTGGAGCCGCAGTTACGGCTCAACCTTTCGTTCAGTAACTCATGTCCCTTCGGGACACCCGAAGACACATGAAAAGGGCCGCGATTGACCGGCTAACTCGTTTCGCGCAACCCGCAACTCGCAACCCGCAACTTTTCGAAGCAGTAACTCATGTTGCTTCGGAACACCCGAAGACAAACCAAAGGCTCGAGTTATACTGGGCACTCGGAACTCATTACTCGGAACT
>CAZDKX010000497.1:0-2633 GCA_964505935.1 uncultured Syntrophobacteraceae bacterium
GATTTCAGAAAAGGCTTCGGAGGGCCTTTTCAAGTCTGTCCCGCGCATCGTTGACTTCGTCCTCGGGCAGGGGGATGGCTATCGTCTCGCTTATGCTTTTTTGGAAGGGGGGAAGCAATCCTTCCTCCGCGTCGCTGTACAGTCTTGGGGTTCCGTAGAGTTTGGCCTTCACCGTGATCGGCATGGATTTCTGATTGGACAAGAACCGTTGGATCGCCGGGCCGATGGCGTTCAGCAATTCCTGGTAGACAACGACCACCGGGACGGTGACGGCGGTCTCCTTCCCCGGGGGCAGTTCAACGGCGACGGCTTCGCCTGCAGCGAACCTGTGGTCGTCCAGGTACAGCTCGTAATTGGCTGAAACGCCCTTGATGCCGACAGGGTTCGGGTTGTTCGCCAGGACGATGAAATCGACCTCAGCCTGTCTGGCCGTTACCCGCTTGATCGCGTATCCAGAAAACTCGAACTTTGGCGTCTCGAACTCCGTCGAATGCAAAAGCTTGTAGGCAGTGCATCCGGCGAGGAGAACCACGAATGAGAGAAGAAGAAACAGGACGATTGGCCTTTTCGTCATGGCAACCTCGAAACCAGGGCCTTGATGCAAACTCCACGAGCACTATCAGGCCTCATTATGCTCCACATCCACAGCTTTGCAAGGCTTCCCCGCGACCGGTCGGCGATGAAACCGGGAAAGGCCCGGGAGTTTACTTTAACCCTTGCCGGCGGGAAGGGGGGCAGGTTACGTTCTTTCGGGAGGATGTCAACCAAAGCCTGTGGTTTGATTGTCTCTTTGTGATGCCAGCTGGCGGAGAGACTGCATGAGGAAGCGTCAGGACCTGATCAACCCTTCGAAAGGCACTGTTTTGAATCGGCAGAGAGTGACGATTCGTATCGTCTGGTGTGTGTTTCTAAGCGTCGCTTTCAGCGGCTGCCTATACATTGGGTCTGGTTCATCCCGAGTCAATTTAGATAAAGAAACCGCTTCGAAAATCATCCCGGGGAAGACTACCAGGGAGGAGGTCCTGACAATGCTGGGGCCGCCGGACGAGGTTTTGGGCGGCGGGAAGCAGATTAGGTATGTGAGAAAGTATGAAGTGGCCCTGATATTTTCCGGAGGACCGGGATCGGGCACGCAATTGAATCCGGCCAATCGTTATTTACTCAAAGTGGATTTTGATGAACAGGGTATTGTATCTCGGCGGGATTTCATCGCTCCTTACGAATTCCATGACAAGCCTGTTCATGGAGACCCCCCGTTCAGCCCACCACCCTCATGGCGTTAGCATGGAGGGTCAATAGGCTTTGATGAGTAATCAGCAGCTTCTTGGGAGAAGTGGAAAAAGGGAAGCCGTCCTCGCATGGGTAATATGGTTTCGTTATCCCCAGGCTTTTGATCGCTGGTTTTTCGGCAAGGAAGGCGGGTATCTTCACTTCACCCCCGCCTGACGCAGGGAATTCAGGAAGCGATCTCTCCTGGGTCCTTCCTTCCATGCAGACCCTTTTGCGAACTTCTCGACAGAGAATTTGGGGTCAATGCGTTGGATCTCCGCCGCTGCCGCCCGGGCCTCATCTTCACGTCCAGCGTACGCATACAGACTCACCAGAACGATATATGCCAACACATCATTAGGCGCAATCTGAAGGCACTTCTTGATGGTACTGATGCCCTCCTCAAACCTTCCAGTTTCACGGAAGGCGATCCCGAGATGGCTGTAATACCTCGGCACCAAAGGATTGAGCCGGACGGCTTTTTGAACCAGAGGAAGCGCCTCCTCGCTCCGGTAAGAATAGTTCAGGCACAAGGCAAGAGTGTACAGAGCGATGGCGCTGTTGGGGTTAAGGCTCACGGCCCGTTCCCCGGCCTCAATCGCCTGGTCATACTGACGCTGCATGACCAGGACAAGGCTCATGGCAGCATGGGCTTCAGCCAGGGAGCTGTCCAGGGCGATGGCCTTTTCTGCCGATTTCATAGCTTTGGACAAGGTTTCTTTAGGTGATTCACTGACAGCGAAGTATAGGTCCCCCACCCAACATCTGGCCAGGCCGACATGGGGCATCGCGTAATTTGGATCGAGCTCGGCGGCTTCCTGGCAAAGCCTTTTGGCCACAGCATTGGCATCTTTGTTGTTTTGGTCCCGGTACCCATCGCATTCCATCGATTTCAAGTAGGCCTGAAGGTTGCTGGTTCCCTTTGCGTGCATGCGTACTGTTTCTCCCCCGGTGATCTTTACCCGGAGCTCCGTGAGGACCTTGATGGTAATCTCGTCTTGCAGGGCGAAGATGTCTTCAAGGCTTCGGTCGTATCGCTCGGACCAGAGATGATGCCCCTTAACGGCATCGATGAGCTGCGCCGTGATTCGCACCCGTTCCCCGGCTTTCTGCAGACTCCCCTGCAACACGTACCGCACCCCGAGGTCCTCGCTCACCTGTTTGGTGCTCACTGGCTTGCCTTTGTACCTGGAGGTGGAGTCACGAGCGATGACGAAGAGGTGCGGCACTTTGGAGAGGGCCGTTATCAGGCTTTCGGTCAACCCATCGCAAAAGAAATCCTGGCTATGATCGCCGGTCATGTTCACGAGTGGCAGAACGGCGATGGAGGGCTTTTCGGGGAGGGGAAAGGCCATCTGCTGCGG
>CAZDKX010000498.1:0-2610 GCA_964505935.1 uncultured Syntrophobacteraceae bacterium
ATGATCTACCGGGTGGACCCGGAGCGCTTCAAAGCCTGGCAGCTGCTCTATCTCGACCCCAAGGACCTCGTTGCCCTCAACGACAAAATGAAATCCCATGAGAGCCTCATCCGGGGGTTTGCCGAACGGCCCGAGCTGCTGAGCTTCCTCGAGCTCTTGAACCGGGAGATGGCCTCCCGGATGGTGGGCGAGCTTTTTACCGGCTTCCTGGATGAGGGCGACCCTGCAGTGGGCAAGAAAGAGCCTTTCGACCTGGGCTTTCTCATCACGACCCTGGAAGGCATGTCAAGCAGCCTCCATGGTTCCGCGACCTTCGTATCGCCGTGGTCCACGCTGCTCAAGGATGCTGCGTGGGAACCTCTCCTCGAGGGATACTTCTGGGAGGGCGAGAAGCGCTATCTGATCGCCTTTGCCATACCCCAAAAAACGGCGGGCAGTGTCCTCGCCAGCGAGGAAGCTCTGACCCGGCTGAGGAAGCATATCCAGGAGGTACAGGCCTCTTTTCCCGGGGTGAAGGCAGGGGTGACCGGCCAGGAAGCCTTGAACAATGACGAGATGAGCACGGTCATGGAGGATATGGAGGTGGCCACATGGCTCTCCCTCGTCGGCGTCTTCCTCCTGATGGTCGCTTTCCGGAGGAGTTTTCGCCGGCCGGTCCTGCAGATCATCTCCCTCGGGGTTGGCCTCTGCTGGTCATTCGGCTGTGCCACCCTGGTGGTTGGTCACCTCAATATGTTTTCCATCGTCTTTGCCCCGCTCCTTTGCGGACTTGGCGTGGACTCCGGGATCCATTGGTTTTCAAGGCTGGAGGAGGAGGAACGGGGCGGCGGCCGTGACATGCGGCAAGTCATCAGGCGGGTGAATGAGCGGTCGGGGCCGGGCATTCTATTGGCAGGACTGGGCACCACCCTCTCCTTTCTGCCCTTCCTCCTGACCGCGTTCAAGGGGCTCATGGAACTGGGCCTCATTACCGGGATGGGCATCCTCCTCAATCTCGTTGCCGATTTCAGCGTTTTGCCGGCGTTGACGGTGCTTCTCGGAGGGAGGGTAAAAGCAGCAACTTCCTCTCCTGCCACCGCCGGACCGCGGGATTTGATCAGCTTCACCCCCCGCCACGCCCGTATGGTGCTCTCCGGCGCCGGGGTCCTGGCACTGGTCTGTCTGGTCAGCGCGAGCCAGGTTTACTTCGATCTCAACCCCATGAGGCTGCAGGCGGCGAATGCGGAATCGGTGGTCTGGGAAAAGACCCTGGTGGAAAACTCGCAACGCTCGGCGCTCTTTGCCAGTGCTTTCGCTGCCTCGCCAGAAGAGGCAACGGCGAAAACCAAAGCATTTCAGGCCCTGCAATCGGTTTTGGAAGTGGAGAGCGTCTTTTCCCTGCTGCCGGCAGACCAGGAAGAAAAGCTCCCGCTGCTCCGTTCACTCATCCCCTTGATTCCTGCAATGCATGATGTTCCGCTGCGCGAGCATGAGCTGACGGACCTCGAAGCCTTCATGGCTATCCTGGAAAGAATTCGCTTCAAGCTGCAGGACGACCAGGCGGCCCGCTGGGGGGCCGAGAAGCCCCTGGTCGAGCAGATGACGCGGGTCCGAGGTCTGGCGCAGGAGATCATTGAAACCCTGCAAAGTACCCCCGAAGCGATGGCGAGGCTTACGGAGTATCGCCGGCGCTTCCTGGACGATGTCGTGAGCAAGTGGCATGCGCTGCGGGAGGGAGTCCATGCGTCATCCATGACCGTTGTGGATTTACCGGAAACGCTGCGGGCTTGGTTCTACCAGGGGGGAACGTACCTGCTGCGCGTCTTTCCCAAGGAATCCGTCTGGCAGGAACATGCCCTGGCACGCTTTGTGCGGGAGTTGCAGAGTGTTGATCCCCAGGTGGTGGGGCCGCCGGTGGCCCTGTATGTATTTGCCTCAGCCTTTCGAAGCGCCTGCATCAAAGCCTCGGCGTTCGCCGTGATCGCCATTTTGATCCTGCTGCTGCTCACTTTCCGAAATCTTCGCCTGACTGCGCTGGCGTTTGTGCCCCTCGGGCTGGGGACTCTCTGGACCGTTGGCATCATGGGATTCGCGGATGTGCAGTTCAACCTTGCCAACAGCATTTTCATGCCGCTCGTCGTCGGGGCCGGCGTGGAATATGCCGTCATCGTCTTGAGCCGTTGGCAAGAAGGCAGAATGTTGCCGGGACACCTGCCGCTCAGCACCGCAAAAGGCGTAATTCTGGCTGCCTTGACCACCACGGTCGGCTTCGGCGCCCTCATGATCTCCCATCATCGGGGCATTTTCAGTCTCGGCTTCGTAGCTTGGGCGGGAAGCATTTGCGTGCTGCTGTGCGCCCTTTTCGTACTCCCTGCCGTTCTGGCCGGCATGGCCCCGCAGGAAGCGCCTGTTGAGGAGTGATTCACACCCCGGTCATTCAGCCTGATGGGGACCGACGCCGCTAACCGGACAGCATTTCGATTGCTGTTCCCTTGCGAAAATCTTAAAGATGTTATAAAAGGCACGTGTCTTTTGGACAGGAGTAAAGCAGTACAAAATTACGAGATATGGCAGGTCGAATGAATCCGACGAGACGCAATCAGGAAATCGTTGCCGAGGTTCTGGAAGACG
>CAZDKX010000499.1:0-2598 GCA_964505935.1 uncultured Syntrophobacteraceae bacterium
GTTGCGGGGAGACAGCAAGGCTCGCTGATGGCATCCTTCGTGGGCTCTTCCTTATTCTCCTCTGCCTGCTGCTCTCTGGCTGCGCTTCAACGCCCGAACCAACGGCGGTGGCCACTGCAGCGCCAAGGGGACCATCGAGTGTGGCCGTCTGGGATTTCGACAACTTGAGCCCGACCCATTTTGCGCAGCCGGACCTGGGCGAACGCCTTGCCGCCGAGGCTGCGGAAGCGATCATGCGCAAGGGGACCTGGGAGGTGGTTGAAAGGCAGCGCCTGCTCCTCGTCCTTGAGGAACAAAACCTTGGCAGCCAAGCGTTCGTGGACGAGTCCACGCGCCTGCGGCTGGGAAGGATGGTGGGGGCCCGCACCATGATCTTCGGCGCCTACCAGTCCTTCGGAGGCGACCAGACCAGGATTGACGTGCGGCTCGTAGATGTGGAAACCGGGCGCACCGTGAAGAGCATCGACAAGATGGCCCCTTCGGGAAACTTTCAGGCATGGTACCAGATTGTGCGGCAGGCTGCCGAGGAACTGTTGTAAAAGCGAATGTCCAATATCCAATTCCCAACCGCAGAAGGCCGAAGGGAAGAGAGTTTGCCGGAAAGGCGCGGCTGGATGAAAACGATGAAAAGCGAATATCCAATATCCAATTCCCAACCGCAGAAGGCCGAAAAGGAAGGGCTTGAAATCAAGAGGAGTCATTCCTATTGTCTTTTGCATCAAACGGGGCCACTGCCAGAGGTAACATTTCATCATTGGATATTTCTTGTTGGATATTCTGCGGTTCGCTTTCTGCCATTTCATCATTCGATATTCCTTGTTGGATATTCGATATTTGCTTTTTGGAGGGACGTATTTCTTATTTACAGAGGATTTAAAGGGAGGGGCGACCATGTTTAAAAAGCAAGAATGTTTGCTGGTAATTCTGCTGGTGTTGAGCATCCTGCTGCTGAATGCGGGTAGCCCGACCAGGGCGGGGAGTGATTCGGAAGCGGTGAAATCGCTTGCAGGACCCGACATCACTCTCTTCGGGGGGCCCACACCTGGTCAGGTGGAGCCTGACCACCTGCTTTTCCCCAGCTTGGGCGCTTCTCCGTGCAAGAAGGTGCTGTTCCTGGATGATCGCGAAGGCAGCGAATACTCCTTTCTCAAGGGAACGCTGGCGGGACTCGGCTTTGCGGTCGAGGAGGTGCTGCCCTCCGAGATTACGACTTCGCTGATCGCGCCCTACGATGTGGTGGTCTTCTCCCTGGGCTGGTATGCCGGCGGGGGCGGGCAGCGTGAAATCACCGATGGCGAAGCGGCAGCCCTGGTGCAATTCGTCAACTCGGGCAAGAGCCTCTTTCTCGTCGGCGAACTGGGGCGGGCCAACTGGTCGCGCAACTGGCGCCGATCGCTCAACCGCATTGCGGGAAACTTCGGGATTCGCTTCCGGAATGATATGCTGTGCAGCTCAGGGAGCCACTTGAGCAACCCCTCCGACCCGGACGGGGGCGTGGATTTGCCGATTATCAACGACATTCGTTCGAACCTCCTGAAAGAAGGGGTCGGGAGTTTTTCACTCTTTTGGGGTGCCGGCGTCGGGGTGAAAGCTCCCGCCCGCGCGGTCGCCCGCGCGGATGCCAGCAGCTGGCGCGATACCGACTGCACCTGGAACTTCATGATCAGTGAATGGGAATGTCAGCAGGACGCTGATCAACCTTCAGGGCAATACCCGGTGCTGGCCCTTGCGGAGAGCGGCGCCGGCCGGATCTTGGCCATCGGCGATTCGAGCTGGATGATGAACGGGTGGATCGACTACACGAACAACCTTCAACTGGCGAAAAACATCTTTACCTGGCTGGCGCGCACCCCGTCGGTGAAGTCCCTGACGGCCAGACCCCTCCAAGGCATGGCCCCCCTGCAGGTCCGCTTCACATGCAAAACCAAGGATCCCGGCACCCGCGTCAAAGAGGTCATGTGGCATTTCGGCGACGGGACGGAAGCCACGACCCCAACGGATAACACTACCATTCAGATCAACCACCGCTACACTGCCGGCGGCACCTACGCCGCGACGTGCACCGTGGTCGACACCAATGACTGTTCCAGCTCGTCAAGCCCGGTGACGGTAACTGTGGCCGACAATCGCCCACCGGTGATCCACGCCTTCACCGCCGACAACCAGACCGGCATCGACTTCCTGCTGGTGAACTTCACCTGCAGCGCCCACGACCCTGACCCGCACGGCTCGATCGTCAACTATCGCTTCACTTTTGGGGACGGCAACACCACCTCATCGCCGAGTGGCCAGGCAGCCAATGTCTACGGCGTTGGCAATTTCAATGCGACCTGTACCGCCGTAGATAATCGGGGAGCGGAAACCGTCTCCTCGCCGCTGGCCATCACCGTGCTGCCCAACCAGCATCCTGTGATCGACTCCTTCACCGCCAATCCGCAAAGTGCGCCTGTTCCGCAATTGGTCAATTTCCTCTGCAGCGCTCACGATCCCGACGGGTCGATCAGTTACTACCGCATCGATTTCGGCGACGGCAACTGGACGAATTCCACCGCCGGCGATGCGATAAAGTTCTACCAGGTTCCCGGCGCCTTCAACGCC
>CAZDKX010000500.1:0-2595 GCA_964505935.1 uncultured Syntrophobacteraceae bacterium
AAGCGCTGCAGCGCCAGATAGATCTCGTAGGTGGCCACGACATCGTTGACGTTGGGGTCACCTCAGAAAACGGAAAATAAAGCACGCTAAGCCGGTTTCAGTGGGCGTAGCGGCCTGAACTTACCCGCACCGATTTTGGCGCTGCTGCGCCACAGGTAATCACCGGTCAGGTTGATGTGCTCCCAGCCCAGCGGCGACAGGTACTGCAATAGGGCGTCATCGATCATCTGGCCATGGCCGCGCAAGGCGTTCGCCGCCCGTTCCAGATAGACCGTGTTCCACAGAACGATGGCGGCTGTCACCAGGTTGAGGCCGCTGGCCCGGTAGCGCTGTTGCTCGAAACTCCGGTCGCGAATTTCTCCCAGGCGGTTGAAGAAGACTGCCCTGGCCAGCGCATTGCGAGCCTCACCCTTGTTCAGCCCGGCATGCACTCGGCGGCGCAACTCCACGCTTTGCAACCAGTCCAGGATGAACAGGGTTCGCTCGAAACGGCCCAGTTCACGGAGCGCCACGGCCAGTCCGTTCTGGCGCGGGTAACTGCCGAGCTTGCGCAGCATCAGGGATGCTGTCACCGTACCTTGTCTGATCGAGGTGGCCAGCCGCAAGATTTCGTCCCAATGGGAGCGAACGTGCTTGATGTTGAGTGTGCCGCCGATCATAGGTTTCAGCGCGTCATAGGCGTGGTCGCCCTTCGGGATGTAGAGCTTGGTATCGCCCAGGTCGCGGATGCGCGGCGCAAAGCGGAAGCCCAGCAGATGCATGAGGGCGAAGACGTGATCGGTGAAGCCTGCCGTATCGGTGTAGTGCTCCTCGATGCGCAAATCGGATTCGTGGTATAGCAGGCCGTCAAGCACGTAGGTTGAGTCGCGCACGCCTACGTTTACGACCTTGATGTGGAACGGTGTATACTGGTCGGATATATGGGTGTAGAATGTCCGCCCTGGGCTGCTGCCATATTTCGGGTTGATGTGGCCTGTGTTCTCGGCCTTGCTCCCGGTTCGGAAGTTCTGGCCGTCCGATGATGATGTGGTGCCGTCGCCCCAATATTCGGCGAAGGGATGCCGGAACTGGGCATTGACCAGCTCGGCCAGCGCCGTCGAGTAGGTTTCGTCGCGGATGTGCCAGGCTTGCAGCCATGCAAGCTTGGCGTAAGTTGTGCCGGGGCAGGACTCGACCATCTTGGTCAGGCCCAGGTTGATCGCGTCGGCCAAGATGGTTGTCAGCAGCAGATCCTTGTCCTTAGCCCGGTTGCCCGATTTCAGGTGGGTGAAGTGGCTGGTGAAGCCCGTCCACGCGTCCACCTCCAGCAGCAGTTCGGTGATCTTGACGTGCGGCAGGATCATCGCCGTCTGGTCGAGCAGGGCCTGCGCAGTATCGGGCACCGCCGCATCGAGTGGCGTGATCTTCAAGCCCGACTCGGTGATGATGGCATCCGGCAGGTCGTTGGCCAGCGCCATGCGGTTGACCGTAGCGAGTTGCGTTTCCAGCAGCGTGAGCCGGTCGTGCAGGTACTGGTCGCAGTCGGCAGCTACGGCCAGCGGCAATTCACTGGCCTGTATGAGGCTGATGAATTTCTCCGGTGACACCAGGTAATCCTCGAAGTCCTTAAATTGACGCGACCCCTGCACCCAGATGTCGCCGGCACGCAGCGAGTTCTTCAACTCCGACAGTGCGCACAGTTCGTAGTAACGCCGGTCGATGCCGGCATCGGTCATCACCAGCTTTTGCCAGCGCGGCTTGATGAAATCGGTCGGAGCATCGGCGGGCACCTTGCGGGCGTTGTCGGTGTTCATGGCGCGCAGCACCTCGATGGCATCGAGCACGTTCCTGGCGGCGGGCGCGGCCCGCAGCTTGAGCACGGCGAGGAATTCCGGCGCGTAGCGGCGTAGCGTAGCGTAGCTCTCGCTGATGCGATGTAGGAAATCGAAGTCCTCGGGCTGCGCGAGCTTCTGCGCCTCGTTGACGCTCTCGGCGAAGGCGTCCCAGGGCATGACAGCCTCGATGGCGGCAAAGGGATCACCGCCGTTTTGCTTGGCTTCGATCAGGGCCTGGCCGATGCGGCCGAACAAGCGTACCTTGGCATTGATCGACTTGCCGGATGCCTGGAATTGCTGCTGATGCTTGTTTTTGGCGGCGTTGAACAGCTTGCCGAGGATGCGGTCGTGCAGATCGATGATCTCGTCGGTGACGGTCGCCATGCCCTCGATGGCGAGCGCCACCAGAGTGGCGTAACGACGCTGCGGCTCGAATTTGGCCAAGTCGGCGGGCGTCATCTGGCCGCCCTCGCGGGCGATTTTGAGCAGCCGATTTTGATGAACCAGCCGCTCGATGCCCGAAGGCAGGCCGAGCGCCTGCCAGGCTTTGAGGCGCTCGATGTGTTCGAGCATGCACCGAGAATTCGGCTTGGCCGGTGACTGGCGCAGCCAGGCGAGCCAAGTCGTCTTGCCGTTGTCGCGGCGCATGAGCAGGTCATCGAGACAACGGTGATGCGCGTCCGACAGAGGCTTGGCCAAGGTTTTGTAGATGTGCCGGTTGGCGCGGGTGATCGCCTCGGCGCTGGCACGCTCGACGGCGTTGAGGGCAGGCAGAATGATT
>CAZDKX010000501.1:0-2579 GCA_964505935.1 uncultured Syntrophobacteraceae bacterium
CGAGATAGAGCAGCTGCCAGGCTTTGAAGCGCTCCGGGTCCACCCGGTAGATCATGCTTTGAAAATGCTCGGGATCCTTGGCGATCCGGGAGGCGAGTTCACGCACAAAGGCCACCGCCTGCTGGGGCGTGGGGGCCTCGATGACCACATCCAGCCGCCTCTTGCTGTCGCGATTGAAAGGATCCATCCGGTCGCTGAGGGCCACCAGGGGATGATCTTCGGCGATTAATTCGAGCTGGTCCGTTACCATTTCGAGTCTGGTCACGGTCAAAACGACCGAAGCCACGCATAAGGCAAAGGCAATGAGCAGAACGAGACCCGGCCAGGCGAGGATCCAGCTCATCCACACTCTCAATAATCGGGCTAACAGGCTCATGTTGGCGCTACCAACCTATCCCTCTCCTAAAGCGTCAAGTGCAGTGGTTCACCGTGATCATCGAGGCACATGCGCACCCGCACGGTAATGGCATCGATATCCGGGATGAATTGTTTGCGGATCATGACCTTTCCCGCTGATGCCCAGACCAGGGCGACCCCGCCGTCCTGGGATAAGACGAACGCCGTCGCACCCGGTAAGGATGCACACAGCTTCAGGGCCGATCGATGACGCATGCCGAACTGTTCAATGTCACACGCAGTCCCGCAGTCGCTCGAATGATGATGATACTCTTCCACATGATAATGATCAGGCATCTCACAGCGGATCTCCCCGCCAAACCCCAGAATATCGAAAGTGTGCGTGAGCACCACGGCACCGTCGACACCGGCAAGACCGCCGGCAAATTTCGCATTCCTCAAGTGGCGCACCCGCGCCTCGTGAGTCCTCTTGGTCAGCTTGCGGAGCAACTGCCTCTGATTGACATTGCCGCCATTCCGATCCTCCGGCGATTGAAGAGCGGCGAGAAAGGACTCGGCAGCCTCGGCCAGGTGATGATCGAGCTCGATAACCTCAATGAAGCTGCGCCGCAGTTGTTGGGACTGAGAACTGAAAGCGTATTTCAGGCGGATGCTTTCTGGGGCTTGTTGCAGCTGGCCGTCAGGCAGGATGAGCAGGGTCCCTCCGTGCTGCAACTCTTGAATCGCGTCAACAATCCAAAAAACCGTTTCGAACCAAAGACTCACCTCTCTGTCATGGCAAGTCCACGCCTCGAGCGGTTTGGGACGGCCAGCGCGGAGAGACAGACCCGCCAACCCTTGGAAGGCGGCAGGCAAAATGCCCTCGACCGGCATCATGCTGGTCCCGTAATGGGACTCGATCCTTCCTGAACGCAATTCCGCAATCAACCAGTCCCCTTGATAGGCAGCGATGCACCCTGGGGCCGTGACACGCAGATTCAAGCCCGCCGGCAAACCACTCATGCCCTCCCCCAGCAGCCGCATCCAGCGTGGCCAGTCTGCCTGCAGGTTGAGCACGCCCCTGAGCCACAGCTGCTGATCCGGCGACCAGCTCACCCACATGGCGTCGGTCTCGGCACTGGTCGCCAGGGCCAGTTTGGAGATCTCACGCGCCGTCAGCCGGCGTGGTTCCGTGAAGGGCCACCATTCACCGGGGACCCCGCGGATTGATTCTTCATGGGCGAATGGATCGGGCAAACAACAGAGATTGTAGCTCAGACGCCGCCCTTCCTCGGTCGCGAGACTAGCCAGGTAAGCTGTTTCCACCAGTTGGCGGAGAAGTTTCGGGGGCGGCAGAGGAGGTTCACTGTTGCCCCAGTACCGTCGAATATGACGTGTCAAATCGATTGGAAAATGATTGTCCACCATCTCGCTATCTGCCTTTGCCGCGAAATCGCTCCACCATCAAGGAAGCAAAGAAGAAGAACGCCGCGACGAGGATGATGGTCGCCCCCGAAGTCAAGTTGAAAACATAGGAAAGCCACAGGCCGGTGACCGTGAAGACGCAGCTGAGCACGACTGATAGTACCATCATGCCCTGGAGCGAGCCGGAATAGCGTTCCGCAATATGGGGGGGGATGGTGAACAGGGCAATGACGAGTATCAGCCCCACCACGCGAATCGCCATCACCACCACAAAAGCCGTCATCGCGAGCAGGGCGAAATAGAGAGGTTTGACCGGGACGCCCGCGGCCATCGCAAATTCCTCATCAAACGACATCGCCAGAAACCCGTTGTAAAACAGGCTCACGATCACCAGCACCAGCAGGTCCACCGTCCCCATCATCACCAGATCGGACCCCGGAACGGCCAGAATGCTTCCAAACAGGTAGCTCATGAGATCGACGTTATAGCCCGAGGAGAGGTCTACCAGAATGATGCCGACGGCCATGCCCACCGCCCACAAGACGCCCACGATGGTGTCCGCCCGCTGCTTGTTCCTGGCGGTGACCAGGGCCATGATCGCTGAAATCACCAGGGAAAACCCGGCGGCCCCGGCAAGAGGCGGAATCCCCAAGAAAAAGGCCAGCCCAACCCCGCCATAGGCGGCGTGGGCAATGCCTCCGGAAATGAAGACAATGCGGTTAACCACCACCAGGGTCCCGATCATGCCGCAGGCGATGCTGGTCAGCAGCCCCGCCAGGAGCGCATTGCGCATGAACTCGAACTGAAGCGCTTCAATC
>CAZDKX010000502.1:0-2557 GCA_964505935.1 uncultured Syntrophobacteraceae bacterium
TCGAGGGCCTTGGGGTCCTTTGCCTTCCCGACCACTTTTAGCCCGCTGACCCGGCCGCCGGCCTCGATGGTCCATTCGAGCGTGACCTCTTCGGCAGGTGCCGCCCCTTTTTCAGGGCAGCACTGGCGAATCGCCGCCAGTTGCTTCTCCACAACCCCCCTCACGGCAGCCTCCGAGAGCTCTCCGGAGACGGTCAGCCTGGCGATGTGCAGCCCCGGGGCACCCTCGCCTTGAGCGTCCTTTTTCTCATCAAGTGACCGGCCGGGCCGACTTTGTTCCGACGGTGTTTTCGTTTCTGCCTCATGGGGCCGGGCTAGCTGTTTCAGGGCCAGGGCTTCTCTCCGGCTGGCCGTGGGGGCCGCCATCATGGGGGCGTATCCCATCCCGCCCACGGCAAGGTCCGAGACCCCTTGGGGGAGCGGCAGCGGCTGCTTGACGGTGGTTACATCGCCGCCTTGGCGGCGGATTTCGGAATCGATCGCCACAAAGGACGTATAGGCCGAGAGCAGGTTGTAGCGGAGCGCCAGGTTGGTGATCTCGGCAATGCGCTGATCATCCCGGTGCAGCAGGTTATAGTCCCCAAGCTGGGCGATACGGGAGCGCGCCCACAGATAGCGCAGGGCGGCATTGGCCTCCATGGGCTTGACCCTGGACACTTCGAGCGCCTTTGAATAACGCTCAGTGCCGGCAAGCCCGGTTATCTTGATCGTGCCCTTGGCCTGGCCGCGCCATTTGCCGTAGACCAGCACCGGGCGCTCGGCAAACACATCGGGCACCGCGGCCGGTTCGATCTCGTAAGCCTCAAAGCCACCCCATTCAAGCCGAATGCCGGTCAGGAGCGGCGACTGGATATAGGTGCGGAACTTCTCGGCGGCAGCGGGGGCCGCATCAGGCTTGGTGATGATAGCCGGCTCCCCGGCTCCGGCGCGGGCCATGCCCTCGATGAGAAAGCGATTCACGCTCGACCCGATCCCGAAGCTGAAGAAGTTGGCGCTTCCCAGATTCTTCCGGATGAGATCAAAAGCCTCCGGTTCCACCGTTACATAGCCATCCGTCACCATCACCAGGGTGCGGGCGCTCTTTTCGGCTCGCGGCAACTGGAGGGCGCGTTTGAGGGCGGGCAGCAGTTCCGTGCCACCGCCACCCTGCTGACGGGCGATCAGGCTTTCAGCCTGACGGATGTTCTCCGCCGTCGCGGGCAGCGATCTTTCCGCCAGCAGTTGCGATCCTCCCGCAAACAGCAGAACGTTGAAGGTGTCGGTAGATCGCAGCCCCCCGAGGAGATCATGCATCAGCTTCTTGCTGATCTCGAGGGGAAAGCCGTGCATGGAGCCTGAGACATCCACGATGAAGATATACTCGCGCGGCGGAATCTGGCTCGTCTCGAAGCGTTTGGGCGGCTGCGCCATCAATAGAAAGAAGTTCTCCTCCCTGCCTTCGTAAAGCAGCAGCCCCGACTCGATCTGGTTGCCCGCCAGGCGATACTTGAGGATGAAGTCCCGGTTGCCGCCGAATTGCTCGCTCGCCGCCAGCGTAACCCTGGCATGCGAGGGGTCGTCGTAGCGAATGTCCACCTGATGGGACGAACAGGTCGTCTCCCGGACCGGCACTCCCGTGGACAGATTGATGCTCATATCGAAAGTCGTGGTTGGTGGCTCACCCTGACGCAGGTAGGGGCTCTGAGACCATTTTTCCGAGGGCGCGGCCGCGGCTTCGGGCTGGTTGGAGTAGCGCGGCCCGACCACCGTCGGGTAGACGAATTCGTAGACGGCGTCGGTGGGGGTGATCAATTCCGTATACTGCAGCTCGGTTTTGATCTCGTCTCCCGGCAGAATGTTGGCCACATTCATCTGAAACACATTGGGACGCTGCTGTTCGAGGAGCGAGGCGCTCTTCCCCTCCTGTTTAGCCTGCTCGTAGGCCGCCCGAGCCTCCTCCCGCTTGCGGATCTCGGCCACAATGGTGCGCTCGCCGATGGTCATCTTCATGCCGTAGACGGCGGCTCGGGTCGAAGCGGGAAACACATAGATGGCCTCGAGCGGCTCCTGGCCGGTGTTCTTGTAGACCTGGGTCACCTTTACGTCGGCAATCACCCCGGCAATGCCGACCGCCACCGAAGTGGCTTTCAAGGGCAGCTGATCGACACTGGGGTCCTCGCTCTTCACAAAGAAGTAAGGAGAGAGAGTCTTATCGCCCCCTTCGGCGGTCTGGGCGCAGGCAACTCCCGGTCGCAACGGGGAAAACCTGCCGCCCCAGCCATCCAAAACTCCGAAAACTGCCTGAAAAATCATCAACGTTGTCAGCAGTCCGACTGCCGCAGCCTTTCCCACCATCACGCTAACCTTTTCCATGACCGGCCTCCTTGTTGGGTGGATTATCGTTGCTTTCACTCCATCAGACAAGCAGACCGAGGAAAAGTTCCCACTCCTCAAAAAACTATCCACGAAGTCACACGAAGACACACGAAGAAAAGCAAGAGTCTGCCAGGGAGAGGCCTCGCACGTCCGCCGGGTGTCGCTGTGGAATGACAGGTGCCTGAAAGGCAACTCTTCGTGTG
>CAZDKX010000503.1:0-2533 GCA_964505935.1 uncultured Syntrophobacteraceae bacterium
CCGGCAGCGCCTATGCCGGCTTCGATGAGTCCACCGGCACCCTCGCCCCCGGCAAACGCGCCGATTTTGTCGTCCTCAGCCATCCGCCGGAACAGATTGCCCAGGAAGATATGCAGGTCGTTGCCGTGAGCCGGTCGTTGTGAAAGTGATCCAGCGAAGTCTCCGGTGAGAGAAATCGGGGAAGCGTATACGCATGAATGACCGGTGAAGAACATGCGATATGCTTCGCCTGCCAGGCTGCACGATCCTCATTAGGTCACTTACCTGCGGCAGCATTCCGCGTATCCGCCGAGCGGCCACCTTTGTGATCGTTCAAGTCGTGCCCCCGCCAACTCCTCCCTTGTCCCCAAACCGATTTTGGATTAAGTATGCTCTGTTCATTTCGGGCTTGCTTCAGCTTTCATGAATCCTGTTCTGATCGAGGAGCGGTGTATGCAATCCAAGAGAACGTGGACCCTACAGCCTTTACTTTCCTGCTTCATTCTCAACGCGATCCTGTTGGGCATCCTCTATGTCATGGCCAGACAGATCCTCACTGCTCTCAATCAGTGGGTAAACCCATTCTTGGCCGCCGGTGCCTCCAATCTCCCCGCCGACGCGCAAGCGGCCTTTGCGGGTCTCGGGAAACTCCTCGGCGAAGTGGAACAGTACCTTGCTCCGGTGATGTTCGGCCTGGGACTGGTGGTGACCCTGGTGCTCTGGCTGGTGCTCAGGGCCCAGGGGCAGCGCTTGCTCGCGGCCTTGCCGGCAAGGCTTTCAGCAGACTCGCCCGCAGCGGCGGCTCCTGCTGAAGAAGCCACCGTGGCCCGACAACCGGAAGCGCCCTCGCCCACGGTCCTGCAGCCCACTCCGCACTCCCCCCAGACGGCCGTGCAGATGCTGGCCATCCTGCAGCGCGAAGGGCGTCTGGTGGATTTTCTCAAAGAGGACCTCCATCCCTACACCGATGATCAAATCGGCGCGGCCGTGCGCAGCATCCACCAGGGCTGCCAGGCAGCTCTGATGGAGCATCTCGAGTTAGAGCCGATCCTGGCCGAAACCGAGGGGGCCGAAATCACGGTGCCTCCCGACTTTGATCCCAAAGCCGTCCGCCTGACCGGCAACGTTGCCGGCGACCCGCCCTTCAAGGGCACGCTCCGGCATCACGGCTGGCGGGTACTGAGGGTTGACCTTCCCCAGTTGATCGCGCCACAGGAAAGAGGTTGGATTCTCACCCCGGCGGAGGTGGAGATCGAGGAATAAAACCCGCCGCGTTGCCTCGCCTGTGAAGCAGGAGTAACCTTTTGAATGATGCAAAATATATCATTGGTATCGACCTTGGCACGACCCACTCCTTACTGGCCTACACCGACATCCGCTTATCGGATGAGGCCGAACCGGTTATCCAGGTGCTCCCCGTTCCTCAGGTGGTGAGTCCAGGCGAAGTCAGGGCGCAATCGCTTCTGCCCTCCTTTCTCATGCTCCCCGGTCCCCATGATGTGCCGGCAGGGGGCCTCGCCCTGCCCTGGGAGCCGCAGATGGATTTCGTGGTGGGCGAGTTTGCCCGCAAGCGCGGCGCCGAACTGCCCAACCGTCTGGTTTCATCCGCCAAATCCTGGCTCTGTCACAGCGGAGTGGACCGCATGGAGCCGATCCTCCCCTGGGACAGCCCCCCGGAAGCCCGGCGCATCTCCCCCGTCGAAGCGTCGGCTGCGTTTCTGCGGCACCTGCGCGATGCCTGGAATCACCAGATGGCGGCCCACGACCCGGAAGCCCGCTGTGAAGCCCAGGACCTCTACCTGACCGTGCCCGCCTCCTTTGATGCGGTAGCCCGCGAGCTGACGGTCAAGGCCGCACAAGCCGCCGGTCTCGAGCACGTCACCCTGCTCGAGGAACCCCAGGCCGCTTTCTATGCGTGGGTCGAGGCGCAAAAGGAGCGGTGGCGGAAGGCCGTACATGTGGGTGAATCCATCCTGGTCGTCGATGTGGGTGGCGGCACCACCGATTTGAGTCTCATTCAAGTCACCGAGGAAAACGGCGAGCTGACCCTCCGTCGCGTCGCCGTGGGTGATCACCTGCTGCTCGGCGGCGACAACATGGACCTGACGCTGGCCTATGCCGTGCAGGCGCGCCTGGCGCTCAAGGGCACCAAACTCGATGCCTGGCAGTTTCGCGGTCTCTGGCACAGCGCCCGGAGCGCCAAAGAGCGCCTCCTGGCCGATCCCGCCCTCGAAGCGGAGCCGATCGTGATCCTCGGCCGGGGATCGTCCCTGCTCGGCGGCCTGATTCGCACGGAACTGACCCGCACGGAAGTTGAACAGACACTGATCGAAGGTTTCTTTCCGAGCGGCGGACTCACGGATTATCCTGAAGAGAAACCGAAGGTCGGCATGCGGGAGATGGGTCTGCCCTATGAGACCGATCCGGCCGTGACCCGGCATCTGGCCAGGTTCTTGGGGCGACAGGCCCAGGGCGACCCAAGCCAGTCGGGCGTCCCGGTGGCCTATCCGGCAGCCATCCTTTTCAACGGCGGGGTCATGAAATCCGATCTGCT
>CAZDKX010000504.1:0-2521 GCA_964505935.1 uncultured Syntrophobacteraceae bacterium
TCTTGAGCTCTTTTGGGATATCGTTCCGATGGGCGATATCACGAATCAGGGTGAGAGGCTCCGACCGGGTGAATTCACTTTCCGAAGAAGGGAGCCAGGGGATGATTCGCCTCACGATGTGAACGTTTTGCGAGGTTGTGAGGGCGGCGAGGCGTTCCGTGATCTCGCGGGCGATGTTCGCATGATGACTGGGGCGGAAGTGACGGCCGTCTTCGTAACAGGGGATGTCGCCGGTGCCGATGAACCGAAGGTAGATTGCGAGGCAGACCAGCTTCTCCAAATCTGAGGCGGCCTCGGGGACACTCAACACCTCACGAATCCAGCCCAGCTTTTCCCTCCAGCTCCGGTTCCGCTGATCAGCCTCCACCAAATCCCGCAGAAACTCATGAGCGGATTGCCTCACTGTTTCTGGAATTGGCAGAGACGCCGAACAGGACGCATCATCCCCTCTACTCGCGGGGAAAAAGCGCTGTTGGTGCACCGCTCCCGCTCCCCCCTTTGGCAAAGGGGGGTCGGGGGGGATTTGGGCGATCGGCTGTTGCTGCCCTGGGAATTCCCGTGAATCCTCCTTTGGCAAAGCAAGGCTCAACGTCTTCGGAGGGGAACCGGGAGTATGACCCCCTGCGAGCTTTTGGGAAATTCCCGCTTGCGGAGGCGGCGCACTCTCGTCGGGAAACATCCTGCCGATCATCTCGAGCAGCCGGTTCCGGGCCTCGCAGAGCAAGGTCGGCGGGTCCGGCCACTGTTCCAGAATGATGCAACCGGAAAAACCTTTTGCGGCCAGTCGTTCCAGCAGTCCTTCGACACCCGAGGGGTCCCGGCCCGCGGGGCCGGTGAAAAGCGGCAGGTGAGCGTCCCGGTCGCCATAGTTCTCGTGTAGATGCAGGTGGATGATGGGAATGTCGGGGTCGAGCAGGTCCATGAATTTCAGGTAATCATTGCGGGTGGCCCGGCAAAGATTGGCATGGCCGAGATCGAGGCACATTCCGATCCTTTCGGGGTCGGCCCGGCCGCCTCGGGTGAGCGCCCGGAAAAGGGCATTGCATTCTTCCGGCCCCGTCAGCGGGGTGTTTTCGAAGGAGAGCCTGATGCCGGCTGAAGCCAGGCGCTCGATCAAGGGCTCGAAGGCGCGCACGAAAGATGCCGTTTCCCGCTCATGATAGAGATGCACGTTGAACAGGGCCGCGTCCAGATCCTGGGCAAAGTCGACGCATTGGTCGAGCACACTCACGGCCTCCGGATTGGAGGGATTGGCCCACCATGGGGCGTGCACCGAAAGCCGGATGTCTCGATCACGCGCGGTGTCTCTGATCGCCGCCCGCTGCTCCTGATCGAGATCATCTTCCGTCCAGCCCGCTCCCGCATCATTTCGGTCAGGAAACCATTCGAAAGCGTCAAAACCCTGCGCCACCGCGAAGGCAAACGGCCGTTCGGCCTTGCCGGCGGAGATTGCGGTCTGATTGCCAATGCGGATCCGCAAAGCGTCAATCCCCTGTCAACCCGACCGGAAGTCCGGTCTCAAGCACGAAGTACCAGCCCCTTTCACTCTTCACTCTTCACCCTTCACCCTTCACCCTTCACTCTTCACCCTTCACCTTCCCCTAAAGGCCAACCTGAGGTCGGGTCTGCACCACAAAGTACTGCCCCTGGCGGCAGGCGCCCTCGATATCCTGGGGACTCCCGAGCACCCGCTCGACCATGGTGCCGATGAGCGCAATATTGACCAGCAGGTTCTTGCGAAAATGTTCGTTCCAGCAGAGCGGCTCGTCCGTGTAGTCAAGCGGGGCCTTGTGGGGTGATGGCAGCAGGAAGCTGTCGTAGAGCCCGGCTCCGGCAAAGCCGGAGAGGTCTTCGCCATTGGAATCCGAGCGAAAGATCAGGCCGCCCCCGTAAAGCCCCTGGCTCTTGCTGGGAAAGCTCAAAAGCCGAGGCTCGTGGATGCCCTTCCTGGAGGTGAAGCTCAGTGCCCTGCCGGGATAGTTCCCAACCAGCGCTTCGCCGAGGCCCAACACCACTTCGGCGTAAATTTCATCGCGGTTTCCCGTCGCAGGATTGACCGTGTGGATGACAAAGCTGTAGTCCGCTTCAATCACTTCCTGAACGAGCACCGCCATGAAGAGGTCCTCATGGGGGAGTTTCATGGCCCTGCGGCTGAGATAGGCGCGTTCGTTCCACTTGGAAGCCCACACCCGGGCAATGCAGCGCCAGGCATCCTCGAACTTATCCGGTACGGCCAATCCTGCCTGGCGCATGATCGCTTCCAGGGAGGACTGGAGCTCGTGCGGTGCCCTGAGGCCGAGCAGGGTTTCCCGAAGCTCCCCTAACCGGACTCCCCTTTCGTCCTGAGCCAGACGGTCGAGGTCTTCGGTCAGTTGGTGGCAGCGATCCTGAATCTCCCGGTTTTGGCTTTCGGCCAGCACCTTCTCGAGGACGCCAAAGGGCAGAGCAGCGGACCGGGGAAGCCCTACCCACTTGGGCAGCTTTCCCAGTAAGCGACGGATGTTGTTCGATTTTCCTCCGA
>CAZDKX010000505.1:0-2519 GCA_964505935.1 uncultured Syntrophobacteraceae bacterium
ACGACCAAGATGGGGGAACTGGTGGGCGAGGTCGCTGCGGCCTCGACGGAGCAGGCGCAAGGCATTGACCAGGTCAATAAAGCCGTCGCCGAGATGGATAAGGTGGTTCAGCAGAATGCCGCCAATGCGGAAGAATCGGCGGCCGCCTCCGAGGAATTGAATGCCCAGGCGGAACAGATGAAGAGTTATGTCCAGGACCTGGCCGCCGTGGTCGGCGGCAACGGCGGGAAGAGCAATGGTCACGGCCTTCTTTCCCGTTATGGCAAGAATAAGGGTGGCGTGCAAGTCGGGAAGCTCTCCAGTTCGACACATCCCGCAAAGGACCTCGCGACGGTTGCGAGAAAGCCGGCCGGGAAGGGTCACGCAATGTCCCAGCCCGCCAAAGTGGCACCGGCCAAGGTGATTCCCTTCGAAGAAGACATGTCGGAGTTCTGAGAACGGTTGCGACGAGGGAGGAGAGAGACCGCTGGTTTTCCTCTTTTCCGATTTTTTGAAGAGGTTGGTACACTGCCTGCGGAGCCGTCAAATGAGAGAGGACTGGCGTCATTAACTTGACGACAGCGTCTGGAGGGGCTGATCAGGAGGGAAAGTCATTGAGTCCGGCAGCTCCTGGCTGCCGCGGGTGATTTCGGCGGGAGACTTCCAGCAATTCAACTATTCCACTTGGGGTGAAGATTAATGGATGCTCGGTTGATCAATCCTTTTCTGGCAGCAACGATGCATGTCCTCGGCACCATGGCGGGGATCAAACCAACGCCCGGAAAACCGTTTCTGAAGAAAGACGGAGCCGCTCTGGGCGATGTTTCGGCCATCATCGGGATCACCGGGGTGGCGAGGGGTTCCATGTCCCTGACTTTTTCGGAATCAGCAATCATGGCCATTGTCGGCAATCTCGTCGGCACCCAGGTCACGGAAATGGATGACGAGGTAAGGGATGCCGTGGGCGAACTGACCAACATGATCAGCGGCGATGCGCGGAGACGGCTTTCCGAGGACGGGCTTTCCCTGCAAGGGGGGATCCCGACCATCGTCTCGGGAAAGAACCATTCCATCTCCCACATCCACAACGGACCCCGCCTCGCCATCCCGTTCACGACCCCCCACGGTGGTTTTGTTGTCGAGGTGGCTTTCAATAAAGACTAGCAGAACCGCCGAGGTGGTGGTGCTTCAACAGCATTTGGCCTTATGGGCAAGGAGGGGTCAATGCTGGTGAAATATGGAGCTCGCACCGAACAAATTCCCCCCTTGAGGGGTGTGAAGGGGGGTGTTCCTGAAGTATTTGCAGTTTCTTACACCCCCCTTGCCCCCCTCGAGGGGGGAGTCACATCACCCGATTCAAAAGCATTGGGTTTCGGGAACAGCTGGGATAGCCCCTGAAAATGGAGACCATCATGGCTGTCGCATGGAAAACTTCCCTGATTGCGCTCGTTTCTGCCTGCGTCATCGCTTTCTCATCGGAACCGGCCTCTGCCAAAGAATCCATCACCTGGATGCTCTCCGACTACCCGCCCATCGGCATTGCCGGGGGGCCGCGCAAGGACGCGGGCATCGGCGACGTGCTCGTCCGGCTGGTCGCGCGGCATCTGCCGGAGATCGAGCATCATTACCAGCGGGCCAATCTGAAACGGATGCTGGCGGAGTTGGAGGCCGGCCATGAAGTCTGTGTGCCCGGCCTGATCAAAACAGCAGAGCGGGAAAGGACCATGCACTTCACGCGGCTCCCCATGCTCCTGTTGACCCCCCTTTCCCTGATCATTCGCAAGCAGGACCAGAGCCTCTATGGCGAATCGGACAGCGTGTCCCTGGAAGAGGTGATCAGGAACCCGAGCCTGAAATTGGGACTGGCCGACGGCGCGAGCTTCGGTGAGCAGATCGATGCCATCATCAACCGCCACAAGGGGGAGAAACACCTCTACCTCGACCGCAGCACCAGTTTAAAACGTGGCCTGCTCCGCATGATCGCCTCGAAACGAATCGATTACAGCATCGGTTATCCCTGGATGGTTGAATACCTTGCCGAAGAGGTCGGGCTGTCCGGCCAGTTCGTGATGCTCAAACTCAGGGAGAGTGCCTCGCCGGTAATCTGGTACGCCACCTGCTCCAAGAGCGAATGGGGGCTCGCCCGGATCAAGGAGATCGACGAGGTGCTCATGCGCGTCCGTCCGACGCCGGAATACCGGAGCATTGCGGAGATGTGGTTGCCGAAGGAGTCGCTGTCGGAATACCGGAAGCTTTATGATGAAGGTTTTCTGGCCATCAAATGATGGAAGAGGGGGATTCGTCATGCGTCATGGATTCCAGATGATGGGGTTGCTGCTGGCCGTTGTCGTGAGCGGCTGTCCGCAGCAGCCAGCGAAGATTAACCGCATCGGTGTCCTGTGCGGCCTGGAGGTGTTTGCCACGACGGTAAACGGCTTCAAGGCGAAGATGGCTGAACTGGGATATGTCGAGGGGAAGGACATCGTCTATGACGTGCAGCAGACCAACTTCGATCCCGCGGCGGAAGAGCGCATCCTCCG